>NZ_CP043505.1:0-316675 GCF_008365295.1 Agromyces intestinalis
TCACCTCGTGGCGGGCGTACGAGCAGCGGGTTCCGCTCGGCGCCGACCCCGTGAACGACCCCGATCGGCTGGTCGCGGCAGTGCAGGGGCTCGGTCGGCGGGCAGCTGCCTTCGAGGTCGATCTCGCCGACCCCGCCGTACCCGATCGGCTGCTGGCCGAGGTCGGCGACGTGCTCGGACCGGTCGGCGCGCTGGTGCTCTCGCACGCCGAAAGCGTCGACTCGGGCATCCTCGACACCACGCTCGACAGTTTCGACCGGCACTTCGCGGTCAACACGAGGGCCGCGTGGCTGCTGATTCGCGCGTTCGCCCGTCAGGTGCCGGCCGACGGCGGGCGGATCGTCGCCCTCACGAGCGACCACGTCGTCGGCAACCTGCCCTATGGCGCCAGCAAGGGCGCACTCGACCGCATCGTGATCGCCGCGGCCCGCGAGCTCGCGCCGCTCGGCATCACCGCGAACCTCGTGAACCCCGGCCCCGTCGACACCGGCTGGATGGACGACGAGACCCGGGCGGCGCTGGCCGCCCACCAGCCCACGGGCCGGCTCGGCACGCCCGACGACGCGGCGCGGCTCGTGCGGTTCCTGCTCGCCGACGAGGGCGGCTGGATCTCGGGGCAGCTCATCCACAGCGACGGCGGGTTCTCGGTCTGAGCACGCCCGCGGGAGGTACGCGATCGGGTGCGGTTCGGTTCCGCGGCACGGCCCCCTTTCAGCTTCCGCGGCACGGCCCCCTTTCAGCGGATCAGGAACGTTTCGGTGACACGCCGGTGTGGATGCCGCGACACGCCGCCGTCTCGGTCGGAATTCCTGATCCGCTGAGTGGGGTGGGTGAGTGGGAGTGGGTGGGCCGCCGTGGAGAGGGGTCAGGGTGCGGTCACGAAGTCGATGAGCTCCTCGACGCGGCCGAGGAGTGCCGGCTCGAGGTCGGTGTAATCGCGCACCCGGCCGAGGATGCGCTGCCACGCCCGGGCGATGTCGGCCTGGTCTGCGTGCGGCCAGCCGAAGGCGGCGCAGATGCCGTGCTTCCACTCGGTGCCGCGGGGGATGACCGGCCAGGCCTCGATGCCGAGCCGTGCGGGTTTCACTCCCTGCCAGATGTCGATGAACGGATGCCCCACCACGAGCACGTTCGCCCCGTGCGGCCCGCGAGCGACCGCGTCGGAGATGCGCTGCTCTTTCGACCCGGGCACGAGGTGGTCGACGAGCACGCCTGCCCGGCGCCCCGGGCCGGGGCGGAACTCGTCGAGCAGGTCGGGAAGCAGGTCGACGCCCTCGAGATACTCGACGACGACGCCCTCGACGCGCAGGTCGGCGCCCCACACCCGCTCGACGAGTTCGGCGTCGTGCCGGCCCTCGACGAAGATGCGGCTCGGCAGCGCGACCTTCGCACGGCCGTGGTCGACGGCGAACGAGCCCGACGCGGTGCGCGGGCGTGCGGATGCGCCGCCGGTCGCGCCTCCAGGCACACCGGGCGCGCCGCTCGAGCCGGCACCGCGTGCGCCGGGTGCGGCTCGCGTCGGCGGCACGAGTTTCACCGGTTCGCCGTCGACGAGGAACCCCGGCCCGAGCGGGAAGAGTCGGCGCCTGCCGAATCGGTCCTCGAGGGTGACGGTCTGCTTCTCGACGGCGACCACGGCACCGCAGAACCCGTCGGCGGTGAGCTCGACGACGAGATCGCGGTCGGCGGCCACCTCGGGGATGACACGGCGCCCGCGGGCACGCCAGTCGCCGGCGAGCACGTCGGAGCCGTAGCGGTCTGGGCCGTCGAAGGGGGAGTCGGGAGCGGGCACCGATCGAGGCTAACGGAAGTCGCGCGAGCGGTGCCTGGCCGACACGGCGAGCGACTCGAACCGGTCGGCGACGACGTTCACGATGCCATCGCGGCTGCGCTCGAGCATGCCGCGCACGATCATCGCGGGCGCCTCGCGGGCGATGCGGCGGTACCGGTTCCACACGCCGACCCCGGCGATGATGTTCACGGTGCCCGACTCGTCTTCGAGATTCAGGAACGTGATGCCCGACGCGGTCGCGGGCCGCTGCCGATGGGTGACCACGCCGCCGACCTCGATGCGCCGGCCCGACTCGGCGTCGCGCAGCCGGTCGACCCGCAGCACGCCGCGGGCGTCGAGCTGCTCGCGGATGTGCCGGATCGGGTGGTCGTCGGGCGAGATCCCGGTGGCCCACAGGTCGTACACGACCTGCTCGGCCTCGGTGAGCAGCGGCAGCAACGGCGGCTGTACGATCACGACCGAGCCCGCCAGGAACTCCTCGCGATCCTGTGCGGCCTCGCCCGCGAGCCAGAGCGCCCGGCGGCGGTCGAGCCCGAAGGACGCGAACGCCCCGGCAGCGGCGAGCGCTTCGAGTTCGGATGCCTCGAGCCCGCACCGTCTCGACACCTCCGCCAGGTCGCGGAACGGGCCGCCGCGCCCGCGTTCGGCGACGATGCGCTCGGCGGTCTTCTCGCCGATCGACGAGACGTCTGCCAGCCCGAGCCGCACCGCGAACGCGCCGTCGCGCCGATGCTCGGCCGACCGGTCGGGTGCCTCGCGGTCGAACTCCTTCGGGACGGGCGGCTGCTCGGCGGCCGCGCACGTCGGCATGCCGGTCGGAGCGCGGCGAGGCGAGGCATCCGATCGCTCGTCCGCGTCGAGCGGTTCGAGCCCCGCGTGCACCCCCGACCGCTGGATGTCGGGCCGCAGCACCCGCACCCCGTGTCGCCGGGCGTCGGCGGTGAGTGTCTGCGGCGAGTAGAAGCCCATCGGCTGGGCGCGCAGCAGCGCGGCCAGGAACGCTGCCGGGTAGTGCAGTTTCAGCCACGAGCTCGCGTAGACGAGCAGTGCGAAGCTCAGCGCATGGCTCTCGGCGAAGCCGAAGTTGGCGAACGCCTCGATCTTGCCGTAGACGAGGTCGGCGTCCTCGGGTGAGAGGCCGTTGCGCGCCATACCCGCGTAGAGCTTCTCTTTCAGCCGTGAGATCTTCTCGACCCCGCGCTTGGAGCCCATCGCGCGGCGCAGCAGGTCGGCGTCGGCGGGCGTGCAGTCGCCGACCGCGACCGCCATCTGCATGAGCTGCTCCTGGAAGAGCGGCACCCCCTTCGTGCGCTCCAGTACCGGCTCGAGCTTCGGATGCAGGTAGGTCACCTCCTCTTCGCCGGTGCGACGGCGAATGTACGGATGCACCGCACCGCCTTGCACCGGACCGGGCCGGATGAGCGCGATCTCGACGACCAGGTCGTAGTACTCGCGCGGCTTCAGGCGTGGGAGGGTGCCCATCTGCGCCCGCGACTCGACCTGGAACACCCCGATCGAGTCGGCTCGGCACAGCATGTCGTAGACGGCGGCCTCTTCTTTCGGCAGGCTCGCCAGCTCCCAGGTCTCGCCGGTGGTCTCGCGGATCAGGTCGAAGGTGTACTGCAGCGCCGCGAGCATGCCGAGCCCCAGCAGGTCGAACTTCACGAGCCCCATCCACGCGCAGTCGTCCTTGTCCCATTGCAGCACCGTGCGGTGCTCCATGCGGGCGTGCTCGATCGGCACCACCTCGCCGACCGGGCGGTCGGTGAGCACCATGCCGCCCGAGTGGATGCCGAGGTGCCGCGGGAACCCGAGCACCTGCTCGGCGAGCTCGACGACCGGCTGCGGGATGTCGTGGTCGTCGGTCTCGACGACGGCGCCCCAGCGCTCGACCTGGCGCGACCAGGCGTCTTGCTGGCCGGGTGAGTACCCGAGCGCCTTCGCCATGTCGCGCACCGCGTTCTTCGGGCGGTAGCTGATGACATTGGCGACCTGGGCGGCGTTCTCGCGCCCGTACTTGCCGTAGACGTACTGGATGATCTCTTCGCGCCGGTCGGAGTCGAAGTCGACGTCGATGTCGGGCTCTTCGTCGCGCAGCGCCGACAGGAACCGCTCGAACGGCAGGTTGAAGCCGATCGAGTCGACCGCGGTGATGCGCAGCGCGTAGCAGACCGCCGAGTTCGCCGCAGATCCGCGGCCCTGGCACAGGATGCCCCGGTCGCGCGCCTCGCGCACCAGGTCGTGCACGATCAGGAAGTAGCCGGGGAAGTCCTTCTGCTCGATCACCGCGAGCTCTTGCTCGAGTCGATCGCGCACGTGGTCGGGCACACCGGGGTACAGCTCGGCAGCGCCCCGCCAAACCAGCTCGCGCAGCCAGCTCATCGGCGTGTGCCCCGCCGGCACCTGCTGCTTCGGCAGGCGCGGCCGGGCGCTGCGCAGCGTGAACCCGAGCTCGTCGGCCAGCGATACCGAGCGGGCCACCGCGCCCGGATACCTGGCGAACCGCGCCTGCATCTCGGCGCCCGACCGCAGGTGCTGTCCGTCGCTGCCCGGCAGCCAGCCGTCGAGCTCGTCGAGGCTGCGCCGGGCCCGCACCGCGGCGAGCGCGGACGCGAGTCGATGCTCGGGCGGCGTCGCGTAGTGCACCGCGTTCGTCGCGACGATCGGCAGCCGGGCGCGCGCGGCGAGGCCGGCGAGCACGTCGTTGCGCACCTGATCGTCGGGGTGCCCGTGGTCGGTGAGCTCGACCACCACGTGCTCGGCGCCGAACAGCGCGACCAGCCGGTCGAGCTCGCGCCACGCGGCATCCGGCCCGTCGGCGGCCAGCGCCCTGCGAACCGCACCCTTGCGGCACCCGGTGAGCACGACCCAGTCGTCGCCGGCCCGCGCGGCCAGGTCGTCGAGGTCGTAGACCGGTCGGCCCTTCTCACCGCCGGCGAGCTGCGCCGCCGTGATCGCGCCCGCGAGCCGGTGGTAGCCCGCTTCGCGCCGGGCGAGCACGAGCAGGTGGTCGCCCTGGGGGTCGGCCGCGCCGAGCTGGGGCGCCGAGAGCCCGAGCGAGAGCTCGGCCCCGAACACGGTCGTGAGGTCGGGGAAGCTTTCGGCGGCCTCGGCGAACCGCACGATGCCGTAGAACCCGTCGTGGTCGGTGAGCGAGAGTCCGGTGAGGCCGAGCCGCACGGCCTCTTCGACGAGCTGCTCGGGCATCGAGGCGCCGTCGAGGAAGCTGTAGGCCGAGTGCGCGTGCAGCTCGGCATAGGGCACGAGCGGCTCGGTCGGCGGCGGCAGGGGAGTCGAGGGTTTGTACGGATGTCGCTTGCGACTCCATGCCGGACTGTCGCCGCCGTCGGCGATGAGCTTCGACCGGCTCTGGTCGGGCCGGCGCCGGTCGGAGAGCGTGCGCTCGAGCTCGGACCAGGGGATCTCGGGGTTGTTCCAGCCCATCGCCGCCCCTAGTCGTATCTCGCCTCGGCCTGCCAGCCGTCGGCGTCGCGCACCAGCAGCCAGGCGCAGCCGTCGTCGTCGACCACCTGGAAGCGGTGCACGCGGCGGGCGTGCACCGGATCCCACCAGCGTTCGACCACCGGCCACGGGCCCGCCCAGGCGCGCACCGCGGCGGGCTCGCCGCCGCCGACCGCGAACGAGACCGGGGCGGCCGACACCGCGCCGCGGTCGTCGACCGTCACGGTCGCGCCACCCGCGTCGAGGAGCACCGCCCGGGGGCGCTCGCGGAACACGCTCGCGGGTGCGAGCGCGGGCAGGCTGCCCGGCCAGGGGGCGTCGTCGCGGCGCTCGGGCGGCCGGTCGCCCCACGGCACGAGCACCTGCCGGTCGGTGAGCATGCGACCACCGCCGACCGCGGCCGTGACGACCGCGTCGTGCCCGAGCATGCTCTGCACCCGGGTGAGACCGTGGTGCACGCGCTCGTCGGGTCCGCCGCCCCACAGCCCGTCTTCGTGGTTGCCGGTCGAGTCGACCCGCTCGGGCACCACCCGCACACGCACGATCGGCGCCGCGAGGCCGCGATCGGCGCTGCCCGACCCCTGCAGCTGCCACCGGATGCGGTCGACCACGTCGGCCGCGGTGAACCAGCGCGGGTGCAGCCAGCCACGACCCGAGTGCCCGCCGCGGTCGTCGTCGATCTCGACCCGGATCGCGGTGCACACGAGCCGGCTCGCGCGCATGCGGTCGATGAACTCCTCGGCCCGCACCCGGAACGCGAACGCGAGCTGGTCGACCCGGTCGATCGGCGGCTCGAACTCCTGCTCGACGGCGAACTCGGGCGGGGGAGTGCGCGGCGCGACCCGAGTGCCCTCGCGCCCCGCAGCGAGCCTATGCGCGAACGCGCCCGCGGCGCCGAACCGACGGCGCACATCGTCGGCCGGCAGCGCGGCGAACTCGCCCAGCGTACGCACCCCGAGGCGCTGCAGCAGCGTCGCGACCCGCGGCTCGACCACCAGGCGCACCGGCAGCGGGGCGAGGAACCCGGCGGATGCCCCGGCGTCGACGACCCCGACGGGCTGCTCGTCGCGGGTGGCCCGGGCGGCTTGCTCGGCGGCGAACGGCCCGTCGGAGACTCCTACCCTGGCATCGGGCACCCCGGCCGAGGCCACGGTCGCGAGCAGCGCCTGCGCCGCGGCATCCTCACCGCCGTAGTAGCGCACCGGGCCGCGTGCCCGCATCGCCAGCGTGCCGGGCCGCACCACCTGCACGCCCGGCACCGCCTGTTCGACCGCGCGGACGACCGGTTCGAACGCCCGCGCGTCGAGCGCCGCGTCGTAGGCCAGCACCACGACCGACGGGCACCGCAGCTGCGCCTCGCGCAGTCGCAGGCCGCGGATGACGCCCTCGCGGCGTGCCGAGGCCGACGACGAGTGCACGAGTCCCCCCGCGGTGAGCGCGATGGGCGACGACGGGTCGATCGCGGCCTCGCGGGCGGCGGCCAGGACCGGCCAGTCGGGGCACCAGAGCACGATCGTGCGGGCGAGGTCGCTCATCCGGCCCGCCGTTCGAGCGGCAGCACGGGGGCGAGCGGGGCATCCGCCCCCTCGGCAGCCGAAGCCCGCGCTGCAGCCAGCCCCCGCTCGGGCAGGCGCAACCGGGCGCGCCGGCCGCGTGCGAGTTCGCCGCGCCCGCCGACCCGCACCTCGACCTCACGCTCGCGCAGGGCGCCGTGCCCGGGTTCGAGCCCGGCCCACTCGCTCGCCGCGACCTCGAGCACGGTGTCGGCGCCCGGCCAGTCGCCGGCCGCGACGAGCACCGATCCGCGCTGGCGGATGCGAGCGGCCAGCCGGGACGCCTCGGCCGGGGAGACGCGCCCCGACGGCCGCACCGCGACGACGGGGATCACCTCGGCGAGGGTGGCGGCGACCGTCAGCCACTGCCCGCCTGGATCGGGAACCAGCACGAGCCGGTCGAGTGCGATGCCGAACCGCGCCGCCGCCTCGACGCCGAAGTCGGGCAGCCCGACCACGGCCGCCCACCGGCCGCTCTGCGACGCACCGGCGAGCAGCGCCATGACGAGGCTCGTGGAGCCGGCGACCTGCACCACGGTGCCCTCGCGCAGGGTGCCCCCGGGCAGCACGTCGGCGAATGCGGGGTGCGTGGGCACCGCCCGAGAGTCGAGCCGGGTGGCCTCCATGCCGCGGATGCGCGACTGCAGCTCGCCCACCCGGTCGAGTCGGGATGCCTGGGGCAGGGGAGATGCGCTCACCCGCCCAGTTTCGAACATTCATTCGAATGGGGCAAGTCGCGCAGGCCACGCGTCCGCACGGCGCGGCGATCGCTCAGGAGTCGTCGGGCTCGTCGCCCTCCTGGGCCTCGAGGATCATGCCGACCGAGGTCGCGCAGGCGTCGCCCTTCCACGCCTCGACGCCCTCGTGCGTCGCGAAGGCGGCGATGACGAGGCCGGCGACGGCGTCGGCCCACCACCAGCCCAGCGTCGAATTGAGCACGAGTCCGGCGAGCACGGCGGCCGAGAGCCACGCGCAGATGAGGGTCTGCGTGGAGTCGGCGACGGCCGTCGCCGAGCCGAGCTCGCGCCCGGCCCGGCGCTCGGCGAGCGAGAGGAACGGCATCAGGATGACGCTCACCACCGTGAGCACGATGCCGATCGTGCTGTGCCGCACCTCGGCTCCGCCGGCGAGCGCGACCGCCGAAGACACCGTCACGTAGGCGGCGAGCGCGAAGAACGCGATCGCGATGACCCGCAGCGTCGGTCGCTCCCAGCGCTCGGGGTCGCGACGGGTGAACTGCCAGGCCACGGCGGCCGCCGAGAGCACCTCGACGACGGAGTCGAGCCCGAATCCGATCAGCGCGACCGAGGAGGCGGCGGTTCCCGCGGCGATCGCGACGGCGGCCTCGATGACGTTGTACGAGATCGTGGCGGCGACGATCAGCCGGATGCGCCGGTGCAACCGGTCGCGTCGGTCGGCCGAGAGCGCGGCCGGGGGACTCAGCACGTGCAGCCCTCGCCGTCGCAGCAGTCGGGCTCGACGTGCAGCACGACGCGCAGCAGTTCGTCGAGGGCCGGTGCGAGGTGCGGATCGGCGAGCCGGTACCACGTGCGCCGCCCCTCGGGGACCGCCTCGACGAGCCCGCAGCCGCGCAGGCACGCCAGCTGGTTCGACATGACCTGCCGCGAGACGCCGAGCGCGTCGGCCAGATCGGATGGGAAGCCGGGCGCCTCGCGGAGCGCGAGCAGGATGCCCGTCCGTGTGGGATCGCCGAGCGCATGGCCGAACCGGCTCAGCGCCGCTCGGTGGGTCAGGGTGGCCGTCGCGAACGTCATGCGTCGAGAGTACAGGAAATCATGAACTCATGTATCGCTGAATCAACGGATGCCTCGCCGACCGGTCGAACGGGCAGAGCGCTTCGCCATCGCACACGCAGCGCACCCGAACACACGAAAGGCCCGGATCGAAACCGATCCGGGCCTTCCGACACATCGTGCGCGAGGGGGGACTTGAACCCCCACGCCCTTTCGGGCACTAGCACCTCAAGCTAGCGCGTCTGCCATTTCCGCCACCCGCGCGTGTGTCCGCCGCTGATCCCTCAGCGGCCGTAGAAGACATTAGCACGGTTTGCGAGGCGCCTCTGACCACTTCGCTACGGTGGAGCGCATGGCCGAATCCTCCGCGAATCCAGACGCCCCGACCGAACTCGAGGAGACCGCCCGCATCGCCCGCGACCTCATCCGCATCGACACGACGAACCACGGGGAAGGCCGCTCCAACGGCGAGCGCGAGGCCGCCGAGTACGTCGAGGCCGAGCTCGCGGCCCTCGGCCTCGAACCCCGGATATTCGAGTCCGCTCCCGGCCGCGCGAGCGTCGTCGCCCGGGTTCCGGGCCGCAACCCGGCGAAGCCCGGCCTCGTGCTGCACGGCCACCTCGACGTCGTGCCCGCCGACTCCCGCGCCTGGAGCGTCGACCCGTTCGCGGGCGAGATCCGAGACGACTGCCTGTGGGGCCGCGGCGCTGTCGACATGAAGGACATGGATGCCATGATCCTCACCTCGATCGGCGACATCCTCAGGTCGGGCGACCTGCCCGAACGCGAGACCGTGGTCGCGTTCTTCGCCGACGAGGAGGCCGGCGGCGGGTACGGCGCGAGTTGGATGGTCGACGAGCACCCCGAGCTGTTCGCCGGCGCGAGCGAGGCGATCAGCGAGGTCGGCGGGTACTCCATCACCGTGGGCGGCACCCGTGCCTACCTGCTGCAGACGGGCGAGAAGGCGCTGGTCTGGGTGCGGCTGCGTGCGCGGGGCACCGCCGCGCACGGCTCCCGGCTCATCCGCGACAACGCGGTCACACGGCTCGCCGAGGCGATCGCCGCACTCGGGCGCACCGAGTGGCCCGTGCGGCTCACCGACACCACCCGCGAACTGCTCGGCGAGATCGCGACGGCGCTGGGCGTCGACCCCGAGCAGGTCTCGCCCGACGAGCTCGCGCTCGCCACCGGGTCGGCCTCGGGCTTCATCACCGCGACGTTGCGCACGACGGCGAATCCGACCCTGCTGCACGCCGGCTACAAGCACAACGTGATCCCCGACCTGGCCGAGGCGCTCGTCGACATCCGCACCCTGCCCGGCGAGGAGGACCAGGTGCTGGCGCGCGTGCGCGAGATCGTGGGCGACGACATCGAGATCGAGATCGTGCACCGCGACGTCGGGCTCGAGGCGCCGACCTCTGGGCCGCTCGTCGACGCCGTCACGCGCGCGATCACGGCGCACGACCCCGGCGCGGCGATCTTCCCGTACATGCTGAGCGGCGGCACCGACAACAAGTCGCTCAGCCGGCTCGGCATCCGCGGGTACGGGTTCGCGCCGCTGCGGCTGCCCGACACGCTCGACTTCCCGGCGATGTTCCACGGCGTCGACGAGCGGGTTCCGCTCGACGCGCTAGCATTCGGGAGGCAGGTGCTCCGGGACTTGCTGCTCGACTATTGACGACCGATTCGACGGGGCGGTCCCGGGTCTCCGCCCTTCCGCGCGGAGGCGGAAGGAGGAGGCGAACGTGCTCGAAGCCCTGATCCTGGGCCTCGTGCAGGGGCTGACGGAGTTCCTGCCGATCTCGTCCAGCGCGCACCTGCGCATCCTGGGCGAGTTCCTCCCGAACGCCCAGGACCCGGGCGCCGCGTTCACCGCGATCACCCAGCTCGGCACCGAGACGGCCGTGGTCGTGTTCTTCTGGCGCGACATCGTGCGCATCATCTCGCACTGGTTCGGCTCGTTCACGGGCCGGGTGCCGCGCAACGACCCCGACGCGCGCATGGGCTGGCTGATCATCGTCGGTTCGCTGCCGATCGGCATCCTCGGGCTGCTGTTCCAAGACGAGATCGAGACCACGTTCCGGTCGCTGTGGATCGTCGCGACCATGCTCATCGTGTTCGGCCTCATCCTGGGCCTGGCCGACTGGGCGGGGCGCAAGACCCGCACGCTCGACCGGCTCACGGTCGGCCACGGCATCCTGTTCGGGCTCGCGCAGGCACTGGCGCTCATCCCCGGCGTCTCCCGGTCGGGCGGCACGATCTCGATGGGGCTGTTCCTCGGGTACACGCGCGAGGCCGCGGCGCGGTACGCGTTCCTGCTCGCCATCCCGGCGGTGTTCGCCTCGGGGCTGTTCCAGGCGTTCAAGAGCATCGGCGAGCCGAGCGTGTACGGCCCGATCGAGACGGCCGCGGCCACGCTGGTCGCGTTCGTCGTCGCGATCCTCATCATCGCGTTCTTCATGCAGTACATCTCACGGCACAGCTACCTGCTGTTCGTGATCTACCGCATCGCGCTGGGCGGGCTCATCTTCTGGCTGCTCGCGGCCGGCGTCATCGACGCCTGAGCCCCACCGCGATCGCGTACGCCGGCGCCATCAGCGCGAACACGTGCGTTCGATGATCGGATGCCGCGTGGCCGCGCCGAGGCTCAGCCGCCTGCCGGCGGCCGCCAGGGCTCGTCGCCGCGCTGGTCGCCTCGGCGGCGCAGATACCGCTCGAACTCCTTCGCGATCGCCTCGCCGCTCGCCTCGGGCGCATCGACGGCATCGCGGGCGCGCTCGAGCTGCTCGATGTACCCGGCCATTTCCTCGTCGTCGGCGGCGAGGGCGTCGACTCCGGCCTCCCACGCCGCGGCGTCGACCTCGAGGCTGCCGCGGGGGATCGACAGGCCGGTGAGCTCCTCGAGCTTGGCCAGCAGGGCGAGCACCGCCTTCGGCGACGGCGCGTTGTGCACGTAGTGGGGCACCGACGCCCAGAGCGTCACGGTCGGGATGCCGACCCGCTCGGCCTGGTCGGCCAGCACGGTGAGAATGCCGATGGGCCCCTCGTAGCTCGAGCGTTCGACGCCGAGCGATTGGCGCACGTCGGGGTTCTCGCTCGAGGCGAACACCATGAGGGGGCGGGTGTGCGGTGCGTCGGCGAGCATAGCGCCGAGCAGCACGATGCCGTCGACGTCGGCCGCGAGGGCGGCGTCGATCAGCTCGGACGCGAAGCTCTTCCAGCTCCGGGCGGGTTCGGCGCCGAGCAGCACGTGCAGCACGGCCGCACCCGGCCCGGTGACCGCGTCATCGCCGTCGTCGGCCGGGCCGCCGGGACCGAGCAACGCTGCACCCGGCCATTCGATGCGACGCACGCCGTCGTCGCCCGAGACGACCGTCGGGCGGTTGAACTGGTAGTCGTAGTAGAGCTCGGGGTCGACCGCGGCGATCTCGACGAGCCCGAGGCGTTCGACGAGCAGGCGCGCGGCGCCGCTGGCGGCTTCGCCGGCATCGTTCCAACCCTCGAAGGCGACGACGAGCAGGCGTCCGCTTCCGAACCCGACCGGCTGATGCACTCAGACACCCCGTTTCCGACTCCGACCTCCGGGGTCTCCACCCCACAATAGGCGCTGCCCGTAGACTTGCCCGTTGTGACCACTCGCCTTCCCGCCGCCGTCCTCTGGGACATGGACGGCACGCTCGTCGATACCGAGCCCTACTGGATCGCCGCCGAGACCGAGATGGTCGAGGAGTTCGGCGGTACCTGGACCCACGACGACGCCATGCGGCTGGTCGGTTCGGGGCTGTGGGAGTCGGCCGAAGTGTTCCAGCGCTACGGCGTCGACCTCGACGCCGACACCATCGTGGCGCGGCTCACCGAGCGCGTGCGCGAACAGCTCTCCGAGCACGGCGTGCCGTGGCGGCCTGGTGCGAAGGAACTGCTCGAAGCGCTGCGCGAGGCATCCGTGCCCACCGCGCTCGTGACCATGTCGGTGCGCTCCATGGCCCAGGACATCGTCGACGCCATCCCCTTTCACGCCTTCGACCTGCTTGTCACGGGCGACGAGGTCGCCGAGGCGAAGCCGCACCCCGAGCCGTACCTCACCGCGGCGCAGCAGCTCGGCGTGCCGATCGGCGAGTGCGTCGCCATCGAGGACTCGCCGGCCGGGCTCACCTCGGCGGCGACCGCCGGGGCCGTTGCGATCGGCGTGCCGAACATCCTCGCCCTCGACGACGTGCCGCACCACCTGTTGTGGTCGACACTCGACGGCCGCACGGCCGACGACATCGCCGCCGCCTACGCCGGGGCGCGCGCATGAACGGGGCACGCGGGGCGCAGAGCGGGCCGTTCCGCGCCGGCGACCGAGTGCAGCTCACCGGGCCGAAGGGCCGGATGCACACGATCACGCTCGAGCCCGGCAAGGTCTTCCACTCGCACAAGGGCCCGATCCCGCACGACGACCTGATCGGCCTGCCCGACGGTTCCGTCGTGGCGAACGCGGTCGGCATCGAGTACCTCGCGCTGCGGCCGCTGCTCAGTGACTTCGTGATGTCGATGCCGCGCGGAGCGGCCATCGTCTACCCGAAGGACGCGGTGCAGATCCTCGCGCAGGCCGACGTCTTCCCAGGCGCGACGGTCGTCGAGGCCGGCGTCGGGTCGGGTGCGCTGTCGCTGTGGCTGCTGCGGGCGATCGGCCCCGAGGGGCGGCTGTACTCGTTCGAGCGGCGCGAGGAGTTCGCCGAGGTGGCCCGCGGCAACGTCGCGACCTATCACGGCGACGACCCCGAGAACTGGTCGATCACGCTGGGGGACCTGGCCGACGCGCTGCCCGAGACGGTGGCCGGGGCATCCGTCGATCGCGTCGTCCTCGACATGCTCGCCCCTTGGGAGGTCCTCGGCTCGGTGACCGAGGCGCTGAAGCCCGGCGGCGTCGTGCTCTGCTACGTCGCAACGGTCACGCAGCTCTCGCGGGTCGCCGAGGCGATCCGCGCGACCGGCGCGTACACCGAGCCGGTCGCGAACGAGACGATGGTGCGCGGATGGCACGTGCAGGGCCTCGCAGTGCGGCCCGACCACCGCATGATCGCGCACACCGGGTTCCTGCTGACCGCGCGCCGGCTCGCACCCGGCACGGTGCTGCCCGAGCTGAAGCGTCGCCCGTCCAAGACCGACTTCAGCGATGAGGACGTCGAGGTCTGGACCCCGGGCGCCCTCGGCGAGCGGGATGTCTCGGCCAAGAGCCTGCGCAAACGGGTTCGCGCGGCAGGCACGGCGGCGAACCTGGCTCGCGAGTCGGATGACACGGCCTCCCTGCCCGCCGAGCCCTCGCCGTCCGACGTCACGAACGAAACGTCCGGCACCGCCGGGTAGGCTTTCTGCTGCTCTCCCGCATCCCCGTCGATCGAATCGAGGTCCCGTGCGCTCGTCCATCGCGCTCATCGCCGCCGCCGGTGTCATCGCCGTCGCCCTGACCGGTTGCGCCGGGCCGACCGCCGAGCCCGAGGCGAGCCCGGGCGTGTCGTCCGACGCCGTCTCGGTTCGCGGCGACTTCGGCGAGAAGCCCATCGTGAGCTTCCCGACACCGCTCACCCCCGAGCGCACGCAGTGCACCGAGGTGATCGCGGGCGAGGGCGACCTGCTGCAGGACGGCCAGCGCGTCATGGTGGGGCTCTCGATCTCCAACGGCCGCACCGGCGAGGCCCTCGAGGTCGCCGGGTTCGGCGCGGAGGAGCCGCTGCCGCTCGACCTCAACGAGACGACGCTCCAGGGCATCACCAAGGGCCTGAGCTGCGCGCGCGAAGGGTCGCGGGTCGCGATCGTCGTGGCCCCCGAGGACGCGTTCGGCGACGAGGGCAACGCGAGCGTCGGCATCCAGCCGGGCGACAGCCTCGTCATCGTCGCCGACGTGCAGCGGGCGTTCCCCGTGCGCGCCGACGGCACGCCGACGCTCACGCGCGACGGGTTCCCCGCCGTCGTGCTCGCTCCCGACGGGCGCCCCGGCATCACCGTGCCGAAGTCCGACCCGCCCGCCAACACCGAAGTCGAGGTGCTGCTGCAGGGCGACGGCGACGTCGTCGAGAGCGGCGATCAGGTGGTCGTGCAGTACACCGGCGTGCTCTGGGACACCGGCAAGGTGTTCGATTCCACGTGGGAGCGCGGAGGCGTCGCCGCGTTCACGGTCGCCGACGACGAGACGTCGCAGGTGGTGCCGGGCTTCTCGAAGGGGCTCATCGGACAGAAGATCGGTTCGCAGGTCGGCATCATCATCCCGCCGGCCGACGGATACGGCGACCAGGGCAACGGGCAGGTGCCCGGCGGCTCGACGCTGTTCTTCGTCGTCGACATCCTCGGCGTCGTCTGAGCGCCCGCGACCTGAGCGGGCGCGTCGCGGCGACGGCGGCTGGCGACGTGCTGCGCGGCGCTAAGATCGCTCGTGTGCCAGGGGAGTCGAGCATCGCATCGAGGATCGAGGCCGACGACCGGCTGTTCAGCCTGGTGCTCGCGCTCATCGCGACCGAGCACGGCCTGCTGAAGACCGAGATCCTCTCGACGGTCCGCGGATACGCGGAGCGGTACGACGCACGCCCCGGCCGCAACGCGAACCTCGAGCGGCAATTCGAGCGCGACAAAGAGCAGCTGCGCGAGCTCGGCATCCCGCTCGAGACCCTCGAGTCGCCCGACCACGCCGGCGACAACCAGCTGCTGCGGTACCGCATCCGCAAAGGGCGCTACGAGCTGCCAGAGTCGGTGCGGTTCACCCCCGATGAGATCGGGTTGCTCGGCCTCGCCGCCGAGGTGTGGCGCGAGGCATCCCTCTCCGAGGACTCGCAGCGCGCGCTCACCAAGCTGCGTGCCCTGGGCATCGAGCCGCGCGAACCCGTCATCGGGTACGCTCCTCGGCTGCGGGTGCGCGATGGCGCGTTCGACCCGCTGCGCCAGGCGCTCGACCGGCACCAGACGGTGCGCTTCCGCTACCTGCGCCCCGGCTCCGAGGCGCCCCGCGAGCGCACGGTCGACCCGCACGCGCTCGTGCTGCACGAGGGCCGCTGGCACCTGCACGGGCACGACCGCGACCTCGACGCCCCGCGCACGTTCCTGCTGAGCCGCATCACCGGCCCCGTGGCATCCGTATCGAACTCGACCTTCGACCCGCCCCAGCCGGGCGTGCAGGACCGCGTGCTCGCCGAGCTCGAGGCGCTGCGGCTCGCGAACGCCGCCGACCTCGAGCTCATCGCCGGCTCCGACGCCGAGGTGCGCCTCGGACGGCGCGCGGTCGAACGCGATGGCCGGGTGATCCGCCTGCACTACACCGACGAGGTGGTGTTCGCCGACGAGCTCGCCTCGTACGGGCCCGAGGTGCGGGTGATCGCTCCCGACTCGCTGCGCGCCCGCGTCCGCGACCGGCTCGCGGCCGTCGTGGCGGCCCACCGAGACGAGGCGCGATGACCGACCGACGCCCCCGCCCCCAGAAGGCGCCCGACAAGCTGCTGCTGCTGCTCGCGCTCGTGCCGTACCTGCTCGAGCGTCGCGTCGTCGAGGTCGCCGAGGCTGCGGCGCACTTCGGCGTCGACGAGGCGCAGATCCGCGCCGCGGTCGAGCGCATCGCCACGTCGGGGCTGCCGGGCGACACCGGCACCTACCAGGCGAACGACCTGTTCGACATCGACTGGGACGCCTTCGAAGAGGAAGACCTCATCATCATCGTCCATCACGTGGCGATCGACGATGCCCCGCGGCTGAGCTCGCGCGAGGCGGCGGCGCTCATCACCGCCGTGCAGTACCTCAGCACGCTGCCCGAGAACCGCGACAGCGCGCAGCTCGCGTCGCTGAAGCGCAAGCTCGCCGAGGGTGCGTCCGAGGACCCGGTTCCGCTCGGCGCCGAGGAGGCGAAGTCGGATGCCTCGCTGACGCTCGTGCGCGAGGCCGTCGAGACCGGCCGCCAGCTCGAGTTCGACTACCGCAACGCCCAGGGTGAGCACATGCGGCGTCGCACCGACCCGCTGCGCGTGCTCTCCGACGGTGCCGACTGGTACCTGCAGGCCTACTGTCACACGCGGCTCGACGTGCGGAACTTCCGCGTCGATCGCATGACCGACCTCGTCGTCGTCGACGAGTCCGTCGCAGACCACGCCGACGCGGTGCTGCCGTCGACGCTCTTCCAGGCCTCCGACACCGACTTCGACGTGGTCGTCGACGTCGCCCCCGACGCGCTCGCTCTCATCGCCGACTACCTCGCCGACGCGTCGACCGACGTGCAGTCCGACGGCCGGCTGCGGGTCACGCTGCGCGTCGCCCACCATCACGGACTCAAGCGCCTGGTCGCCGGGCTCGGCGGCCTCGTCACGGTCGTCGCCCCCGACGAGGCGCGCGACGCCGTCGCGGCCTGGGCTGAAGCGGGGCTCGCGGCGTACGACGGGTAGACTGTGGGCACCATCCACCGATCATTGGACGAACCCCATGTTTCAAGGCTTCACCGGTTGGCATGCCCTGATCATCCTCGTGGTCATCCTGCTGCTGTTCGGCGCGCCCAAGCTGCCCGCACTGGCCCGGAGCCTCGGCCAGTCGATGAAGATCCTGAAGAACGAGGTCCGCTCCGACAGCGACCAGGCCGAGGGCACCACCGACTCCGCCGACGCTGCGACGACCGACCAGCCGAAGGCGACCGGCAGCAGCACGGACACCACCAAGAGCTGACCACGTGACCGCGGTGAATCAGCGCGGCGGCAAGAACCGCGAGCGGCGCATGTCGCTCGGCGCGCACCTGCTCGAGCTGCGCCGCCGGCTGTTCATCTCCGCGGCCGCGATCATCGTCGGCACGGGCGTCGGCTGGTGGCTGAACAGCGCCTACGTCTGGACGGCCATCCAAGCCCCGGTGCAGAACGTCGCCGACGCACGCGGCGACAAGACCGCGATCATCTTCCCGACCATCTCGAGCGCGTTCGACCTGCAGCTGCAGATCGCGTTCACGATCGGCATCGTGATCTCGAGCCCGGTGTGGCTGTACCAGATCTTCGCGTTCCTCGTGCCGGGGCTGAACACGCGCGAGCGCAAGTACACCTTCGGCTTCTTCCTGACTGCGATCCCGCTGTTCTTCGCCGGCTGCGCGGCCGGATGGTTCGTGCTGCCGAACATCGTGCGCCTGATGACGAGCTTCGTGCCCGACGGCAGCGACGCGCTGTTCACGGCTCGCGAGTACGTCGACTTCGTCACGAAGCTCGTCGTGGCGATCGGCATCGCGTTCGTGGTGCCGGTGTTCATCGTGCTGCTGAACTTCGCGGGCATCTTGACCGCGGCGGGCATCCTGAAGTCGTGGCGGGTCGCGATCCTCGTGATCGTGCTGTTCACGGCGATCGCGACGCCGTCCGCCGACGTGGTCTCGATGTTCCTGCTCGCGATCCCGATGGTGGTGCTGTACTTCGCGGCCTGGTTCATCGCGTGGCTGCACGATCGTCGCGTCGCGAGGCGCCAGGAGGCCGAGTTCGGCACGGCGCTGGCCTGATCGCGGCGGGTCCACGCGGCATCCGCCGTAGGCTGGAACGGTGACGAGCCCCTCACCGGCCGAGCGCTACGCGCTCTCACGCGAGCAGCGGCGCCGGCCGCGCCTGGCCGAGTTCGCGTCCACGCTCAAGTTCGACCTCGACCCGTTCCAGAGGGCCGCGTGCGGTGCGCTCGACGAGGGGCGCAGCGTGCTGGTCGCCGCCCCGACGGGTGCGGGCAAGACCGCGATCGCCGAGTTCGCGGTGTACCTCGCCATGCAGGACCCCGACGCGAAGGTGTTCTACACGACCCCGATCAAGGCGCTGTCGAACCAGAAGTACCAGGAGTTCGTCGACGCGTGGGGCCCCGACGACGTGGGCCTGCTCACCGGTGACACCAACGTGAACGCGACCGGTCGCATCGTGGTGATGACCACCGAGGTGCTGCGCAACATGCTCTACGCCGACTCGCCGCTGCTCGATCGGCTCGCCTACGTCGTGATGGACGAGGTGCACTACCTGGCCGACCGCTTCCGCGGCGCCGTGTGGGAGGAGGTCATCATCCACCTCCCCGAGGCGGTGCGGCTGGTCTCCCTGAGCGCCACGGTGTCCAACGCCGAGGAGTTCGGCGACTGGTTGCAGGCGGTACGCGGCGACACCGACGTGATCGTCTCCGAGGCGCGCCCGGTGCCGCTCGAGCAGCACGTGCTGGTGGGCGGCAAGATGGTCGACCTGTTCGACTCGTCGGGGCAGGCCGCGGCGAACCGCGTGAATCCCGAGTTGAAGCAGCTCGCGAGGGCGAGCCGCTCGCTCGGCACCAGGTCGCAGCGCGGGAGGCGCGGTTCCGACCGTGGGGGGTACCGCGGCCGGGGCCGGGGCGGCGGCGCGCCGGGCACGGGCCGCGCCGATCGGCCAGACGTCGTCGCGCTGCTCGCGTCCAAGCACCTGCTGCCCGCGATCGTGTTCATCTTCTCGCGCGCCGGATGCGACCAGGCGGTGCGGCAGGTGCTGCGCAGCGGCATCCGGCTGACGGATGCCTCGGAGCGCGACGAGATCCGGCAAGTCGTCGAGGCCCGAGTGCGGATGCTCCGCGACGAGGATCTCGCGGTGCTCGGGTACTGGGACTGGGTCGAGGGGCTCCAGCGCGGCGTGGCCGCCCACCACGCGGGTATGCTGCCCGCCTTCAAAGAGGTCGTCGAGGAGCTGTTCCAGCGCAAGCTCCTGAAGGTGGTGTTCGCGACCGAGACGCTCGCACTCGGGGTCAACATGCCGGCGCGCTCGGTCGTGCTCGAGAAGCTCGAGAAGTTCAACGGCGAGGCTCGGGTGCCGATCACGCCGGGGGAGTACACCCAGCTCACGGGGCGCGCGGGCCGGCGCGGCATCGACATCGAGGGGCACTCGGTCATCCAGTGGGTCGACGGGCTCGACCCCGAGGCGGTCGCGGCGCTGGCCTCGCGGCGCAGCTACCCGCTGAACTCGAGCTTCAAGCCCACCTACAACATGGCGGTGAACCTCATCGACCAGTTCGGCCGCGAGCGCACCCGGCAGATCCTCGAGCTGTCGTTCGCGCAGTTCCAGGCCGACCGGGCCGTGGTCGATCTGGCCCGCACGTTGCGCAAGCAGGAGGAGTCGCTGTCGGGCTACGCCGAGGCGATGCGCTGCCACCTCGGCGACTTCGGCGAGTACTCGGGGCTGCGGCGCCGCATCAGCGACCTCGAGAAGGAGGCGGCGAAGGGCAACCCCACGCATGCGCAGCGCGAGCGGATGCAGCGCGAGCTGGTCAGGCTGCGCAAGCAGTTGCGGGCGCACCCGTGCCACGGCTGCGCCGAGCGCGAGCAGCACGCCCGCTGGGCCGAGCGGTGGTGGCGGCTCCAGCGCGAGCACGACCAGCTGTCGCGGCAGATCCGCACCCGTACCGGGCAGGTCGCCAAACGGTTCGACCGGGTGACCGAGGTGCTCTCGAAGCTCGGCTACGTCGAGCGCGATCGGCACGGCGAGCTGGTGTCGACGTCGGCCGGGCGCATCCTGAAGCGCATCTACGGCGAACGCGATCTGCTCGTCGCCGAGTGCCTGCGCCGTGGCCTGTGGGACGAGCTCGACCACGCCGGGCTGGCCGCGATGGCCGCCGCCCTCGTCTACGAGCCGCGACGCGACGACCGCGGCATCGAGTACCGCCTGCCGCGCGGCCCGTTCCGCGCCGCACTCGAGGCGACCGGGCACGTCTGGAGCGAGCTCGACGACCTCGAGCGCGAACACCGGCTGCCGGGCAGCGAGCCGCCGACCGCGGCGCTCGCGAACGCCATGCACGCGTGGGCGCGCGGCTCGAGCCTCGGCGACGTGCTCGCCGACACCGAGCTGGCCGCCGGCGACTTCGTGCGGCTCGCCAAGCAGGTCATCGACCTGCTCGACCAGATCTCGATCGTCGCCGACGGCGAGGTCGGTCGGGCGGCGCGCGATGCGATCGACGGGGTGCGTCGCGGGGTCGTGATCGACACGCTCGCGGGGTAGCAGCACGGTCGGTGCGACGGGCGCGACCCTCTCGATCACGATTCGATCGGATGCCTCACGGCCGGCGCCGGCACGAGGCATCCGGCCCCGTCGCTTAGGCTGAACGACGTGCCCGCCCCCCGCCCCCTTCTGCCCTGGTGGGCGGCGATGCTCGTCGCCGTCCTCGCCGGATTCCTCACCGACGCCGCGTATCCCGAGCTGGCCATCTGGCCGCTCGTGTTCGTCGGCGTCGCCCTCGCGCTGCTCGCGCAGATCGGCCGCAGCGTCGGCGGGGCGTTCCTGATCGGGTACACCTACGGCGTGAGCTTCTACCTGGTGCACGTCGAGTGGACGTCGCGGTACCTCGGCCCGGTGCCGTGGCTCGCCCTCTCGCTGTTCGAGGCGCTGTTCGTCGGCGTCGGAGGCATTGCGATCACGCTCGCGTACCGCTGGGTTCCGCGGGTCTGGCCGGGGCGGTGGGCGCGTCTCACGGCGCTGCCCGCGGTCGTCGCGGCGCTGTGGATCGCAAAGGAGACGGTGATCGGCAACTTCCCGTACGGCGGGTTCCCGTGGGCGCGGCTCGCGGTCAGCCAGTCGCAGAGCCCGTTCGCCGAGGCGGTGTCGTGGATCGGGTTCGCGGGGCTCGGCTTCGCGATCGTGTGGGTGACGGCCTCGGCGATCGAGTGGGTACGGGTTTCCGCCGAACCCGGCGGCCCGTTGCTGCCGCGCCCGCGCGCGCTCGTCGGGCTCGTGCCGCTCGCGGCGGTGCTCGTCGTGGCCGGCGTCGTGCCCGCGTGGCAAACCGCGCCACAGGGCAGCCTGACGGTCGCGAGCGCGCAGGGCAACGGGCCCGCGGGGTATTTCGACGTCCGCAGCACCGGCGACGTGCTGCGGACGCAGGTCGACGCGACCGAACCGCTGCTCGGGCGCGACGATATCGACGTGCTGCTCTGGCCCGAGGGATCGGTCGACGACTCGGTGAACCCCGGCACCTCGGCGGCGCGCACCCTCGACCGCATCACAGCCGCCCTCGACGCCCCGCTCATCGCGAACACCGTCACCGTGCGCGGCGACGAGTACTTCAATACGTCGTTCCTGTGGCGTACCGGCGAGGGCATCACGCAGACCTACGACAAGCGGCATCCGGTGCCGTTCGGCGAGTACATCCCCGACCGCGACTTCTACATGTTCTTCGCGCCCGACCTCATCGGGCTCGTGCAACGCGGCTACTCGCCGGGCACGAACCCGCCTGTGTTCGACCTTGGCGAGACGATCGCCGGCCTGGCGATCTGCTTCGACGTGATCTACGACGAGGTGATCCACGAGGCGGCGCGCGACGGTGCCGAGGTGTACTTGCTGCAGACCAACAACGCCGACTTCCGGGGCACCGACGAGAACCAGCAGCAGCTCGCGTTCGCGAGGCTCCGTGCCATCGAGACCGGCCGCTGGGTGGTCAACCTGTCGACGGTGGGTCGCAGCCAGGTGATCGACGCGAGCGGGCGCACGGTCGACGCGATCCCCGCCGACCAGCCGGGGGCGATGGTGACGACCGTGGGGTTG
The DNA here is from genome assembly GCF_008365295.1 of Agromyces intestinalis. Classification (NCBI taxonomy): domain Bacteria; kingdom Bacillati; phylum Actinomycetota; class Actinomycetes; order Micrococcales; family Microbacteriaceae; genus Agromyces; species Agromyces intestinalis. Next base: position 22,064 of record NZ_CP043505.1, read on the forward strand.
CGCACCGGGCTCACGCCGTCGGTGGTGGTGGGCGGGTGGATCGACGGCGCGATCAGCGTGGGCGGGCTCGCGGCGCTGGCGGTCGCGTTCGTGCTGGTGCGCCGGCGACGCGCGGCCGACGCGGTCGCATCCTCACCAGAAGACGCGAATCGCCCGGTGCCAGCCGAAGGCTGAACCGGGCGACGGGCGTTGATGGGTCAGGCGCTCATCTTCTGGCCGCGACGTGCGCGCAGCAGCTGCAGGCGCTCTTCGAGCAGTTCCTCCAGCTCGGCGATCGTGCGGCGCTCGAGCAGCATGTCCCAGTGAGTGCGGGCGGTCTTCTCGCCCGACCGGTCGATCTCGACCGGCTTGGAGTCGACCAGCAAGGTCGCGCTCGCGCCGCAGGTGCGGCATTCCCAGCTCTCGGGGACTTCTGCGTCGCTCGAGAAGGTCATCACCGTCTCACGGCCGCACGTCTCGCAGAGATAGGTGTGGTTGGTCCGCTCCGCGAACACCACCCCGTCTTCACTCTGCAGGCTCTGGGCCCCGATCCGCATGCCGCGGAGGCTCCGGTCTGCCATTGATGCTCCTCTCGTCGTCTACGTGTATAAACGATGAAGCTGGGCGCAACCTTGCCGAACGCTGAGGATCTCTCAGCAGTCTCTCAGTTTCGGGCCACGATCTCGAGTGCCAGATCGCACCGATCGGTGACCAGCCCATCGACACCGTACGCCAGCAACCGGCGCATGTCGTCGGGCTCGTTCACCGTCCACACGTGCACTTCGAGCCCGGCGGCGTGCGCGGCACGGACGAAGCCGGGGGAGACGATGCGCACCCGGCCGGCGCGCTCGGGCACCTGCAGGGCGGCGGCGCCACGCACCGCCCGCCGCATCGCGGTTGCACCGAACCGGCCCGTGAGCAGGGCGCGGACGACGCCGGCGCTGCCCACCGAGGTGGCGACTCCTGGCAGCATCCCGGCGAGCCGTCTGCGGCGCGCATCGTCGAAGCTGGTGAGCAGGATCCGATCGATCGAACCGGTCGACCGCACCGCGTCGACCGTGGCGTCGACCGCCGCCGCCTCCTTCACGTCGATGTTGAACCGGGTGTCGGGGAACGCGGCGAGCGCGTCGGCGAGCGTCGGCAACCCCGCGCCGCGGCCGAGATCGATGGCCGCGAGCTCGGCAGCGGTGAGGTCGCCGACCCGGACCCGGTGCCCGGCCACGCGGTCGAGCGTCGGATCGTGCGAGACGACTGCGACGCCGTCGCGACTGCGGTGCACGTCGGTCTCGACGTAGGCCGCGCCCGAGCGGACCGCCGCCTCGAACGCGGTCAGCGTGTTCTCGGGCGCGTCCACCGCGAGCCCGCGGTGCGCGAGCACCCGCGGGCCTTCGGGGGAGAAGTAGCCCACGTCGCCATCAGGCGCGCGGCACGCCGGATGCACCAGCGGCGCCCGACTCGCCCGCACCCGGGCCCGCGGCGCGCTCGGGGTTCGGCGTGAACGCCTTGCCGATGCCCTTCAGCGCCTCGGTGAGCTCGCTCGGAATGATCCAGAGCTTGTTCGACTGGCCCTCGGCGATCTGCGGCAGCATCTGCAGGTACTGGTAGCCGAGCAGCTTCGGATCGGGATCGCCCTCGTGGATGGCCTTGAACACCGTGAGGATCGCTTCGGCCTCGCCCTGCGCGCGCAGTACCGCGGCCTTCGCATCGCCCTCGGCTTGGAGGATCGCGGCCTGCCGCTGGCCCTCGGCGGTGAGGATCGCGGACTGCTTCGTACCCTCGGCGGTGAGGATGAGCGCGCGGCGGTCTCGCTCAGCGCGCATCTGCTTCTCCATCGAGTCCTGGATCGAGTGGGGAGGGTCGATCGCCTTCAGCTCGACCCGTGAGACGCGGATGCCCCACTTTCCGGTGGCCTCGTCGAGGACGATGCGCAGCTGCCCGTTGATGTTGTCGCGGCTGGTGAGCGCCTCTTCGAGGTTGAGCCCGCCGACCACGTTTCGCAGCGTGGTGGTGGTGAGCTGCTCGACCGCGCCGAGGTAGTTCGCGATCTCGTAGGTCGCCGCGCGCGCGTCGGTGACCTGGAAATACACCACCGTGTCGATCGAGACCACGAGGTTGTCCTCGGTGATGACCGGCTGCGGCGGGAACGACACGACCTGCTCGCGCATGTCGACGAGCGGGCGCAGCCGGTCGATGAACGGCACCAGCAGGTTGAGGCCCGGGGTGAGCGTCTTGTGGTAGCGGCCGAGTCGCTCGACCACGCCGGCATAGGCCTGCGGGATGATTCGGATCGCCCTCGAGATCACCACGATCACGAAGATGACGATCGCCACGACGACGATCGCGACGATGATGGTGGGCACGTCGATGTTCACTCCGGGGTGCTCCTCTCAACCGGCACGACGACCGCCGTCGCACCGTCGATGCCCGTTACGAGCACCTGTTCGCCGACCGCGACATCCGCCTGCTCGGTGATCGGCGACAACCGCGCCGTCCAGACATCGCCGTTCTGCAGCTTGACCTGACCGCCGATGCTCGTGACCGTGCGCACCACGCGGCCGTCGGCCCCGATGAGCGCATCGACGTTGCTGCGCGCCGGATCGGCGCCGCGGCGCAGCATCCGGAGCAGTGGCGGCCGCAGCAGCAGGATGAGCGCGACCGCGACGACCGCCGCGATGATGAACTGCGCCCACCACGGGATGCCGGTCAGCCCCGAGAGCAGGCCGGCCACACTGCCGAGGGCGAGCATGAGGAACGTCATCTCGAGCGTGAACACCTCGATCGTCGCGAAGGCCAGGATCAGCACCAGCCACACGATCCAGGCGTACTGGGTCAGCACATCCATTCGCTCTCCTTCGAATTCGAACGCGCCCCCGGTTCGAACCTAGCAGGGCCGGGCCCGCGCCGGGAGATTGGTAGTGTCGACCGAGCGGACGACGCGTGCCGCGCATCACCTCAATCGACACCCGGGAGTCGCACCGTGTCCAATCCTCTCGCCGCCGGATCCCTCTCCGGTCGTGTCGCGCTCGTCACCGGGTCCTCCCGCGGAATCGGCGCCGACACCGCCCGCTACCTCGCCGAGGCCGGCGCCGCGGTCGTCGTGAACTACCGCAGCAAGGCACCGCGCGCCGACAAGGTCGTCGCCGAGATCACCGCGGGCGGCGGCCGCGCGATCGCCGTCGGGGCCGACCTGACCGATCCGGCCTCGGTCGCCGAGATGTTCGCTCGCACCGAGTCCGAGTTCGGCCCGATCGACGTGCTCGTGCTGAACGCGTCGGGCGGCATGGAGACCGGCATGGGCGACGACTATGCGATGCGCCTGAACCGCGACGCGCAGGTCAACGTCGTCGAGGGCGCGTTGGGCCACCTGGCCGAGGGTGCGCGCATCGTGTTCGTCACGAGCCACCAGGCCCACTTCATCCGCACCACGCCGACCATGCCCGAGTACGAGCCGGTCGCTCTCTCCAAGCGCGCCGGCGAGGACGCGCTGCGCGCGAAGCTCCCCGAGCTCGACGCCGCAGGCGTCGAGTTCGTCGTGGTGTCGGGCGACATGATCGAGGGCACGATCACCGCGACCCTGCTCGAGCGTGCGAACCCCGGCGCGATCCAGGAGCGCAAGGCCGAGGCCGGCCGGTTGTACAACGTCGCCGAGTTCGCCGCCGAGGTCGCCCTCGCGGCGGTCGAGCCCGTCCCAGCCGACCACACGCGCTATGTCGGCGACGTGTCGGGGTTCACACCCGACTCGCTCGACTGAACAGCGCGTTCGCGTCGAGCGCGGCGCACGCAGACCGCGGGGCCGGCGAGGGGACCTCCCTCGCCGGCCCCGTTCGTCGCGCGCGGTGATCAGGCGGCAGCGGACGCGGCGGGCGGAGCCGCCGGTCGCTTGCCCTTGCCGAAGGTGAACGCGCGGATGATCTGCACGATGCCGAGCACGATCAGCGAGATGCCGGCCAGCCAGAACAGTACGACGGCGCCCCACAGCGGCGAGAACAGCACGATGAGGCCGGCGACGACGCTGAGGATGCCGAAGAAGATCGCCCAGCCGCGCGACGCTGCGTCGCCCGACTGCACGAGCGCGACGACGCCCTCGACGATCCACACGATGCCGATGAAGACGCCGAGGAAGATGCCGATGATGACGGCCGAGCTCGTGGCGTTGAACACCACGATGAACCCGGCGATGAGGAAGAGGAGCCCGACGATGATGTCGAGCGCTCTGGAGCCGCCCGAGATCCCCCTCGAGAAGATGCCGAGGCCGAGGTACGCGATGCCCGCGACGAGGAAGTAGATCCCGAGGATCACGGTGAGCACGACGATCGAGTTCTTCGGCCAGAACGTGATCAGGATGCCGATGATGAGCGCGACCACCCCGGCGATGCCGAGCGTGGCGCGGATGGTGTTGACGGTCGACTTCGAGAGATCCTCGCCGTCGAGTGAGAACGCGGCGAAGAACGAATCGGACTGCGGACTGGACATGAGGGCCCCCTTCATGGCGCGACGTACTGCAAGCACGGTCAGGCTATGCCTCGCCGGCGACTGGGAGTCGGATGTGAACGCGCGAGTCGGAATGCGACCTCCGGGGTCGCCGTGCATGCCGGAACCGGACCTCGGGGCTGTTTCGGGGCGGGAATAGCATGGCGGGCATGCGCTCGATCGCGGCCGCCGGCGCGGCGGCTCTCGTCACGGCATCATGCGTGCTGCTCTCGGCGTGTTCGACGGGCGGCGTCCTGCCCGAGGCATCCGATCGTCCGACGGCGACCCCGACCGCCGAGCCGTGGGACCCGGGCGCGGTGCCCGATCCGGGCGGCGCGATCGAGGTGCTTCCCGCGCAGCGCGGCGACTGCCCGGTCGATCCGGCGGCGACCGATCTGATCACCTTCGTGGTCGCATCGGGCGACGACACAAGGCCGGTGCGCGTGACCTACCCCGTTTCGCGCGCCGACGGCACCCTCTTCGTGCGCCGGATGACCCAGCCCGGCCCGGTGCTCACGGCGGTCCTCGCCGAATGCTCCGACGCCGGACCGGCCCGGCGAAGCTACCGTGCGACCGCCGAGTTCGGCCCGCTCTCGTGCGCGAGGTTCGTCGGCGGCAGGCTCGTCGCCTCCGACGAGGATGCGGGCGACGCGGACGGCGCGCGGGTCGACTGCACCGGGGACTAGCGGGCTCGCGAGCAAATGGCGCCGCGGTCGCGCTCACCCCACGAGTTCGGACGGCACGACCTCGACGCCCGTTGAGCGGTCGTAGCGCTCGCGTGAGACCGCGATCTCGTCTTGATGCGCTTCGGTCCACACGACGAGCGACTGCACCGTGGCGTGCAGCGAACGGCCCATCGGCGTGAGCTCGTAGTCGACCCGGGGCGGAACGACGGGGTAGACGGTGCGACGCACCATGCCGTCGCGCTCGAGCTGGCGGAGCGTGACCGTGAGCATGCGCTGGCTGACGCCGTCGATCATGCGCTTGAGCTCGGTGAACCGCATCGTGCGGTCGTCGAGCAGGGCGATGACGAGCAGTGACCACTTGTCGGCGATCCGGTCGAGGATCTGGCGCACCTCGCAGTCTTCCCGTGCGTCCCACTGGAACGCGCTGCAGTCGTCGTCGCACACGGTTCCCGCGGGGGTACCGAGTGACTTCGAAGTGCCGTCTTCCGCCATGCCTACATAGTCACTCAAGATGTGCTCAGGCACAAGAAGTAACCGAATGATCGGAGTGACCGTGACCACAGGAACCCGTTCCGAGCCGGCGGTGACGGCGGTCGGCGGCTCGCCCGCACCTCCTGCCGAATCCCGCTTCGGCGGGCGCGCGCTCGGCCTGCTCGCGGTGCTGTGCGGCGCGGCCTTCCTCGAGGGCGTCGACATCGCGATGTTCAGCGTGGCGCTGCCCGTGATCCGTGCCGAGCTGGGTCTCGCCACCGGCGAACTGCAGTGGGTGGTGAGCGCGTACATCCTGGGGTACGGGGGATTCATGCTGCTCGGCGGGCGCGCGGCCGACCTGCTCGGGCGTCGTCGGGTGTTCCTCGTGGCCATGGCGGTGTTCCTCGCATTCTCGGGGCTCGGCGGCATGGCGACCGAATCCTGGATGCTGCTCACCGCGCGTGCCGTCACCGGCATCGCCGCCGCGTTCATGATGCCGGCCGGGCTCTCGATCATCACGACGAGCTTCGAGGAGGGCCACGCACGCACGCGGGCCCTGCTGATCTACGCCGGGATCGGCGCGGCGGGCTTCTCGATCGGCCTGGTCGCGGGAGGTCTTCTGACCATGCTCGGCTGGCGCTGGGTGTTCTTCGCGCCCGTGCTCGTGACGGCCGTGCTGCTGGCACTCGCGATCCCGCTCGTGCCCCGCGAACCTGCGCCTGCCGACGGTGGGCGAGGTGGACGCCGTCGCGTCGACGTCGCCGGCGCGGTCACGATCACGGCCGCCTTCCTGCTGCTCATCACCGCGGTCGAGCAGTCGACGCACGCGTCGCCAGTCGTCACCACCGTCATCGCCGCGGCGAGCGTCGGGCTCTTCGCCGCATTCGTCGCCATCGAACGGCGCGCGCCCGAGCCGCTCATCCCGCTCGGGTTCCTTCGCCGAACGCCCCTGCTGCGGGCGTACCTCGCGGCCGCCTCCCTCGCGGCCGGATTCATCGGGTTCCAGTTCATCGTGGTGCTGTACCTGCAGGAGTTCCGCGGCTGGAGCGCGCTCGAGACCTCCGTCGCCCTGCTCGTGCTCGGCATCGACGCGGTGCTGGCACCCACCCTGACTCCGCGGCTCGTGGCGCGGTTCGGCCTGTGGCCGGTCATCCTCGGCGGGCTCGTCGCGGCGGCGGCGTCGTTCCTGCTGTTCGTCCCGGTCGGTCCCGACTGGACGTACGCGGCGATGTTCCCGAGCTTCCTCGCGCTCGGGCTGGCATTCACCTTCGCCTACGGTCCACTCACCGTGGCGGCGACCGCGCGTGTCGACGACGCCGACCAGGGGCTCAGCGGCGGACTGCTCTACACCGCCTTCCAGTTCGGCGCCGCCATCGGCCTCGCCGCGACGAGTGCGGTGCTGATGGCCGTCGAGGGCCGCGGCGCCGTCGAGGCGAGTCGGATCGCGCTCGTGGTTCCGATCGCCGCCTCGGTGATCGGGATCGGGGTGGGCGTGGTCGCGGTCGGCCGGCGCGCACGTGCACGCGGCTGATGGTGCGTGCGCGAGCGATCAGACCGGTCGGTCCAGTCGGGCGAGCAGGCTTGCGGCCGCTCGTGCGGCGGCGGCCGCGGCATCCGGTCGATCGGCACGTTGGGCGCGCACGATGGCGCCCTCGACGATGAGCGAGACCTGGTCGGCGACCTCGTCGGATGCCTCGAGGCCGACGTGCTCCAGGTACGCGAGCAGTGCGCGCCGCAGCGCCTCGTCGTGGCGGTGCACGACCTCGACCGCGGTTCGGGGGAGCGAGGCATCCGCCATCGCGTTCGTGAACGGCGACCCGCGGAAGTCGTCGCGCGCGAACCACTCGCCCAACGCGTCGGCGAGCCGGACCAAGCTGCGACCGCGTTCGGTCGTGAGTGCGTCGACGCGGCGCACGAACCAACGCGTCCATTCCTCGTGGCGGCGCCGCAGCACCGCGACGATGAGGTCGTCCTTCGACGGATACGCGCGGTAGAACGACGCCTTCGCGACCTTCGACTCGCTGATCACGCGGTCGATGCCGACACGGAACCCCTCGTCGTAGAACAATCGGTTCGCCGTGTCGAGGATGCGCACGGCAGGGGAGGGACGCGCGGGGGAGGATGCCACCGCGTCAGTGTGACAGACTGGTCTGTCTACCGGCAATTCGAGGCAGACGAGGGGGTTCGTCGCTGGACATCCTCCCGTCCGGGTGGAAGCATCGCCGGGGTGGGGAGCCCTGACGAAGCGCAGCGCCTGCGCGATCTCGCGCTGCTGCGACGCGTGCGCGATCGGATGGATCGCGAATACGCGAAACCGCTCGACGTCGATGCGCTCGCCCGCGGTGTGAATATGTCGGCCGGGCACCTGAGCCGCGAGTTCAAGCGTGCGTACGGCGAGTCGCCCTACAGCTACCTGATGACCCGGCGCATCGAGCGCGCGATGGCGCTGCTGCGGCGCGGCGACCTCACCGTCACCGAGGTGTGCTTCGAGGTCGGTTGCTCGTCGCTGGGCACCTTCAGCACCCGGTTCACTGAGCTCGTCGGCGTGCCGCCGAGTGTCTTTCGCACCCAGCCCGACGGCATCTTCGAGGGCGTGCCGTCGGTGCTCGCCAAGCGCGCCGCCAGACCGGTCAGGAATCGAGAAGCACCGACCTCGGCACGCAAGTAGCTTGGCGATATGGACATCACGATTCAGTACACCTTCCTGCCGCACACCGACCCCGAGGCATCCCTCGCGTTCTACCGCGACACGCTCGGATTCGAGGTGCGCAACGACGTCGGCTACGAGGACATGCGGTGGATCACCGTAGGCCCGGCCGGCCAGCCCGACACCTCGATCGTGCTCACCCCGCCGACCCCCGACCCGGGCACCACCGACGACGAGCGCCGCACCGTCGCCGAGATGATGGCGAAGGGCACGTATGCGTCGATCGTGCTCGCGACGACCGACGTCGACGGCGCGTTCGACCGGGTCGCCGCCACGGGTGCCGAGGTCGCCCAGGAGCCGATCGACCAGCCGTACGGGGTGCGGGACTGCGCGTTCCGCGACCCGGCGGGCAACATGGTCCGCATCCAGCAGCCGCGCTGAGCGGCATCCGACGCTGTTCCACCCCACCGCCCGACCCGACGATGGAGACCGCATGACCGACGCACCCGCCACCGACGCACCCGCAACCGACCACCCCGCCGACACGCACGACCTGATCCGGGTGCAGGGCGCCCGCGAGAACAACCTGAAGGATGTCTCGGTCGAGATCCCGAAGCGCCGGCTGACCGTGTTCACCGGCGTGTCGGGCTCGGGCAAGAGCTCGCTCGTCTTCGACACGATCGCCGCCGAATCGCGGCGGCTGATCGACGAGACCTACAGCGCGTTCGTGCAGGGGTTCATGCCGTCGGTGCCGCGGCCCGACGTCGACGTGCTCGAGGGGCTGACTACCGCGATCCTCGTCGACCAGGAGCGCATGGGGGCGAACCCGCGCTCGACCGTCGGCACGGTGACCGACGCGAACGCGATGCTGCGCATCCTGTTCAGCCGCCTGGGCGAGCCGTACATCGGCGGGCCCACCGCGTTCTCGTTCAACATCCCGACGCAGAAAGCCAGCGGCGTCATGATCGGCCCGAGCGGCGAGAAGAAGATCGTGCAGAACGCGATCTACCTCGGCGGCATGTGCCCGCGGTGCGAGGGTCGCGGCACGGTGTCCGACCTCGACCTCTCGCAGATCGTCGACGAGTCGAAGTCGCTCGACGAGGGCGCGATCATGGTGCCGGGCTACACGGCCGACGGCTGGATGGTGAAGGGCTTCTCGCAGTCGGGGTTCTATCCTGCCGACAAGCCGATCGCGGCGTTCACCGAGAAGCAGCGGCAGCTCTTCCTCTACGGCGAGGTGACGAAGGTCAAGATCTCGGGCATCAACATGACGTACGAGGGGCTCATCCCGAAGATCACGAAGTCGATGCTCTCGAAAGATCTGGACGCACTGCAGCCGCACATCCGCGCGTTCGTCGAGCGGGTGGCGACCTTCGCGACCTGCCCCGAGTGCGACGGCACCCGGCTGACCGAGGGCGCCCGCTCGTCGAAGATCGACGGCATCAGCATCGCCGACGCCTGTCGCATGCAGGTCACCGACCTCGCCGAGTGGGTGCGCAGTCTCGACCGCCCCGAGGCCGGGCCGCTGCTCACCGCGCTCGGCGACAACCTCGACGCGTTCGTCACGCTCGGGCTGGGATACCTCTCGCTCGAGCGGCCGTCGGGCACGCTCTCGGGCGGCGAGGCGCAGCGCATCAAGATGCTGCGTCACCTCGGGTCATCGCTGACGGATGTCACGTACGTCTTCGACGAGCCCACGATCGGTCTGCACCCGCACGACATCCAGCGCATGAACGAGCTGCTGCTGCGCTTGCGCGACAAGGGCAACACGGTGCTCGTCGTCGAGCACAAGCCCGAGATGATCGCCATCGCCGACCACGTCGTCGACCTCGGCCCCGGCGCGGGCGGCGACGGCGGCGAGATCACGTACGAGGGCGACATCGCCGGGCTCAGGGCGAGCGGCACCCTCACCGGGCGGCACCTCGACGACCGCGCCGCGATCAAGCCGACGCTGCGCACCGCGACGGGCGCCATCGAGGTGCGCGGCGCCGACGAGCACAACCTTCAGCAGGTCGACGTCGACATCCCGCTCGGAGTGCTGACCGTGGTCACAGGCGTCGCGGGGTCGGGCAAGAGTTCGCTGATCCACGGGTCCGTGTCGGGCCGCGACGGGGTGGTCTCGATCGACCAGGGCGCCATCAGAGGGTCGCGCCGCAGCAACCCGGCGACGTACACCGGGCTGCTCGAGCCGATCCGCAAGGCCTTCGCGAAGGCCAACGGGGTGAAGCCGGCCCTGTTCAGCGCGAACTCCGAGGGCGCGTGCCCGACCTGCAAGGGGTCTGGTGTGATCATCACCGAGCTGGGGTTCATGGACACCATCGAAACGCCCTGCGAGGACTGCGGCGGCAAGCGGTTCCAGGCGGGCGTGCTCGAGTACCGGCTCGGCGGGCTCGACATCACCGAGGTGCTCGATCTGCCGGTGTCCCGGGCGCACGAGTTCTTCGCGTCGGGCGAGGCGAAGCTGCCGGCAGCGGTCGGCATCCTCAGCCGGCTCGAAGACGCCGGGCTCGGCTACCTCACGCTCGGGCAGCCGCTGTCGACGCTGTCCGGCGGCGAGCGCCAGCGCATCAAGCTGGCGATCGCGATGGGGGAGCAGGGCGACGTCTACGTGCTCGACGAGCCGACGACGGGCCTGCACCTGGCCGACGTCGAGAACCTGCTGAACCTGCTCGACCGGCTCGTCGACTCGGGCAAGTCGGTCATCGTGATCGAGCACCACCAGGCCGTCATGGCGCACGCCGACTGGATCATCGACCTCGGCCCCGGCGCCGGTCACGACGGCGGGCGCATCGTGTTCGAGGGCACGCCCGCCGACCTGGTCGCGGCGAAGTCGACGCTGACGGGGCAGCATCTCGCCGAGTACGTCGGCGGCTGAGACTCAGAGAGCCCGGGGGAGACGTGTTCAGTGCCAGTCGCTGATCCAGATGTCGACCGGGTCGGGTCGGCCCGCGCCGTTCTCGACGAGCTCCTTCAGGCTGAGCAGGTAGATCGCCCACTTCGTGCTGCAGTGGTGCATGAACTCCACCGGCTCGCGCCAGCCCACGTGCCGGAAGAGCACGATCACGAAGTCGCCCTCGGTGCGGATGTCCCATTCGACCGTCGTGCCGATCCACTCCTGCGGACCATCCGACACCTTCCAGACCACTCGACGCCCGGGTTCGAGCTCGACGACCTCCATGTCGATGCCGCCCGGTCCGAACCGGAACTCGATGACGCCGCCGATCGACGGATCACCCGACGTGCGCTCGGCCCACCAGCCCGACAGGCCGTCGATCGTCGCGATCGCGTCGTAGACGCGTTCGGCCGTCGCATCCTTCATTCCTACTCGATGCAGGATGTCAACCATCGTTCCGCTCCTCGCTTTCGTTCTGTTGGTGTTCGTCGGTCTCCCGCTCGTCCGGGTGCGGGGCAGCGGCGTCGCGCTCGTGCTGGATGCGCTCTGCGATGCGCTGGATGCGCCGCAGACGGGCATCCCATGCGGCTCCCACCTGTGCGAGCTGAGCGCTCGCCCGGGCGAGTTGTGCGTCGTCGACGTCGTACCGGCGCTCGCGACCCGAGGTGGTGGCGGTCACGAGCCCGACGCGCTCGAGCACGCTGAGATGCTTCGCGATCGCCTGTCGCGAGACCGGAAGCCGGGCGCTCAGCGTGGTCGCGGTTCCCTGCTCGGCGAGCAGCAGGTCGAGCATGCGGCGCCTCGTCGGCTCGCCGATCGCCGACCAGAGGTCGTCGTCGATCGCGGTGCTCACCGGGTCGCTCCAACGCCCTCCGCGTACGCGGGGAGCCGGCCGAGGAAGAAGTCCCACCCGGCGACGTGCGAGTCGTACTCCTCGACGACTTTCGTCTCGGTCCATCCACGCTCGCGGAAGCCGGTCTCGGTCATGCGAAGCCGGGTGCCGGTCGCATCGGGTTCGAGCTCGAACACGACCAGCAGCGAGTTGCCGAGTCGAACGCTCTCGTCTTCGTCGTACGTCCACCGGAAGGAGAACCTCCGCGGACGCTCGGCCTCGACGACGCTGAACTGCACCCATTGGAGCGAGCCGTCGGGATTGCGGAACCCGATGCGCCCGCGTTCACCGGGCACCGGGGGATACTCAGCCTCGTCGGGCCACCACTCGCGGACGTGAACGGGATCGCTCACGACGTCGAAGACGATCTCGGGGGTGGCGTCGATATGCAACTCCCGTTCGATGCTCGCGTACTCCATGTCGTTCCTTTCGCAACTATTGGTTGCGTGTCAGAGTAGCGAGCGATCTCGCTATCCGCAACCAATAGTTGCGTTCGGGAAGTCGGTGGTCGAGATGGGGGTGAATTGCGGCGTCGGATCGAACACACGCGTGCCGCCGGCCGCGAGGCGGCCGCGGTACCAACGCGCGAGTGCCGGCCGCGGGTCGGCCGCGGTACGCGCGCGAAGCGGCAGGAAAGGCTTCGTGAAGTGGCTGGTGGGCGCGATTTCTCCAGCGGATCCGGACCTGTGGACAATGCGCCGATAATGCACATTATGTCGGATCAGGCTTTGGCGCCGCACCCCCGCGCGGATCGACCTGCGCCCGATGGGATGCTGGTCTCATGACCTCGGCAACCGATTCGCGCACCCTGTACGTCACCGATCTCGACGGAACACTGCTGCGGTCCGACGGATCGGTCAGCTCCGAATCGGCGCGTATGCTGAACGCCCTCATCGACGACGGCATCCTCTTCACCTACGCGACGGCGAGATCGTTCCTGGGCTCCCGGAAGGCCACCGCGACACTGCGTCTGCGGCTGCCGGTGATCGCGTACGGCGGCACGGTGACCGCCGATCCCGATACCGGAGAGCACCTCGATCTGCGCCTACTGGACGAGCGCACCGTCGAGGCCGCGCTTCGTCTATGCGCGGCACACGACTCGATCGAGCCGATCGTGCACACCTTCGAGCGCGGCCGGGACTGGGTGCGCTGGCGCCCCGAGCGGGTGACCGCGGGGGTGCGAACCTTCCTCGAAGCGCGCCCCGGTGACCCGCGCTTGCGGCCGATCACGCGCGAGGACCCCCTCGACACCGCCACCGTGTTCTACGTCGCCATCATCGGGCCGAATGCCGTGCTGACCGAGCTCCGCGACGCCCTGCTCCCCTCGCTCGGCAACGCGGCCCACTTCCTCAGCGTCGACCAGGGAACCCCGGGCCTCGACTGGCTCGAGATCCACGACGGCGCAGGAACGAAGGCGAGGGCCATCCATCGGCTGATGCGCCGGCTCGGCGCTGATCGCGTGGTCGTCTTCGGCGACAACCACAACGATCTGCCCATGTTCGAGATCGCCGACGCGTCGTACGCGGTCGCGAACGCGGTTCCCGCGGTGCGCGCAGCCGCGACGGGTGTGATCGGCGGCAACGACGAGGACGCCGTCGCGCGCTGGATCGCCGAGCATGTCGCCAGCACGCAGCAGTTGAGCGCGTAGCTACTCCCCCAGCGCCGCGGCGAGTCGCTCGAGCGAGCCGGGCACGAGCGCGTAGTACGCCCAGCTCCCGCGCCGCGTGCGACTCAGGAATCCGGCGTCCATCAGGATCTTCAGATGGTGCGACACGGTCGGCTGCGAGAGCCCCGTCGGCTCGGTGAGATCGCACACGCACGCCTCTCGCCCCTCGGCCGCGGCGACGATCGAGACGAGCAGCACTCGCGTCGGATCCCCCAGCGCCTTGAACAGCGAGGCGGTCGCGGCCGCTTCCTCGGGGGTGATCGGCGCGCTCGTCATCGACGTGCAGCAGGTCTCCGGTTGGATGGCGGGCAGCTCGATGACGTCGGTCATGCCTCACATCCTACGCCATATTGACATTCTTCGATATGGGCGGGATGCTACGTGCATCGATGTTCTTCGATGCCAAGGAGGCATAGTGACCCTCGTCGAGCTGACCACCCCGATCCCACGCGACGCCCGACTCGACGGCCTGCCCGTCGCGATCGTCGGTGCCGGCCCGATCGGACTCGCGGCCGCCGCGAACCTCGTCGAGCGAGGCATCCCCTTCGAGGTCTACGAGGCCGGCGACGCCGTGGCCGACTCGGTCCGCACGTGGGGCCACACCCGGCTGTTCTCCCCCTGGCGACACCTGATCGACCCGGCATCACGCCGTCTCCTCGAGGCCACCGGCTGGGCGCATCCGCGTGACGACGGACTTCCCACGGGTACCGAGCTCGTCGACGAGTATCTGCTGCCGCTCGCTGCACTTCCGCAGATCGCCGAGCACCTCGTGACGGGCGCGGAGGTGATCGCGATCAGCCGTGACGGTGTCGATCGCACCCGAACGGCGAGCCGTGAGACCACGCCATTCCTGCTTCGCGTCGCTGGCCCCGACGGCCCCTACGAGGTGAGAGCACGCGCGGTGATCGACGCGTCCGGCACGTACCGCACCCCCAACTCGCTCGCCTCGTCGGGGCTCGACCCGCTCGGTGCCGAGGAAGCGCGCGATCTCGTGACCCACGCGCTGCCCGATGTGCTCGGCAGCGAGCGCGACCGATTCGCGGGCCGTCGCACGGTCGTCGTCGGCGCCGGCCACTCGGCCGCGAACACCCTCCTGAAACTCGCCGAACTCGCCGAGACGTACCCCGGCACGGAGGCGACGTGGGTCATTCGCAACCCCTCGGCGATCCGGGTGAGCTCGTCGGCCGACGACGAACTGCCGGCCCGCGCGTCGATCGGCGCCCGCGTCGATCGACTCGTCGGCGAGGGACGCATCCGACTCGTCGACCGGTTCGAGACCGTTCGGCTGCGTCGCGACGGCGACCGGGTGACCCTCATCGGTCACCGCGGCGACGCCGTCGAGGAGCTCACGGCCGACGTGATCGTCAACGCCACCGGCTTCCGCCCCGACCTCGCCCTGCTCCGCGAGATCCGCCTCGATCTCGACGAGGTCGTCGAAGCGCCGCGGCGCCTCGCCCCGCTCATCGATCCCAACCTGCACAGCTGCGGCACGGTGCGACCGCACGGGTTCGCCGAACTCGAGCACCCCGAACCCGGCTTCTTCCTCGCCGGCATGAAATCGTACGGCCGTGCCCCGACGTTCCTCCTCGCCACCGGATACGAGCAGGTGCGCTCGATCGTCGCGCACCTCGCGGGCGATCACTCCGCCGCCACGAGCGTCGAGCTCCAACTGCCCGCGACCGGGGTCTGCTCGTCCAGCCTCACCGAAGATCGCAGCGATGGCGCACCATCGTGCTGCGGCAGCGCGTCGCCGTCGAGTTGCGGCTAGCCATCGATCCCGCCGAATCGGAGACTGAACCTATGGACACCCAGCCCACGATCCTCTTCGTCTGCGTCCACAACGCCGGCCGCAGCCAGATGGCCGCCGGCTACGCCCGCGCACTGTCCGGCGGCACGGTGACCGTGCTGTCGGGCGGTTCCGAGCCTGGAACCGGGATCAACCCCGTCGCGATCGAAGCCATGCGTGAGGAGGGCATCGACATCAGCCGGGCGGTTCCGCAGCTCCTGCAGACGGATGACGTGCGCGCCGCCGACGCGGTGATCACGATGGGCTGCGGCGATGCCTGCCCGATCTTCCCAGGCAAGCGCTATGAAGACTGGGAGCTCGACGACCCCGCCGGCAAGGACCTCGTCACGGTGCGGCGCGTCCGCGACGACATCAGGTCGCGGGTCGAGCAGCTCCTGCGCGAACTCGACGTCGAGGTCGTCGCATCCTGAAGGTCGAAGCGCAGCGAGGCCGACCTGTCACCGACTCCCCTGCTCGCGCAGCCGTTCCAGCTGCCACGCGTGCACGTCGGCGACCCATTCCCATCCGGGCGCGGCCGACGCGCCGATCCGTGGGTCGTCGGGGTCCTCGCCGTCGCGCAGGGCGTGCACGTACGCGCGATCCCGCTCGATGCGTGCGCGCAACTCCTCGGCGTCGCCGACCGAGCCATGCCCCGGGATGACGACACCCGCGCCATCTGCCACGTCCTCGAACAACCGCAGCGCGGCGAGGTAGTCCTCGACCGGTTCCGCAGCGTCGAGGTCGAGCATCGGAACCAGCACGTCCGAGAGCATGTCGCCGGCGATGAGCACCCCGCGCTCCTCGATGAACAGCGCCGCGTGGCCGGAGGCGTGGGCCCGGTGCTCGATGACCCGTGCGACGGGGCCGTCCCATGGAACGCGCGCGGCGTCGACAGGCAGACCGGTCACGCCGCCGAGCAGCTCCATCGGGATGTCGTCGGCGAACTCGGGTGGGAGTCCCTCGGCGACGCGGACCTCCCAGTCCGCGTTCGACAGCTGGTTCCGGATGTCGGCCGCACAGCGGGCGGTGCCGTACCGAGGCGGTTCGCCGAGTTCGGCGTGCCAGAGCACGTGATCCCAATCGGGATGCGTCGAGAACCCGGCCGCCACCGCCCGCCCCGACTCGCGCAGGTCGTTCGCGATGCAGGTCAGCTCCGCACGCGTGATGCCGGGGTCGACGAGCAGCACGCCGTCGATGCCCTGCACGGCGGTGGTGTTGCTCTGGATGCACTCGCTCTCGTGAACCAGCACACCTTCCGCGACCTGCCTCAGCATGGCTCACCCTCCCCGTCGGGCGCCTTCTGCGCTCCCTTGCGAGGATAGATCAGCGGTCGGCGAGCGGCGGGGCCGCGAGGCATCCTCCGCCTGGTTATGACCAGTTCCGCTAAGCTGGTCATAACGATTCGGAGCCCGCATGCACCCGACCCGCACGACCATCGACCTGTCCGGCGGACCGGTCTCCTACCTGAGCTGGCGCCCCGATGCCGCGCCGCGATCGACGATCCTGCTCCTCCACGGCGGCGGGGTCGACGATGCATCCCTGTCGTGGGGCGCCCTCGCTCCGCGGCTGGCCCGGGCCGGCCATCGCGTCATCGCGCCCGATCATCCGGGTTTCGGCGAGAGCCCCCTGCCCTCGTGGACGGTGACCCAGGAGCGCCTCGTCGACTACGTCGGCGAATTCGCCGATGCGGTGGGCCTCGACCGCTGCATCATCGGCGGCCTGTCGCTCGGCGGCGGCATGACGATCGGGCACGCGCTCGCCAGGCCCGACCGCGTGACGGGAGTCCTGCTCTTCGCCACCTACGGGCTCATGGATCGCCAGGTCGACGGGGTCTTCGGTGCGTCAGCGCACGCCCTCACGTGGCTGATGCTCCGCACGGGCCTGCTCGATGTCGCCCAGCGCGCCTACGCCCGCGATCGGCGCCTCCTCGCCCGCGGCATGCGTGAGATCGTCCGCGATCCGGGGCAGCTGACCGACGAACTGCTCGACGAGGTCGAGGTCGCCGCGCGCCGACCCGGGAGCGGCACCGCGTTCGGCCAGTGGCAGCGCGACCAGTTCGGTTGGCGCCGCCTCCGCACGAACTACGCGTCGCAGGCCGGGCAGCTCCGCTCCCCCGTGCTCGTCGTGCACGGCGACCGGGACTCCGGCGTGCCGCTCGCCGTCATCGAGCGAGCCGCGGCCGGCATGCCCGACGCCCGCCTGCTCGTCGTGCCCGGTGCGGGCCACTGGGTGCAGCGCGACCGCCCCGACTTGGTCGCGACCGCGGTGGTCGACTTCCTCGACGAGCTCGAAGGAGGGCCGGATGCCTCGTCCGCTCATCCCTGACCGCCGCGGGCGCCTGCTCGACGCTGCCGAGCACATCGTCCTCGAGCGCGGCTTCGACGCCATGAGCATCCAGTCGCTGGCCGACGAGGTCGGCATCGCGAAAGGCGCGGTCTATCGCGAGTTCGCGAGCAAACGGCACATCCTCGATGCGCTGCTGTCGCGCTCGACGGATCGGATGTCGGCGGCGAGCAAGGCGCGACTGGATGACGCGGAGCATCCGTCCCTCAGCCGGTCCTATGCGGTCGCGGCCGAGGTGCTGCTCGACGACCGCCTGATGACCGCCGCCTTCCTCGACGACCGGGGGGTGCTCGGCTCCTACCTCGACGAGAAGCGCGACGACCGCTACCGCGCACGGCACCGGGCGGTCGTGGAGTGGATCGCGGCGCTGCAGCAGCGTGGCGAGCTGAGCACCCGTGTCGACGCCGAGGCGCTCGCGCTCGCACTCTCGAGCGCCACCATCGGCCTGCTGACGGCGGCGAAGCACCTCGGGCCGCTCACGAACGACGACCTCCGGGCGGCGATCGGCGCGCTGGCCGTGCTGGTGTCGTCGCTCGAGTCCGATGCCGCCGAGCGGCCCGGCGTCAAGCCCCTGCCGGCGAGCCCCCCTCGGCCGTAGCTTCAGGGACATGGGCGATCCGCGAGATGAGCCCACGCCGCGCGACGAGAACGCTGCGACCGAGCATCCCGACGTCGGCGGCGAGCAGGTCGGTGCGCTCAGCGACGACGACCTGATCCGCAAAGACGTCAGTGAGTCCCCGGGGAGCGAAGCCGAGGTTGCTGCCAAGCAGCGCGATCCGTTGCCCGACTCGCTCGACGACGACATCGACGCGGGTCAGATCCGCGCGGTACCCGGCACCGGCGGGCCCGACGACGCCGGCGACGTCGACGTCGATCCCGACGACCTCAACCTTCCCGGCGCTCGATGATCCGAACCCGCTCGATCCGAACGCCTTCGATGATCCGCACGGCCGTGCCGCCTCACCGGCGTTCTCACCGACGCCCGAGACGCGTGCGCACCGCGAGTCCGGCGCACGCGATCACCGCGACGCCGCCCAGCGCGGTCGCCCACGTGATCTGCTCGCCGAGCAGCACTGCGGCCCAGAGGATGCCCATCACCGGCTGCACGAGTTGGATCTGGCTGACCTGCGCCATCGGCCCGATCCCGAGACCGCGATACCAGGCGAAGAACCCGAGGAACATACTCACCGCCGCGAGGTAGCCGAACGCCAGCCACTGCATCGGCGTCGCGGTCGGAGGCGAATCGACCACCGAGACGGCCGTCAGCGCGGTCATGACCGGTGCGGCGAGCACGAGTGCCCAGCACACGGTCTGCCACGATCCGAGTTCGCGTGCGAGCAGTCCGCCTTCTGCGTAGCCGACCGCGGCGGCG
Source organism: Agromyces intestinalis (assembly GCF_008365295.1). Taxonomy (NCBI): domain Bacteria; kingdom Bacillati; phylum Actinomycetota; class Actinomycetes; order Micrococcales; family Microbacteriaceae; genus Agromyces; species Agromyces intestinalis. The sequence continues at coordinate 41,269 of NZ_CP043505.1, forward strand.
ATCATCGCACCGAACAGCAGCAGGTCGGCGGCGTGCAACTCGCCGAACCCTCCGCCCTGCATCGACGCGAAGGCCATTGCGACGATCGCGCCCAGTGCGGCGAACACCCAGAACCTGCCGGCCGGCCGCTCCTTGGTACGCAGCACCGCCATGACCGCGGTGGCGGCGGGCAGCAGGCCGACGACCACGGCCGCGTGACTCGCGGGCACGGCCGTGAGCGCGAACGAGGTGAGCATCGGGAACCCGACGACCACACCGCCCGCGACGACGGCCAGGCGCAGCCATTGCGTGCGCGTCGGCCGGGGCTGACGGGCGAGCGCCAGCGCGACCGTGGCGAGCAGTGCGGCGACCACGGCGCGCCCCGAGCCGATGAACAGCGGCGAGAGCCCGCCGACGGCGATGCGCGTGAAGGGCAGCGTGAACGAGAACGCCGCGACGCCGAGGAACCCCCACCGCAGTCCGGCCCGACGCGATAGCACTTTCGGCTCGGAAACGATAACGCTACTCTGTTCTGACATGAACGAGAGTAGCACCGATCGCATGATCGGCGACCTGCGTCGGTGGGTCGCCGGCGCGCCCGCGGGTGCTCGAGTGCCGTCGAACCGTCAGCTGATGGCCGAGTACGGCGCGAGCCCGGTCACGGTGCAGCGGGCGATGCGAACACTCGCCGAACTCGGCCTCGTCGAGAGCCGTCCCGGAGTCGGCACGTTCGTCCGTTCGACCCGTCGGCCCCGCCCCGTCGACTTCGGCTGGCAGACCGCCGCGCTCGGTTCCCAGTCGCGGCTGCCGACGTCGTCGGCGGCGCAGCGCTCGGTCGCACCCGACGCCATCGCGCTGCACTCGGGATACCCCGCCCGTGAGCTGCTGCCCGAGCGCGTGGTGCGCCAGGCCATCGCCCGCGCGGGTCGAACGGATGCCGCGGTGACCCGATCCCCGGTCGCCGGCGTTCCCGAGCTGCAGGCCTGGTTCGCCGCCGAGCTCGCGGCGTCGGCCCCGCCCGGCGCGACGCCGCCGACCGATCGCGACGTGCTCGTGCTTTCGGGCAGCCAGAGCGGGCTCAGCTCGATCTTCCGTGCGATCGTGGGCCCGGGGCATCCGCTGATCGTCGAATCGCCGACGTACTGGGGCGCCATCCTCGCCGCCGCCCAGGCCGGGGTCGATCTGGTGCCGATCCCCACCGGGGCCGACGGTCCCGACCCCGATGAGCTCGCGCGCGTGCTCGCACGCACCGGGGCGCGCGCCTTCTACGCACAGCCGACCTTCGCCAATCCCACGGGCGTGCAGTGGTCTGCCGAGCGCGGCCGTGACATCCTCGACGCCGTGCGGCGGCACGGCGCGTTCCTCATCGAGGACGACTGGGCGCACGACCTGGCGATCGACAGCGAGCCGCGCCCGCTCGCCGCGACCGACGACGACGGCCACGCCATCTATCTGCGCTCGCTCACCAAGAGCGTCTCCCCCGCCCTGCGCGTGGCGGCCGTCGTCGCCCGCGGGCCGGCGCGCGACCGCATCCTCGGCGACCGGGCCGCCGAGTCGCTCTACGTGAGCGGCCTGCTCCAGGCGGCCGCGCTCGACGTCGTCACGCAGCCCGCATGGCGCACGCACCTGCGCGGCCTGCGCGACGCGCTCCGCGCCCGCCGCGACCTGCTCGTCGACAGCCTGCGCGAGCACGCGCCCGACGCGCACCTCGATCGACCGCCGCTCGGCGGACTCAACCTCTGGGTTCGCCTGCCGAACGGTCTCGATGCCGATGAGGTCGCACGCGAATGCGAGGCGCGGCACGTGATCGTCGCGCCGGGAACCGAGTGGTTCCCGGCCGAGCCGTCGGCGCCGTACCTGCGGCTCAACTATGCCGGGTCGCACCCCGAGCGCTTCCCCGAGGCAGCGCGCGTCATCGGCGAGGTGCTGCGCGAAGCGGCGTGATCCCGGCCGAACGCCCGCGAACCGCGCGTTCGAACACATCTTCGACTATCCTGGAGTCGTGTCCGCGACTCCCCCGGCTTCGCCGCGCACGTGCGACCTCACCGTGCGAGGCAGCCGATGCGGTGCCCCCGTCGCCGACGAAGCCGCCCCGATCGCGCTCTGCACCACGCACCTGCTGCTCGCGCACGATTGGGTCGTGCGCGACGCGGGCGTGACCGACTTGCTTCCGTCGCCCTGCCGGCTCTGCGCGTCGCGCGTCGGGGTGCGGTACCCGAGCGGGTGGGTGTGCGCGGCGTGCGAGTGGCGCGTCGGAGAGGTGCCCGACGACGACCTCGTGCTGCCGCGCGTCGACGTCGTCTACTACCTGCGCTACGACGACCGCATCAAGATCGGCACCTCGTCGCGGCCACGGCAGCGCATCGCGGCGCTTCCGCACCACGAGGTGCTCGCATTCGAGCGCGGCGGCCGGCTGCTCGAGCACCGCCGGCACCTGCAGTTCGCCGAGCATCGCATCCCCGGCACCGAGTGGTTCGAGATCGACGACGCGCTCAGCGCCCATGTCGCGCTCGTTCGCGACGGCGTCGACGACCCGTGGCAGCGCTACGCGCTCTGGCTGAGCCGCGAGGCCGCACTCCACGGCGCCGACTGAGACATCCCGCCGGGCGATGCCGATACGGGCGCGCCGGGCTACCCCACGACGAGCACGACGATCGCCGCGACGGCCGACACCGCCGCGATCACCAGCGCCGCGGTGATGAGCACCGCATGCACCGCGTAGAAGCGCGTGCGGCGGCCCTCGGCGTCGCGGGCACGCGGGTCGTCGGCGATGCGCTTCAGGAAGCGCGGCCAGACGATCGCGTTGAAGGCGGCGTTCACGAGCAGGAGCACGGCGAGGAGGGTGAGCACGCCTCCAGCCTAGGCACCACTCAGTCGCTGGTCTGCCGCGCCTGCTGGCGCTCGAGCCGCTCCCCCGACGACGGCATGCCGAGCTCGTTGAGCGGAGCGTCATCGGCTCGCTCGGGAAGCCGATCGTCGGTGGGGCACTCCATCAGGACGTTGCCGGATGCCTCGGCGAACGTGTGCTCCGAGATCGGATGCCCGCACACCGGGCAGGGGCGCGCCGCAAGCTCGGCCGGGTCGACCGGGTCGGAGGCCTCGGTGATGGGTGGGGCGCCGAAGATCGGCTCGAGCGCATGATCGACTCGATCGAAGAACCTCGTGAACGCGTTGCCGTCCTCTGGGCGGCCCGCTGCATCGCTGGCCATGGGCCGATGGTACGCCCCGCGAGGTCCGCGTCGCTACCGTTCCCCTAGGCTGGCGGGCATGACGACGGATGCCCCGAATCGCCCGGTCACGATCATCACGGGCGGTGGCCGTGGCATCGGCGCGGCGATCGCCGACCGGCTCGCCGCCGACGGGCACGACCTGTTCCTCACCTATCGCGACCGCGCGGCCGACGCCGAGGCGGTCGCCCATCGGTGCCGTGCCGCCGGATCCAGGGTCGAACTCCACCAGGTCGAGCTCGCGGATCTCGAGGCCGCCGCCGGAGTGGTTCCCGCCGCCGTCGCCGCGTTCGGCGTCGTGACGGGCCTGGTGAACAACGCCGGCATCACGGGCAAGATCGGGCCGTTCCTGGACGCGCCCATCGAGGAGTCCGAACTCGTCTTCCGCATCAACGTGCTCGCCCCGATCGTGCTCACCCGGGCGGCGATCGCGCACATGTCGACCGAGCGCGGCGGCGCCGGCGGGGCGATCGTGAACATCTCCTCGGGTGCCGCGACGAACGGGTCGCCGCACACGTACATCCCGTATGCGATGAGCAAGGCGGCGCTCAACGTGCTCACGATCGGCGCGGCCAAAGAGTTCGCGGCCGACGGCGTGCGGGTCAACACGGTCTCGCCGGGCACCACGTTCACCGAGATCCACGCCGCCGCGGGTCGGCCCGACGCGCCGACCGAGCGTGCCGGTCGAATCCCGATGGGCCGGGCCGGGTACCCGCACGAGATCGCGGGTGCCGTCGCGTACCTGCTCTCGACCGACGCGTCGTACACGACCGGCACCGACATCCGCGTCACCGGCGGCAACTGAGGGTTCGGCGGCAACGAAGCGGGTCCGGTCGGTTCCCCCTGCCGACCGGACACCGTCCCGCGCGGTCAGGCTTCGCCGAACCCCGACTCGGCCAGCGCAGCGATCGCTGTGACGGCGCCACCGCCGGCCGGATCCTCGGTCGAGATGACGACCTCGGCGCCCTTGGTGAGCCCGAGCGCCATGATCGCGAGCAGGCTCTTCGCGTCGACGCCGTTCACGGTCACCTTCTGCGGGAACGTCGCGGCGAGCTTCACCAACTCGGCGGCCGGCCGGGCATGCAGGCCGTCGGCGTTCACGAGCGTCACGGTGCGGCTGAAGCCGGCGGATGCATCGGAGCTCGCGTCTGCGGCGACATCCGAAGCCCGCACGCCGGCCTGGCCGGCGTCCCCGGCGCCGCGCGCCGACTCGGCCGCCGCGACCACGGCATCGAGATCGTCGCCCGCCTCGGCTGCGACCGCCGCGGCGACCCCGCCCTCGACGAGCGGTGCATCGACGATGCGCACCCGCTCGCGCTGCTCGTCGTCGAGGAAGTCGAGTGCGGTCTCAGCGGTGAGGATCGCCGACCCGAGGTCGCAGAGCACCGCGACCCCCGCACCCGCGTCGGCCTCGGCGATGCCCGCGGTCACTTTCTCGAAACTGGTGCCGATCCGATCGTCGTCCGTGCCGCCCGCAGCGACGAGCAGCGCGTTCGGCGCCATCTGCCCGGCGAGCTCGACCAGTCCGCGCGCGATCGACTCGGAGTGCGAGACGAACACCACGCCCACACGCTGATCCGCCACGTCAGGCTCCCGCTGCGGCCGCCGCCGCGTCGAGGAGCAACGCGGTCGACTGCGCACCGGGGTCGCGATGACCGGCCGAGCGCTCGCCGAGGTAGCTCGCGCGGCCCTTGCGTGCCACGAGCGGCTCGGTCGCCACCGCGCCGGCCGCCGCAGCCTCGGCGGCCGCGCGCAGCACGGCACCGGGCTCCGCCCCGGCGGCTGCCGCAGCATCCGCAGCATCGACCGCCGGAGTCCACGCGTCGATCATGGTCTTGTCCTCCAACTCGGCCTTGCCGCGCGAGACGATGCCGTCGCGTGCGGCCGTGAGCACCGCCGCGATGGCGGCGCCGTCGAGTTCGGAGGCGGGGCCGGCCGCGACCGCGCCCTTCAGGTAGGCGGTGCCGTAGAGCGGACCGGCTGCGCCGCCGACCGTCGAGATCAGCGTCGTCGCAACCAGCTTCAGCACGTCGCCGGGGCTCGCGTCGTCGGCGAGGCCGTCGAGCTTGCCGATCACTGCCTGGAATCCGCGGTCCATGTTCTCGCCGTGGTCGCCATCGCCGATCTCGCGGTCGAGGGTGATGAGCTCCACTCGATGCTCACCGATCACGTCGGCGCTGCGCCGCACCCAGTCGACCGCCCAGTCCCTGCCGAGTCCCGCCATATCAGCGACCCCACCGGAGCGCCGGCGTCTGCACCGGGGCGTCCCAGAGTTCGACGAGTTCGTCGTCGAGCTTCAGCAGTGTCAGCGAGAAGCCCTGCATCTCGAGGGAGGTGATGTAGTTGCCCACGAGCGAGCGGCTGATCTCGATGCCCTTGCCCGCCAGCACCTCGGCGGCGTGCTTGTACGCGATGAACAGCTCGACCTCGGGCGTGCCGCCCATACCGTTCACGAACAACAGCACCCGGTCGCCCGACGAGTACGGCAAGTCCTCGAGGATCGGAGTGAGCATGCGATCGACGATCGCGTCGGCAGGTTCGAGCTTCAGCCGTTCGCGCCCGGGCTCGCCGTGGATGCCGATGCCGAGCTCGTACTCGTCCTCGGCGAGCGTGAAGCTCGGCTCACCGGCGTGCGGCACGATGCAGGGCGTGAGCGCCATGCCCATCGAGCGCGCGTTGGCATTGACCCGCTCGGCGATCTCGGCCACCTGGTCGAGGGAGTCGCCGCGCTGGGCCGCGGCGCCGGCGATCTTCTCGACCAGCACGGTGCCCGCGACACCGCGACGGCCCGCGGTGTACAGCGAGTCCTTGACGGCGACGTCGTCGTTCGTGATGACTGCCCGCACCTCGATGCCCTCGGCGGCGGCCAGGTCGGCGGCCGTCTCGAAGTTGAGCACGTCGCCCGTGTAGTTCTTCACGATGTGCAGCACGCCGGCGCCGCCGTCGACGGCCTTCGTCGCTGCGAGGATCGGGTCGGGCGTCGGCGAGGTGAAGACCGCGCCGGGCACCGCGGCGTCGAGCATGCCGTAGCCGACATACCCCGCGTGGAGCGGTTCGTGACCGCTGCCGCCGCCGCTCACGAGGGCGACCTTGCCCTGGATGGGTGCGTCGGCGCGAACGACGTAGATCGGGTCGTACTCCGCTCGCACGAGATCCGCATGGGCCGCGGCGAATCCCGCGACCGACTCGTCGACCACCTGCTTCGGGTCGTTGATGATCTTCTTCAACGGACATCCCTTCCCCTCGGCTGCCCGACACCGCGCGACGATGCATCGGCTCCGACGCAGCACCTGCCCACAACCTACGCCCCGAACGGGATGCGCCGTAAGGGTCCGCACGAATTCCGGCGCGGCCCTCGTCCGCGGCGGGTCCGCGCGAGTATCGTGTGCGCTATCCGGCCCGTCGGCTCCGCCCGCGGGGCCCCAGCGAAGGGATGGAAAGTCAACGTGGACAATCTCGGCACCCTCTTCCTCGCCGAACTGGTCGGGACGGCAATGCTCGTCCTGCTCGGTTGCGGCGTCGTCGCCAACGTCGTGCTCGCCAAAACGAAGGGCAACGGCGGCGGATGGCTCCTCATCAACTTCGGATGGGGCCTCGCCGTGTTCGCCGGTGTCATCGTCGCCTACGCGTCGGGTGCGCACATCAACCCCGCCGTCACCCTCGGCCTCGTGGCCAACGGCGCGACGGAGTTCGGCAACTCGGCCTTCGGCACGACGGTTCCGGTCGACTTCCTGTCGGTCATCGCCTACATCGGCGCGCAGCTGATCGGTGCGATCATCGGCGCCGTCATCGTCTGGCTCGGATACAAGCAGCACTTCGACGAGGAGCCCGAAGCCGGGCTCAAGCTCGCGGTGTTCTCGACCGGTCCGGCGATCCGCTCCTACGCGTGGAACCTCATCACCGAGATCATCGGCACTTTCGTGCTGGTGTTCGTGGTGATCGGCTTCGGCGGCGGGCGGCAGGGCGACGGCGGCCTCGCGGCGCTCGGCGCATTGCCGGTCGCGCTCCTGGTGGTCGGCATCGGCGCCTCCCTCGGTGGTCCCACGGGCTACGCGATCAACCCGGCTCGTGACCTCGGCCCCCGCCTCGCCCACGCGATTCTGCCCATCAAGGGCAAGGGCTCGAGCGACTGGAGCTACTCCTGGGTCCCCGTGGTGGGCCCGATCATCGGCGGCCTGCTCGCAGGCTGGGCCGCCATCCCGCTCCTGCCGATCCTCGGATGAGCCTCGGGGGCCGGTCCGCGAAGGACCGGCCCCCGCCTCGTTCACCGGGCCGACAGGGCACCGGACCGGAGGATGCGTCCTCCGCTCCCCCGCACACGTCCGGCGGCTTCCGGCCGCCGACGAAGAAATGAGAGGACGGCATGGCCGACTACATCCTGGCCATCGACCAGGGAACCACCAGCACCCGAGCGATCGTGTTCGACAAGAAGGGATCGATCGTCTCGGTCGGTCAGCTCGAGCACGAGCAGATCTTCCCGAAGGCGGGCTGGGTCGAGCACGATCCCGCCGAGATCTGGACGAACACCCGCGAGGTGATCGGGCAGGCGCTCGGCAAGGCCGACCTGACCCGGCACGACATCGCCGCGGTCGGGATCACCAACCAGCGCGAGACCGCCGTCGTCTGGGACAAGAACACCGGCGAGCCCGTCTACAACGCGATCGTCTGGCAGGACACCCGCACCCAGCCCATCGTCGACCGCCTCGCGGCCGACGGCGGGGTCGAGCGCTTCAAGCAGCAGGTCGGGCTTCCGCTGGCGACCTACTTCTCAGGCACCAAGATCGTGTGGATCCTCGAGAACGTCGAGGGTGCACGCGAGCGCGCCGAGGCCGGCGACCTGCTGTTCGGCACGACCGACTGCTGGGTGCTCTGGAACCTCACGGGCGGCCCCGACGGCGGCGTCCACGCGACGGATGTCACGAACGCGAGCCGCACGCTGTTCATGGATCTCGAGACGCTGCAGTGGGACGACGACATCCTCGCGGCCTTCGACGTCCCGCGCTCGATGCTGCCCGAGATCAGGTCGTCCTCCGAGGTGTACGGCAACGTCGAGTCCTCGAGCCTGCTGCGCGAGGTGCCGGTGGCGGGCATCCTCGGCGACCAGCAGGCGGCGACCTTCGGCCAGGCGGCGTTCGACGCCGGCGAGTCGAAGAACACCTACGGCACGGGCAACTTCCTGATCTTCAACACCGACACCGAGATCGTGCACTCGAAGAACGGGCTGCTCACCACGCTGGGTTACAAGCTGGGCGACCAACCGGCGCACTACGCGCTCGAGGGCTCGATCGCGGTCACCGGGTCGCTGATCCAGTGGCTGCGCGACAACCTCGGGCTCATCGCGAGCGCACCCGAGGTCGAGGATCTGGCGAAGACCGTCGACGACAACGGGGGCGCGTACTTCGTGCCGGCGTTCTCGGGCCTGTTCGCGCCGTACTGGCGAGCGGACGCGCGCGGTGCGCTCGTCGGCCTCACCCGGTACGTCAACAAGGGGCACATCGCGCGCGCCGCGCTCGAGGCGACCGCGTTCCAGACCCGCGAGGTGCTCGAGGCGGTCAACGCCGACTCGGGCGTGGACCTCACCGAGCTGAAGGTCGACGGCGGCATGATCGCGAACAACACGCTCATGCAGTTCCAGGCCGACATCCTCGGGGTGCCGGTGGTGCGGCCGGTCGTCGCTGAGACGACCGCGCTCGGCGCGGCCTACGCGGCGGGCCTCGCGGTCGGATTCTGGTCGGATCTCGACGAGCTGCGTGCCAACTGGCAGGAGGACTCGCGCTGGGAGCCGAAGATGGATGCCGACGAGCGCGACCGGCAGATCCGGCTCTGGAAGAAGGCCGTCACGAAGACGTTCGACTGGGTCGACGACGACGTGAAGTGATCGCGATTCCGCGAGAGCGACGGATGCCCCGGGCGAGTCGATCGCCCGGGGCATCCGGCTGTTGGCGGTCGCGACCGCATGCGTGATCAGGCGCGCGTGGCCGCCACCCATTCCTCGAGCTTGCGCGCGGCCGCGCCGCTGTCGATGGCCTCCTCGGCCACCGCCATCTTGTCGCGGAACCGGTCGAGGATCGTGCGCTGGAACTGGTCGTGGTCGCGGGCCAGCTCGTACGAGACGAGCCCGGCGGCGGCGTTCAGCACGACGATGTCGCGGACGGGCCCGCGCGCGCCGGCGAGCACCTCGTGGACGATACCGGCGTTGTGCGCGGCGTCGCCGCCCTGGAGGTCCTCGATCGAGGCGCGCTCGATGCCGAGCTCGCGCGGGTCGAGGTCGTGCTCCTTGACCGTGCCGCGCGAGACCTCCCAGAGGTGGCTGTGGCCGGTGGTGGTCAGTTCGTCGAGCCCGTCGTCGCCGCGGAACACGAGGGCGGTCGCACCGCGAGTCTGGAAGACGCCGACGATGAGCGGCACGCGGTCGAGGTGGGCGACGCCGACGGCGGATGCCTCCGGTCTGGCCGGGTTGCACAGCGGCCCGAGGAAGTTGAACACCGTGGGCACGCCGAGCTCGGCGCGCACCGGCCCTGCGTGACGAAACCCGGGGTGGAACGCGCTCGCGAAGGCGAACGTCACGCCGGTGCGCTCGAAGACTTCGGCGACCCGTTCGGGAGCGAGGGTGAGGTCGATGCCGAGCGCGGCGAGCACGTCGGAGGACCCCGATGCCGAGCTCGCCGCCTTGTTGCCGTGCTTGACGACCGGCACACCCGATGCGGCCGCGATCACCGATGCCATGGTCGACACGTTGACCGTGCCGAACCGGTCGCCGCCGGTGCCGACGATGTCGAGCGCCATCGGGTCGACCGTGAGCGGCAGCGCGTGCTCGAGGATGGCGTCGCGGAAGCCGACGATCTCGTCGACCGTCTCGCCCTTGCGCCGCAGCGCGATGAGGAATCCGGCGATCTGCGAACTCGTGGCGGCGCCGGTCACGATCTGCTCCATGCACCACGACGCGTCGGATACGCTCAGGTCCTCGCCGTCGAGCAGCGTGGTGAGAATGGCGGGCCAGGAGCGCGAGGACGTCATGGCGACGATCCTAGCGGCGGGATTCTCGGCGGATTCACGGCGGTTCCCGAGGTGCGTCCCGGCTCGATCGCAGCCGGCATTCCGACACAGCGTGCAGGTGTGATGAAAACTCAGTCGCGCTTTCCTCCATAATGGGAGGGTGACGAGCACCTCTTTGACGCATCAGGCGAGCGCGCCCCTGATCAAACGCCCCAATACCGTCGCGGTGGGAACGATCGTCTGGCTGGGCAGCGAGGTCATGTTCTTCGCCGGCCTGTTCGCCATCTACTTCACGCTCAGATCGATGTCACCCGATCTGTGGGCTGCTGAGACGGCGCGCCTGAACCTGCCGTTCTCGACCGTGAACACGATCATCCTGGTCGCGTCGAGCTTCACCTGTCAGTTCGGCGTGTTCGCCGCCGAGCGCATGCAGCCCTACGCCACCGGGTGGAAGCCGACCCAGTGGGGCATGGTCGAGTGGTTCTTCCTCACCTATGTCATGGGCGCGATCTTCGTCGCCGGCCAGATCTGGGAGTACGCCTCGCTCGTCTCCGAGGGCATCGCGATCGACTCGAACTCGTACGGCTCCGCCTTCTACTTGACGACCGGGTTCCACGGCCTGCACGTGACCGGCGGTCTCATCGCCTTCCTGCTCGTCATCGGGCGCGTGTTCGCGGTGAAGAACTTCGGTCACAAAGAAGCGACCAGCGCCATCGTCGTCTCGTACTACTGGCACTTCGTCGATGTGGTGTGGATCGGCCTGTTCTTCGTCATCTACATCCTCAGATAGTCCGCGTCAGGAGCGTCAGCACCCCATGCCCGTGAACAGGAAGAAGCCCATGAACCGATCGAAGCGACGCACCGGACGCCGGCACCCGCTCGCGACCGTCGCGCTCCTCGCACTCGGACTGGTCTTCACCGGTGGCGCCTACGCGGCGTTCAGCACTGGAACCGCCCAAGCCGAGGTCGACCCGACGTCGCAGTCGACCATCGAGGAGGGCAAGAAGCTCTTCCAGGCCAACTGCGCCACGTGCCACGGCCTCGATGCCGAAGGCACCGACAACGGCCCGAGCCTCATCGGCGTCGGCGCAGCGGCGGCCGACTTCCAGCTCAGCACCGGCCGCATGCCCATGCAGATGCAGGGCCCGCAGGCCCAGGTGAAGCCCGTGCAGTTCACCGACGAGCAGATCAAGCAGATGGCGTACTTCATCGCCTCGCTCGGCCCCGGCCCCGACATCCCCGCAGACCATCTCGTGAACGGCGGCGGCGACGCGGCCAACGGCGCCGAGCTGTTCCGCATCAATTGCGCGATGTGCCACAACGTCGCGGGGGCGGGCGGCGCGCTCACCGAGGGCAAGTTCGCCCCGGCGCTCACCGAGACCAGCGGCGTGCACATCTACGAGGCCATGGTCACCGGGCCCCAGAACATGCCGGTCTTCAACGACCTGAACATCACGCCCGAGAACAAGCGCGACATCATCACGTACCTCAAGTACGTCCAGGACAACCGCTCCCCCGGCGGATTCGAACTCGGCTCGCTCGGCCCGGTGGCCGAGGGCCTGTTCATCTGGATCTTCGGTCTCGGCGCGATCGTCGCCGTCACCGTGTGGATCACGGCGAAGTCCAACTAGCGCACGGCACGAAGTAGCTCGAGAAGGAGAACCATGGCCCAGGACGACCACAGCAGCGCGGAGCTCGTCGCTGCCGACTCGTCGCATCCCGAGCAGCCGACCGCGTCCCCGGGTACGGCCGTCATCGTCGCCGACGCGTTCGAGAACCCCGGCTTCCCGGCGCACCGCCCGCGCGTCACCGACGAGAACCCGAAGCGCGAGAAGCGCGCGCAGCGCACGATCTACACGCTCTTCTACCTGTCGATCCTCGGCAGTGTCTGGGCGATCGCCGCCTACATGCTGTTCCCGATCGAGTCGAACAACGTCGGCGACGTGCGCCTGAACAACATGTTCATCGGCCTCGGCGCCACACTCGCGCTGCTCGGCATCGGGTTCGGCGCCGTGCACTGGGCGAAGTCGATCATGACCGACGTCGAGCTCGTCGACGAGCGGCACCCGATCGGCGGTTCGCCCGAGACGCAGGCCGCGGCGGCCAAGGTCTTCGCCGACTCCGACCGAGAGTCGGGCTTCACCCGCCGCGCCGTCATCCGCAACAGCCTCATCGGCGCGCTGGTCGCCTTCCCGCTGCCCGCCGTGGTGCTCTTCCGCGGTCTCGCTCCCCAAGACCAGAACCCCATCGAGCTGCTCAGCCACACCATGTGGGAGAAGGGCACCCGCCTCGCGCTCGACCCGTCGGGCGTGCCCATCAAGGCGTCCGACGTGACCATCGGCAGCGCGTTCCACGTCATCCCCGAGGGTCTGCAAGACCTCGAGCACGGTCGACTCGAAGCGAAGGCCAAGGCGGCGGTGCTGCTCATGCGCCTCAACCCCGAGGAGCTCAACGAGCTCCCCGAGCGCGAGTCCTGGTCGTACGACGGCATCGTCGCGTACTCCAAGATCTGCACCCACGTCGGATGCCCCGTCGCCCTGTACGAGCAGCACACGCACCACCTGCTGTGCCCGTGCCACCAGTCGCAGTTCGACGTCGCGAACCACTGCGAGGTCATCTTCGGCCCGGCTGCCCGCCCGCTGCCGCAGCTGCCCATCACCGTCGACGACGAGGGCTACCTCGTCGCTCAGAGCGACTTCACCGAACCCGTCGGCCCGAGCTTCTGGGAGCGCCATTGAGCACCGCAACCCCCACCAACGCTCCGCAGAAGCGGTCGTTCACCGCGGCTGCGTCCGTCTACGTCAACGAACGCACGAGCCTCGCGGGCTTCGTCAAGGAACTCGGGCGCAAGGCCTTCCCCGACCACTGGTCGTTCCTGCTCGGCGAGGTCGCCCTCTTCGCGTTCGTCGTCGTGCTCGTCTCGGGCACGTTCCTGACCTTCTTCTTCCAGGCATCGATGGCCGAGGTGCACTACGCCGGCTCGTTCGTGCCGTTGAAGGGTGTCGAGATGTCGGTCGCCATGGCGTCGACGCTCGACATCTCGTTCGACATCCGCGGCGGCCTGTTCGTTCGGCAGATGCACCACTGGGCGGCGCTGCTGTTCGTGGCCGCGATCGGCCTGCACATGCTGCGTATTTTCTTCACCGGTGCATTCCGCAAGCCGCGTGAGTTCAACTGGATCATCGGCTTCACGCTGTTCATCCTCGCGATGGCCGAGGGTTTCACCGGCTACTCGCTTCCCGACGACCTGCTGTCGGGCAACGGCCTCGCGATCATCAACGGCATGGTGAAGGGCATCCCACTTGTCGGAACCTGGCTCTCGTTCCTGATCTTCGGCGGCGAGTTCCCCGGCACCGACATCGTGGGCCGGCTGTACACGCTGCACATCCTGCTGCTGCCGGCGCTCGTCGTCGCGCTCATCGCCGTGCACCTCGTGCTGGTCGTCGTGCACAAGCACACCCAGTACGCAGGCCCCGGCAAGACCCAGCAGAACGCGGTGGGCCCGCCCATCCTGCCGATCTACGCGGCCAAGGCCGGCGGCTTCTTCTTCATCGTGTTCGGCGTGCTCGCGCTCATCGCGTCGATGTTCACCATCAACCCGATCTGGAACTACGGCCCGTACGATCCCTCGCCCGTCTCGGCCGGTACCCAGCCCGACTGGTATATCGGCTTCGCCGACGGCGCGCTGCGGCTCATTCCGCCGGGCTGGGAGTTCGTCTGGCTCGACCGCACCTGGTCGTTCAACATCCTCGTTCCGCTCATCGCGATCGGCATCTTCCTCGTGCTCGTCGTCGCCTACCCCTTCATCGAGGCGTGGGTCACCGGCGACAAGCGCGAGCACCACATCGCCGACCGTCCGCGCAACGCCCCGACCCGCACCGCGATCGGTGCCGCGGGTGTCACGTTCTACGCCGGCCTCTGGGCCGCGGCGAGCTCCGACATCCTCGCGACGCACTTCTCGCTCACGATGGAGGGCGTGATCCACGCGCTCCAGGCCGTGGTCATCCTCGGTCCGTTCATCGCCTACTTCGTCACGAAGCGCGTCTGCATCGCGCTCCAGAAGAAGGATCGCGAGATCGTGCTGCACGGCTACGAGTCCGGTCGCATCGTGAAGCTTCCCGGCGGCGAGTTCATCGAGGTGCACCAGCCGCTCGACGAGTACGAGCGCTGGCGCCTGGTGAGCTTCGAGAGCTACGCACCCCTCATGATCCGCCCGAACGCGCGCGGCAAGATCACGGCGGGTCAGCACGTGCGCGCCGCGCTCTCTCGCTGGTTCTTCGAAGACCGTATCGCGCCGGTCTCGCGAGGCGAGCTCGAGGCGGCGCACCACCACACGGAGCACTCGGACTCCGCGCACTGAGCGAGGTTCCGACGAGTTCGGGCACCGGAACGATGACGGTCGACACGACCTGGTTCCGGTGCCCGAACTGTCTGCTGCCGCTCGCCGCGGTCGCCGACAGCGTCTACGGGTGCGCGAACGGGCACCGGTTTGACCGCTCGAAGCACGGCTACCTCACCCTGCTGCCGCCGCGTGCGCCGAAGACCATCGGCGACGACCGCCGCATGCTCGAGGCTCGGGCGAACTTGCTCGCGTCAGGCGTCTACTCACCTGTCGCCGAGGCCGTGAGCGCCGCGGCGCGGGCGACGGTGACCGGCCCGGGTACATCGATCGTCGACCTCGGGTGCGGCACCGGGTACTATTCCGCCGTCGTCGCGCGCGACACCGGCGCCGGGCGTGTTCTCGTCGCCGATCGCTCCCCCGACGCCGTCCGCTGGAGCCGCCTGCACCACCGTGAGACCACGGGGAACGACGTCACCGGCGTCGTGCTCGACCTGTGGCGCCCGCTGCCGATCGCCGACGCGACCGCCGACATCGTGCTCGACGTCTTCGCGCCGCGCAACCCGGCCGAGTACGCGCGGATCCTCTCGCCTGTCGGCACGCTCATCGTCGTGGTGCCGACGCCCCGCCATCTCGCCGAGCTCAGATCGACCGGGTCGCTCCTCGAAATCCCCGACGGCAAGGACACCCTCGTGACCGAGCAGTTCACCGCGGCGGGGTTGAGGCTCTCGGCCCGTCGCAGTGTCGAGTACGCGTTCCCGGCATCCGCCGATCAACTCGCCGACCTCGTCGCGATGGGGCCGTCAGCACATCACGCCGCCGCGCCGGCCACTCTCGAGACGCGCGACGTGACCGCCGCGGTCGACGTGCTCGCGTTCGCGCATCCCCAGTGAGGCGCATGAGCCACACCATCGGTGCACCGCGCAGCGCGGTGCCTGAAACGGCGATGGCCCCGGCGGAATCCGCCGGGGCCATCGCCGTGGTTCAGTGTCAACGCGCGAAGTTACCGCGGTAGTACTCGTACACCCAGCCGACGAGTGCGATCAGCACGATCGGCACGGCGATGAAGCTGATCCAGAAACCGATCGCCAGCCCGAGGAATGCGAGCGCGGCGCCGGCGGCGAGCACGATGGGCCACCAGCTCCACGGGCTGAAGAAGCCGAGCTCGGGGTCGCCGTCGTCGATGTTGGCGTCGAGCCGATCCTCGGGCAGCGTGCCACCCTGGGCGCTGTGCACGCGGCCGAGATAGAACGCGATGAACGCGCTCAGCACGCCCGCCAGGGTCATAGCGGTCAAGCCCGCCCACTCGGGGCCGTTGTGCTGCTCGACGCCGCCGAGTGCGGTCCAGAAGCCGTAGAGGGCCGCCGCGAACGCGAAGAAGCCGGCGAGGATCCAGAAGAGGACGACGTTGGCGCGCATTTACTTGACTTCCTTCGTTTCCACGTCGTACACAGGGGCCTCGGGCGCGTCCTTCGCCGGACCGATGCCGACGGGGATGCCGGCCTCGGGGTGATTCAGGTCGAACGCCGGCGCCTCCGAGCGGATGCGCGGGATCGAGGTGAAGTTGTGCCGCGGCGGCGGGCAGCTCGTCGCCCACTCGAGCGAACGGCCGTACCCCCACGGGTCGTTGACGGTCACCTTGGGCGCGCGACGTGCCGTGATGTACACGTTCAGGAAGAACGGAATGAGCGAGACCGCGAGGATGAACGCCCCGATCGTCGACAGCTGGTTCATCCCGGTGATGTTGTCCTCGGGCAGGTACGAGTAGTACCGACGCGGCATGATGAGGACGCCCAGCCAGTGCTGGATCAGGAACGTCGTGTGGAACCCGATGAACAGCAGCCAGAAGTGCCACTTGCCGAGGGTCTCGTTCAGCATCTTGCCGGTCCACTTCGGCCACCAGAAGTAGAAGCCGGCGAACATTGCGAACACGACGGTGCCGAACACCACGTAGTGGAAGTGCGCGACGACGAAGTACGTGTCGGAGACATGGAAGTCGAGTGGCGGCGACGCGAGGATCACACCCGTGAGACCACCGAACACGAAGGTGATGAGGAAGCCGAGCGACCAGAGCAGCGGTGTCTCGAACGTGATCGAGCCACGCCACATCGTGCCGATCCAGTTGAAGATCTTCACACCCGTCGGCACCGCGATGAGCATCGTCATCAGCGCGAAGAACGGCAGCAGCACCGAGCCGGTGACGTACATGTGGTGCGCCCACACCGTGACCGACAGCGCGGCGATCGCAATGGTCGCGTAGATCAGCGTCTTGTACCCGAAGATCGGCTTGCGGCTGAACACCGGGAAGATCTCGGAGACGATGCCGAAGAACGGCAGCGCGATGATGTACACCTCGGGGTGTCCGAAGAACCAGAACAGGTGCTGCCAGAGCATCACCCCGCCGTTCTCGGGATCGTAGATGTGCGCACCGAAGATGCGGTCGGCGCCGGCGGCGAGGATCGCCGCGGCCAGCACCGGGAACGCCATCAGGACGAGGATCGAGGTCACCAGGGTGTTCCACGTGAAGATCGGCATGCGGAACATGGTCATGCCGGGCGCACGCATCGTGATGATCGTGGTGATGAAGTTCACCGCACCGAGGATGGTGCCGAAGCCCGAGAGGCCGAGGCCGAGCATCCAGAGGTTGCCGCCGATGCCCGGCGAGAACGTCGTCGACGCGAGTGGTTGATAGGCGAACCATCCGAACGAGGCGGCACCCTGCGGCGTGAAGAACCCGGCGACCGCAATCAGCGAGCCGAAGCTGAACAACCAGTACGCGAACGCGTTGAGGCGCGGGAACGCCACGTCGGGCGCACCGATCTGCAGCGGCATGAGCACGTTCGCGAAACCGGCGAAGAGCGGCGTCGCGAACATCAGCAGCATGATCGTGCCGTGCATCGTGAACAGCTGGTTGTACTGCTCACGCGTCGGAACCAGTTCGAGGCCGGGCTCGAAGAGCTGCGCGCGGATGATGAGCGCCATCACGCCGCCGATGCAGAAGAAGATGAACGAGGTGATCAGGTAGAGGTACCCGATGACCTTGTGGTCGGTGGAGGTGATCCACCGGACGAGGATATTGCCCTTGCGTTCGACCCTCGGTGCGCCGAACGGCAGGCTGCTCGACTGCGGCCGAGCCGGTGCGGTCGTGGTGCTCATTCGGCGTCGTGCTCCTCATTCGACTCGGGCGCGCCCTTGCCGGGCAGGTTCTGGTTTCGGTCGTACTCGGTGGACAGCTGACCGGTCTGGCCGGCGTCCTCGAGCGACTGGATGTAGTCCTCGTACTCGGCCTGAGAGACGACCTCGACGTTGAACAACATGAGCGAGTGGTACTCGCCGCACAGCTCGGCGCACTTGCCGACGTAGGTGCCCTCGCGCTCGGTCGTGATCGACATGTAGTTGGTCTTGCCCGGGAACATGTCCTTCTTGTAGAGGAAGTCGACGACCCAGAACGAGTGGATGACATCGCGCGATTCGAGGGCGATCTCGATGTTCGCGTCGACCGGCAGCACCAGCGTCGGCAGCTCGGATTCGATGATCGAGCCGTCGGCGGCGTCGCGGTCGAGCTGTGCCTGGATGCCGGGCGAGTAGACGTCTTCGTTGACGTAGTTGAAGTCCCATGCCCACTGCTTGGCGATGACCTCGATCTTGACGTCGACGTCGTCGGCGGCGAACCGCTCCTCGATCGCCGCCTGGTCGCGAGCGGTGAAGGCGAAGAAGCCGACCACGAGGATGAGCGGGACGATCGTGTAGAAGACCTCGATCGGCATGTTGTAGCGCAGCTGCACCGGCAGACCGGTCTGACCACGGCGCCGACGGTAGGCGATGACCGCCCAGATCGTCAGGCCCCAGGTGATGACGCCGACGACCAGCAGCACGATCCACGACGTGACCCAGAGACCGGCGACTCGCTCGGTGTGGTTCGTGACGGGCGGCTCGCCCTCCTGGAAACCGGGCAGGAAGCCGTGGAGCTGTGCCTGCGTGCACCCGGCGAGGAGGAAGCTGAGTGTCGCTGCGATCGGAACAGCAGCCCATCGGAGACGGCGATTGTGGCGCACCGGTGACCTTTCGGGAGACTCGAAGGCACTTCTCAGCGAAGTGCATGATCGTGCCTAGCCTACTCCGACTCGGCGGGCGGGATGTGCACCCCCGAGCCGTTTCGCCGAGCCATCCGCGTGCGATTCCTTCGCCGACCTGCAGAATCAGCGCAAACGCCGAAGGGGAGCCGCAGTATGCGGCTCCCCTTCGGCGTAGTTGCGATCGGCGCTCAGTGGAACGAGTCGCCGCACGCGCAACTGCCCTGCGCGTTCGGGTTGTCGATCGTGAAGCCCTGCTTCTGGATCGAGTCCTCGAAGTCGATCGACGCGCCGTCGAGATACGGCACGCTCATCTTGTCGACGACGAGCTCGACACCGTCGAAGTCGACCACGGCATCGCCGTCGAGGAGCCGCTCGTCGAAGTACAGCTGATAGATCAGCCCGGAGCAGCCCCCGGGCTGCACTGCGACCCGGAGGCGCAGATCGTCTCGACCCTCCTGCGCGAGCAGGTTGCGGACCTTGTCGACGGCCGGGTCGCTCAGCAGGACGCCGTGCCCGGTGTCGGTGATCGTGATGCCCATCTCACTCCTCGGACTCTGGATCAGGGAACGTTCGTCGGAATTCTACGCCCGTTCCGCCGTGCAGCGGCTGAGCATTCACCGACGGTCCGTTCATCGACGCTCGTCGAGCCGGGCGAGGAACAGCGCCTCGGCCAGCTGGGCGCGCTTGAACACGCCCAGGTGCAACGACTCGTTGGGGCTGTGCGCGCGGCTGTCGGGGTCTTCCACCCCGGTCACCAGGATCTGCGCGCCCGGGAACTCCGACACGAGCTCGGCGATGAACGGGATCGAACCGCCTACGCCCATGTCGACGGGCTCGGTGCCGTCCCACGCGTCCTCGAGCGCACCGCGCATCTCGGCGACCGCCCAGCCCGACGTGTCGACGAGGAACGCCTCGCCGAGGTCGACGCTGTCGAAGGTCAGCTTCGCGCCGAACGGGGCGTTCGCTTCGAGGTGGGCGCTGATGGCCGCGAACGCGTCGGCGGCCGACTGCCCGGGTGCGACCCGCGCGCTGATCCGCACCCGGATCGACGGCAGCAGCGTGTTCGACGCGTTCGCCACGTCGGGCGCGTCGATGCCGGTGACGGTGATCGCGGGCTGCGCCCAGATCCGCGAGAGCAGGTCGCCGCGACCGATCGTCTGCACGCCGTCGAGCACACCGGCCTCGCCGCGCAGGGTCGCCTCGTCGTATGCGGGCACCTCGAGGGCGGCGGACTCGAGGCCCACCACCGCGACGGAGCCGTCGGCCGCCCAGAGGGTGTCGAGCAGGCGGATGCCGGCGAGCATCGCGTCGGGCACCGCTCCCCCGAACATCCCCGAGTGCGAGGCGTGCGCGAGCGTTTCGATACGCAGGTTGAACGCGACCGCTCCACGCAACGCGACGGTGAGCGCCGGCGTCGAGACATCCCAGTTGCCCGAGTCGGCGACGATGATCGCGTCCGCCGCGAGCGCGTCGCGGTGCTCGCGCAGGAAGTTGCCGAATGAGCGCGAGGCCCACTCCTCCTCGCCCTCGATGAAGACCGAGAGGCCCACGGCCGGGTCGTCGACGACGTCGGCGAGGGCGCGCAGCGCGGCGACATGGGTCATCACGCCCGCCTTGTCGTCGGCGGCGCCCCGACCGTGCAGCCGGTCACCCCGCTGGGTCGGCTCGAAGGGCGGGGTCTCCCAGTCCTCGTCGCGCCCGGGCGGCTGCACGTCGTGGTGGGCGTAGAGCAGCACCGTCGGCCGGCCGTCGCGGGCGGGCCGGTGGGCGAGCACGGCCGGCTGCCCGAGCTCGCTGCCGTCCTCGACGGGCGCACGGTGGATCTCGACGAGGTCGAACAACTCGGTGGCGCGCAGGAGGTCGGCGACGCGTTCGGCGCTCTCGGCCACGTGCGCGGGATCGAACGCCGGCCACGACACCGACGGGATGCGCACGAGTGCGCCGAGGTCGGCGACGGCGGAAGGGAAGCCCGCGTCCACGGCGGCGCGGACGGCGGCGTCGCGGTCGGGAGCGGAAGGATCGTGAGGCTCGGTCATGCCGGTAATCTTAAGAGAACCGATCCGAGGAATCCCGTGGCCAAGAACGCGAACAACACCGACCAGCCCGCCCCCGAGACGCTCGCCGACACCGAGGCGCGTCTGAAGGCGGGCAAGGGCGTCCCGACGCCCACCCGCGCCGAGCGTGAGGCCGCGCGCAAGCGCCCGCTCGTGCCGAACGACCGCAAGGAGGCCGCCCGCCAGGCGAAGGCCAAGGCCGCCGACGCGCGCGAACGCGCCCGCGTCGGCATGGCGAACGGCGAGGAGAAGTACCTTCCGATCCGCGACCGCGGCCCGCAGAAGAAGTTCGTGCGCGACTACGTCGACGCCCGCTTCAGCATCGGCGAGATGCTCATCCCCGTGATGTTCCTCGTGATCGTGCTCACCTTCGTGCAGAGCTACGAGGTGCAGGCCCTGTCGATCCTGCTGCTGTGGGTGTTCTTCGCCGTCGCGGTGATCGATGTGATCATCCTGGGCCAGCTGCTCACCCGCAAGCTGCGCTCGAAGTACGGCGACCGCGCCGAGCGCGTGCGGTGGTATGCCGCGATGCGCGCGCTGCAGCTGCGCCCGCTCCGGCTGCCGAAGCCGCAGGTGAAGCGCCGCCAGTACCCGGCGCTCTGAGCGAACCCGGCCCACCAGGCGAACCTGACGCGCTCAGCGAACCCGACGCGCCGAGCGATCAGTCGCGCAGGAACGCGGCGCCCCGGATGAGCGGTACCCGCGACTCTTCGTCGGTCCACGACCCGTGCTGCCCGATCATCTTCTCAGCCGTGCGGTTCGTCTCGCGCCGGTCGTAATAGGCGATGCCGGAGCGGGCGGCGACGAGCACATCGCCGATCCGCGCACGCACCTCGAGTGGAATCCGCGCCGCCGGGCCGTAGAGACCGGCGGTGAGGGCCTCGTCTCGCGTGAGGACCCACGACCGGCCCTCTTCGGCGCGGCGCCAGCCGTCGATGAGTCGGGCGCGCGAGGCATCCGGCAGCGAGGGGTCGAGATGCAACGCGAGGCAACGCGGTTCTCCCGCGATGTGCCGCACCCCGTCGAGCAGATCGGGTCGGTCGTCTACGAAGACGTGCCGATGCGCGGGCACGTCGACCACGCCGTGGTCGGCCGTCACGAGGGTGCCCGTGCCGCGGGGAACGAGCCGGTCGAGCCGGGCGAGCTCGGCGTCGACGGTCTCGAGCGCGGCCAGCCAGCGCTCGGACTCCCACCCGTGCGAGTGCGCGAGCTGATCGAGCTCGGGGATGTAGAGGTAGACGATGGTCGGCTGGACGCCCGAGATCAGTTCGAGCGCCGCGTCGACCCGGTCGGCGATGGTCGCTGCGGCCCGGTATTCGGCGCCGCGCAGCACCGCGCGCGTGAACCCCGACGTCGCGTAACGGGCGGCGCCGACGGCGACGGTGCGGATGCCTCGGGCCACCGCCTGCTCGAACCAGGTCGCCGATCGCTGCCAGTCGTCGGGCAGCAGACCCGCGTCCCAGCCGTTGAGCTGGTTGACGACGCGATCGGCCGCCGGCTCGAGCACCCGGTAGCCCACGATGCCGTGCACGCCGGGCGGCTCGCCCGTCGAGAACGAGGCGATGGCGGCGGCGGTCGTCGACGGGAAGACCGTGCGGATCACGTCGCGTCGCGACATCCGACCCGCGAGATGCCGGGCGTGCCCGGCCCGCGATGCGAGGTTCGAGGCACCCAGACCGTCGACGAGCGCGACGATCGCGCTGCGGGCGCCGGGGAGGCCGAGCGGGTTCGCCTCCCCGGCGAGGGCGGCCGTCACGCTCGGAAGGATCGCGGCCGGCCGCAGAACGGTGTCGTCGGGCACCGGTAGCATGGCAGGCATCGCGCCCAGTCTGGCACAGGCCGGGCGCGAACCGTTCCATCGCGCGAGCACCGCGCCGAGCCCCCGAGAGACGGATGACCCGAGCAGCCGACGAGCCCACCGACACGCCGATCGCGGAGCGCATCGAAGACGTCGACGTCTCCACCGAGATGCAGGGCTCCTTCCTCGAGTACGCGTACTCGGTGATCTACTCCCGGGCGCTGCCCGACGCCCGCGACGGCCTGAAGCCGGTGCAGCGTCGCATCCTCTTCAGCATGACCGAGATGGGCCTGCGGCCCGATCGTGCGCACGTGAAGAGCTCCCGCGTCGTCGGCGAGGTGATGGGCAAGTACCATCCGCACGGCGACTCGGCGATCTACGACGCCCTCGTGCGGCTCGCCCAGCCCTTCACGCTGCGCGTGCCGCTCGTCGACGGCCACGGCAACTTCGGCTCGCTCGACGACGGCCCGGCCGCGTCGCGATACACCGAGGCACGTCTTGCCGCGCCCGCCGTGTCGATGTCCGAGGGACTCGACGAAGACGTGGTCGACTTCGTGCCCAACTACGACGGCAAACTGCAGCAGCCCGAGGTCATGCCCTCGGCGTTCCCGAACCTGCTGGTGAACGGCGCGAGTGGCATCGCGGTCGGCATGGCCACCAACATGGCGCCGCACAACCTCGTCGAGGTCGTGCACGCCGCCCGCCACCTGATCGCGAACCCCGAGGCGACGCTCGACGAACTGATGGAGTTCGTGCCCGGCCCCGATTTCCCATCGGGCGGCACGATCGTCGGGCTCGACGGCGTGCGCGATGCGTACACCTCGGGCCGCGGCTCGTTCAAGACGCGCGCGAAGGTCGCGGTCGAACAGCTCACCGCCCGCAAGACGGGCCTGGTCGTCACCGAGCTGCCCTACCTCGTCGGCCCCGAGAAGGTCATCGAGAAGATCAAAGACGGTGTCAACGCCAAGAAGATCACCGGCATCGCCGACGTCACCGACCTGACCGACCGCAAGCACGGGCTGCGCCTCGTGATCGGCATCAAGACGGGATTCAACCCGCAGGCGGTGCTCGAGCAGCTCTACCGGCTGACGCCGCTCGAAGACGGCTTCGCCATCAACAACGTGGCGCTCGTCGACGGCCAGCCGCAGACTCTCGGGCTGAAAGAGCTGCTGCAGGTCTACATCGACCACCGCGTACGGGTGGTCACGCGGCGCAGCGAATTCCGGCTCGCCCGGCGGCGCGAACGGCTGCACCTGGTCGAGGGCCTGCTCGTCGCGATCCTCGACATCGACGAGGTCATCCAGGTCATCCGCTCGAGCGACGACGCCGACCGCGCCCGCACTCGGTTGCAAGAGGTCTTCGACCTCAGTCAGGTGCAGGCCGAGTACATTCTCGAACTCCGGCTGCGCCGGCTCACGAAGTTCTCGCGCATCGAGCTCGAGACCGAGCGCGACCAGTTGCTCGCCGACATCGCCCACCTCGAGGAGCTGCTCGCCAGCTCGGCGCGCATCCGCGCGCTGGTCTCCGACGAGCTCGGTGAGATCGCTGAGCGGTTCGGCACGCCGCGCCGCACGCTGCTCACGATGGTCAAGTCGTTGCCGCCTGCGGCGCGGCGCGCTGCGGCGGCCGCGTCGGCCGCGTCGCTCGAGCACGCGGATGTCCCGTGCCGGGTGCTGCTCGGCGCGACCGGCCGCATCGCCAGGATCGATCGCCCCGACGGCGCCGACGAGCTGGCCATCACGGTCCCCACTCGTCGCTCGAAGCACGATGCGGTGAGGTCGGTGCTCGACACCACCAGCCGCAGCGAGATCGGGGCGGTCACGAGTCGCGGCCGACTCATCCGGTTCTCACCGCTCGACCTGCCGCAGCTGCCGCCGAACGCGCCGCAGCTCGGCGCCGGAGTGCGCGTCGGCGAGTACCTCGGCCTCGCCGACCGTTCCGAGCAGGTGCTCGCGCTCGTCTCGCTCACCTCCGACCAGCCGATCGTGCTCGGCACCGCGCAGGGCGTGGTCAAGCGCGTCCAGCCGGGCGGCTACCCGAACCGGCCCGACTTCGAGGTGATCGCGC
This sequence comes from Agromyces intestinalis, assembly GCF_008365295.1. Classification (NCBI taxonomy): domain Bacteria; kingdom Bacillati; phylum Actinomycetota; class Actinomycetes; order Micrococcales; family Microbacteriaceae; genus Agromyces; species Agromyces intestinalis. The sequence goes on from NZ_CP043505.1 coordinate 65,805, forward strand.
TGAAGCCCGGCGACGCGGTGGTCGGCGCGGCGCAGGGCGGCGACGACGACGAACTGGTGTTCATCGCCAGCGATGCGCAGCTGCTGCACTTCCCGGCGTCGGCCGTCCGTCCGCAGGGCTGTGCCGCGGGGGGCATGGCGGGCATCAAGCTCGCCGCCGACGCCCGTGTCGTCGGGTTCTCCGTGATCGAACGCGGCGATCTCGAACGCAGCGTCGTGGTGACGGTCGCCGCGGCCACCGACACGCTGCTCGGCGCTGACCCGGGCTCGGCCAAGACCTCGTCGTTCGACGAGTTCCCGGGCAAGGGCCGGGCGACCGGCGGGGTGCGCGCCCAGCGGTTCCTCAAGGGTCAGGACGCGCTGTCGGTGGCGTGGGCCGGGCCCGAGCCGGCGCACGCGCTCGGGGCCGACGGCAGCGTGCGCCAGCTTCCCGAGGCGCTTGCGAAGCGGGATGCTTCGGGGACCCCGCTCGACGCGCCCGTCGCGGTCATCGGACGACGGATCGGCTGACCGCGACGCCGCCCCGCACCGGGGGCTGAGGCCCGAAGGCCGCACACCCCCGGCCGAGGTGCGGCGCGGCCGCACCTCGCGTGACGCCCGCCCGCAGCGCCTCACGCGTCGATGCGCTCGCGGCTCAGTCCGTTGGCACTGTCGATGATGAACTCCTTGCGCGGCGCGACGTCGTTGCCCATCAGCAGTTCGAACACCCGGCCGGCCTGCTCGGCATCGGCGACCCCGACGCGGCGCAGCATGCGATGCTTCGGATCCATCGTGGTCACGGCGAGCTGATCGGCATCCATCTCGCCGAGGCCCTTGTAGCGCTGCGGTTCGCCGAACTTGCGGCCGCGGCGGGTGAGGTCTTTCGTGACCGCGGCGAACTCGGCCTCGGAGTAGGTGTAGATCGTCTCGTTCGGCTTGGTGCCGGGGTTCTGCACGATGATGCGATGCAGCGGGGGCACGGCGGCGAAGACCCTCCCCTCCTCGATCATCGGGCGCATGTACCGGAAGAACAGCGTCAGCAGCAGGGTGCGGATGTGCGCGCCGTCGACGTCGGCGTCGCTCATGATGATGACCTTGCCGTAGCGTGCCGCCGACAGATCGAAGGTGCGCCCAGAGCCTGCGCCGATGGTCTGGATGATCGCGGCGCACTCGGCGTTGCCGAGCATGTCGGCGATCGACGCCTTCTGCACGTTGAGGATCTTGCCGCGGATCGGCAGCAGTGCCTGGTGCTCGCTGTCGCGAGCGAGCTTGGCCGTGCCGAGCGCGGAGTCGCCCTCGACGATGAAGAGCTCGCTGTGCGCGACATCCGACGATCGGCAGTCGGCGAGCTTCGCCGGCAGCGACGAAGACTCGAGCGCGTTCTTTCGACGCTGGGTCTCTTTGTGAGTGCGCGCGGAGATGCGCGCCTTCATCTCGGCGACCACCTTGTCGAGCACGAGTGCGGTCTGCGCCTTGTCGTCGCGCTTGGTCGAGGCGAACCGCTCGGCCAGCGACTTCTGCACGACCGACGCCACGATGGAGCGCACCGCGGGCGTGCCGAGCACCTCTTTGGTCTGGCCCTCGAACTGCGGCTCGGCGAGGCGCACCGTGAGCACGGCCGTGAGGCCGGCGAGCACGTCGTCCTTGTCGAGCTTGTCGTTGCCCACCTTCAACCGCCGCGCGTTCTGCTCGACCTGGCTGCGGATGACCTTGAGCAGGCCCTGCTCGAAGCCGGCAAGGTGCGTGCCGCCCTTCGGCGTGGCGATGATGTTCACGAACGTGCGCACCGTCGTGTCGTACCCGGTGCCCCAGCGCAGCGCGACATCGACGTGACAGTGCCGTTCGACCTCGGTCGGCACCATCGCGCCGCGGTCGCTCAGCACCGGCACCGTCTCGGTGAACCGGCCATCGCCGTTGAGCCGCCAGACGTCGGTGACGGGGCCGTCGGTCGAGAGGTGCTCGACGAACTCGCTGATGCCGCCCTCGAAGCGGAAGCCATGGGTCTCGGGCTCGTCGCCGCGCTCGTCGAGCACGGTGATGCCCAGACCCGGGATCAGGAACGCGGTCTGGCGGGCGCGGGCGAGCAGCTCCTCGAGCTGAAAGCTCGCGCCCTTGGTGAAGATCTGCGGGTCGGCCCAGTACCGGATGCGCGTGCCGGTGACGCCCTTGGCGACCTTGCCGGCCACCCGCAGCTCGCTCGACTGCTCGAACGGCGAGAACGGCGACAGCGGGCTCGGCCCGTCGGCGCCGTCGGCGAAACGCCCGGGCTCGCCGCGGTGGAACGACATCGCCCAGGTCTTTCCGCCCCGGTCGACCTCGACGTCGAGCCGCTCGGACAGCGCGTTCACGACGGACGCACCGACACCGTGCAGACCGCCCGACGCCGAGTACGAGCCCGAGCCGAACTTTCCGCCGGCGTGCAGCTTCGTGAACACGACCTCGACACCGCTGAGACCGGTCTTGGGCTCGATGTCGACGGGGATGCCGCGCGCATGGTCGCGCACCTCGACGCTGCCGTCGCGGTGCAGCACGACCTCGATGTCGCTGCCGTGACCCGCGAGCGCCTCGTCGACCGAGTTGTCGATGATCTCCCACACGCAGTGCATGAGGCCGCGCGAGTCGGTCGAACCGATGTACATGCCCGGTCGCTTGCGCACGGCTTCGAGGCCCTCGAGCACGGAGAGATGGCGGGCGGAATAGTCGGAGCTCACGACGGTCAAGGATACTGACGCCCGGCGACACCGTGCGTCAGGCGCTACGCGCACAGCGAAATGCCAGCCCACGTGGAGGGGACCTCGGCATTCCCGTGCTTTCATTGAGGAACGGAAACACGAGCGTGACCGACTGGAGGAGGAGCCATGACGCAGTACACCGAGACCGCTGCGACCGAAGCCGAGGCCCCCTACGAGCTCACCGCGCTCGACCGGTGCGACGCCTGCGGTGCGCAGGCGTACATCCGCGTGGTCGTCTCGAACGGCGAGCTGCTGTTCTGCGCGCACCACGGTCGCAAGCACCAAGAGAAGCTGTCGCAGATCGCCCACAGCTGGCACGACGAGTCGAGCCGCCTGCTGGTCGACACGCGCGACTGATCAGGTCTTCCACGAACGCCCCGCTTCGGCGGGGCGTTCGTCGTTCTGCTCGACGGATGCCGCGGAGCGGGCGATGACGGCCGCAGCCGCCGCGCCTCACCCGGGCAGCGCGACCTTCGCGGCCTCGAGCAGCAGCCGACGGGCCTCGTTCGCGTAGCCGTCGACGATCGCGGCCTGCTCCCCCGGCGCGTACTCCACGCCGGCGCGCGAGGCGAGCTCGGTGAGGATCGCGTCGGCGAACCCGGGGTTCTTGGCGAGCACCGGCCCGTGCAGGTGCGTGCCGAGCACCCACCCCATGGCCACGCCCTCCTGGCCCGAATCGCGGCCGTTCCCGGCACCGGCGAGCAGTCGGCCGAGCGGCGAGGCCTCGGCCTGGACGTAGTCGCGCGCGTGGTTCTCGAATCCGACGAGGTGCCCGAATCGCGGCGACCGCAGCACGATCTCGCCGGTGACGCGGCCCGCCGCACGCGGCACGGCCCGCCCGGGCAGGACGCCGAGTCCTTCGACGGTGCGGCCGTCGGCGGTCTCCACGCCCCAGCTGAGCAGTTCCCAACCGGTGCCGACGGCGAGGATCGGAACGCCCTCGGTTCCCCACCGGCGCAGCTGGTCGTGCATGGTGAGCAGGCGCTCGCGCGCCGCCTCGAGCGATGAGTCGTTGCCCGAGCCCACGACCACGGCGTCGACCCGGTCGGGCAGCTCGTCGACGTGTTCGACGCGGGCGATGCGGGCCTCGTGCCCGGCCCAACGGAGGCGTTGCGCGAGCACGGCCGCGTTCTCGGCATCGCCGTTGGTGTTCAGCAGCGACGGCACGAGCGCCGCGATCGTGAAGGTCATCAGGCCTCCGTGAGTCCGAGGTGGGCGCGGGTGCGGCGCATCGAGTCCGCGGTGAACACGATGGTCTTCACCCCGTGCTCGGGGCCGGGGGCCGCCAGGAAGTCGTCGATGGCGCGCGCCAGGTCGGGCTCGACGCGGTCGATCTGCACGCCGTCGTAGGCGAGCATGAGGGCCGCCTCGTGCGCCTTCGAACCCGAGACGATCGCGACACGGCGCAGGCTCGAGGCATCCGTCGGCCAGAAATAGGAGGGATCGCGCACGTCGGAACCGATCGCGAAGAGGATCTGCTCGGTGCCGGGCTCGATGCCGTCGGCGTTGAGCTGGTAGCTCGCCGGATTCTGCACCAGCACGAACTCGACCTCGTGCCCGCGCACCGTGGTGCGCTCGCCGCGGCCGAAGACCGCCGGGATCTCGCTCAGCGCCTGCGCCGCGGTCGCGCGGCCGAAACGGTCGCCGAGCGCCGCCTTCGCGGTCGCGTACGCGGCCGCGGCGTCGACGGCGTAGTGGATGCCTCGGGCGGGCAGCGAGACGTCGACGGATGCCTCGTCGTCGACGAGCACGGCACGGCGACCATCGACCGCCTCGACCACGAGGCCGCCGTCGGCGTCGAGGCGGTCACGTGCGGTCTCGGTGTAGCCGAGGCCTCGCGGCGCCGACGCGAGCACGTCGTCGGAGACGCCGTACCGGTGCACCGCGACCGAGCCGGGCAGCGCGGCCGCCAGCCGCTCGAGTGCGGCGTCGTCGGCATTCACCACGACCGCTTCGTGCGCGCGCTCGGCGATGCGGCGAAGCATCCCGACCACCATGTCGGAGTCGTGGAACCGGTCGATCTGGTCGACCATCACATTCGTGAGCGCGACGATGCGCGCGTCGACGCCCTGCATGACCAGGGCGCCGTGTCCCTCGTCCATCTCGAGCACGGCGAGATCGCCCGGCACGCGGCCGCGCCAGTCGGCGCGCTCGAGCAGCGCCGACGTCAGGCCCTGGGAGATGTTCGCCGTCGATGGGTTCGTGAACACGTCCACGCCGTGGGCGCGCAGGATCGCGACGAGCATCTTCGTCGTCGTCGACTTGCCGCTCGACCCCGATACCACGATGAGTCCCTGCGGGAAGCCCGACAGGGTGCGCTTCAGGTAGCCGGGGGCGATGCGGTTGACGACGAGGCCCGGAACCGCGGATCCGCCGCCCGGCTTGCGCAGCCGGGCGGCGAATCTGGTGAGTCTGCCGGCGAGGATCGCCGGCCCATAACGCAGGGAACCAGCGCGCACCGGCGGCCTACTCGAGGTAGTCGCGGAGCGACTGCGAGCGCGACGGATGGCGGAGCTTGGCCATCGTCTTCGACTCGATCTGGCGGATGCGCTCGCGGGTGACCCCGAACGTGTCGCCGATCTGGTCGAGCGTCTTCGGCATGCCGTCGCCGAGGCCGAAGCGCATGCGGATCACGCCCGCCTCGCGCTCGGAGAGCGAGTCGAGCAGGCTCTCGAGCTGCTTCTGCAGCATCGTGAAGCCCACCGCGTCGGCGGGCACGACCGCCTCCGTGTCCTCGATGAGGTCGCCGAACTCGCTGTCGCCGTCTTCGCCGAGGGGCGTGTGCAGCGAGATCGGCTCGCGGCCGTACTTCTGCACCTCGATGACCTTCTCGGGGGTCATGTCGAGCTCCTTCGAGAGCTCTTCGGGCGTGGGCTCGCGACCCAGATCCTGCAGCATCTGCCGCTGCACGCGGGCGAGCTTGTTGATGACCTCGACCATGTGCACCGGGATGCGGATGGTGCGGGCCTGGTCGGCCATCGCGCGGGTGATCGCCTGGCGGATCCACCACGTCGCGTAGGTCGAGAACTTGAAGCCCTTCGTGTAGTCGAACTTCTCGACCGCACGGATCAGGCCCAGGTTGCCCTCTTGGATGAGGTCGAGGAACTGCATGCCGCGACCCGTGTAGCGCTTGGCAAGCGAGACCACGAGACGCAGGTTCGCGCCGAGCAGGTGGCTCTTCGCGCGCTGACCGTCTTTCGCGACCCACTGCAGCTCGCGACCGAGCTGGGTGCGCTTCTCGGTGTCGCTCATGTGCGACAGCTTCTCTTCGGCGAACAGGCCCGCCTCGATGCGCATCGCGAGCTCGACCTCTTCGGCCGCATTCAGCAGCGCGACCTTGCCGATCTGCTTCAGGTAGTCCTTCACCGGGTCGGCGGTGGCACCGGTGATCTGCGCCGAGTAGACCGGCACTTCGTCCTCGTCGTCACCGGCACGCAGCACGAGCGCGCCCGTGGGGTGCGGCTCGACGACCACCGGGGACTCCCCGGCGGCGTCATCCGTGTCGTCCGACGCCTCGTCGGCGGTGCCGGCCGTTTCGGACTCGGCGACCTCGGCCGTCTCGACCAGCTCGACCTCTTCGACCTCGATCTCGGCGTCGCTGTCGTCGAACTCGTCGTCGGCGCCCTTCGCGGCCTTCGACTTCGCCGTCGTCGAAGCGCCCTTCGCGGTCGACGTGCGCGCGGTCTTCGACGCCGTCTTCGCTGCCGGCTTCGACGCGGTCTTCGTCGTCGCGGCCTTCGCGGCGGGCTTCGACGCGGTCTTCGCCGTCGTCTTGGTTGCCGCGGCCGCCTTCGCGGGCGCCGTGGCCTTCGCCTCGGTTTCGCCCTTGGCGGTCGTCGTTGCGGCCTTCGCCATACTCTGCACCTCTCCTCGCCGTCGCGCCGGCTTCTGCCTTGCCGACGGCACGTGCTCCTCGCGCGACGCAGTCGCGCCGCCCGCTCGCACCGCGATCGGATCACGGTGTTTTCGGACACTATGAGGACCCATGTCAAGTCCGCCGTGATCGCGCGACGATGATCGCGCCGGTCGAACCTGAACGGGTCCTGCCCCCATTATACCGCCGCATGCCTGCGCGCCCCGAATCGACCGGCCTCGACGTGTCGCCGAACGGCTTTCGCGGGCGCTTCATCTCCACGTCTTCACAACGACGAGAGGGGCCGCGACATTCCCTGCCGGCCGCCGCCGGATGCGCACACGAGCGCGGCCTGGCGCCTTCAACCGCCCAGCGGCGACTCGTCGTCGCGACCGCGACGGCGTGCGAGGAACTTCTCGAGCTCGGCGGCGATCACGTCGGCAGAGGGCACCTCGCCGTCTTCGTCGGTGAGCGGCGAACGCAGCGACGTGCCCTCCATGTAGGCATCGTGCCGCTCCTCGAGCGTGCCGACGAGCTTCGACAGCTCGGGATTCTCGGCCACCTGCTCGTCGATCCGGGCGAGGAACTCGCGCGACTGCTCGCGCAGCGCATCGGTCGGGAAGATGAGGCCCGTCGCAGCCGACACCGCGTCGAGTGCGGTCAGCGCCGCGCCCGGGTGCTCTGCGTCGGTGAGGTAGTGGGGCACGAGCAGTACGAAGCCCGCGGTCGGGTGACCGAGCTGCTGCAGCCGGTACTCGACCAGGTGCAGCGCGTTCGCGGGCACCTGGGTGGTCGGACGCCACACCGACATCGCGTCGGTGAGCTCGGACCGGTTGCCGCTCACCGTGAGCCCGATCGGGCGCGTATGCGGCACCGGCATCGGGATCGAATTCAGCCACGTCGTCGACGAGACGGCGAGTTCGTCGATCAGGCCCAGCACCGCGGTCGAGAACCGCTCCCACTGGAAGTCGGGCTCGAATCCCGTGAGCAGGAGGAACTGCCTGCCGAGCTCGTCGCGCGCGAGGTCGAGGCTGAGCCGCGCCGGGCGGTAATCGGTGAGGTGATCGCCGTCGAACAGGATGATCGGCCGGCGCGCACGGTAGTCGAGCAGCTCGTCGGCGTCGAACGCAGCCACCACCGTGCTCTCGAGCGTCGAGAGCAGGTAGTCGGTGGTCTGCTGCACGGCCGAGCCGGCGTCGGCGAACCCCGTCAACCCGGCGACGAGCGGGATGCCCGCGGGCACCGAGACATCCGCATTCAGCTCGTACAGGCTCCGAGGGTCGCGCATGATTCCAGCGTAGTTCGGTCGCGAGACCCGCCGGCCGGATGTCTCGTGCCGCCCGTGTGCCGACAGCGAACACGTAGCATCGAGGCATGTCCGTGCCCGAACTGCTCATCCAGGATTCTCCGCCGTCCGAGAGCCGCGCCGACGTGGTCCTGCTGTTCGCCGTCGCCGGCGACGACGGGCCCTCCGTGCTCGTCGACGGCGGCTTCGAATGGGTGCCGGGGGCACTCCGACGGCTGCGCGCGAAGGGTGCGGCAGACGAACTGGTCCGTCTGCCGGGGCTCGACGGCGCGCCGGTGGTCGCGGTCGCCGGTGCCGGATCGACGGCCACGCCCGATTCGGTGCGTCTGGCCGCAGGCGCAGCGCTGCGCCGACTCGCCGATATCGACGAGGTCGCGATCGGCATCGCGACCGCCGACCCGACGGTCGCGGCCGCGGCCCTGGAAGGCGCCGCCCTCGGCGCCTACCGCTACAACGCGTACCGGTCAGAGCCCGTGCACCCCGTCGCCCGCATCGCGCTGCACACCCCGTTCGGCGACGACGAAATCGGTCTCGCGCGGGTGCGCGCCGTGGCGGGCGCGGTGGCGCGCACGAAAGACCTGGTGAACGCGTCGCCGTCCGATCTGTCGCCCGAGGTGCTCGCGTCGATCGCGGTCGACCAGGCCACGGCGCTGGGCATCGACGCCCGGGTCCTCGACGAGGCCGCGCTCGCGGAGGGCGGGTTCGGCGGGATCCTCGGGGTCGGGCAGGGGTCGGTGCGGGGTCCGCGGCTGGTTCGGCTCGACTATTCGCCAGAGGGTGCGACGTTCCGGCTCGCGCTGGTGGGCAAGGGCATCACCTTCGACTCGGGCGGGCTGTCACTGAAACCCGCGGCATCGATGGTCGGCATGAAGACCGACATGGCCGGCGCCGCGGCCGTGCTGGGCGCCGTCACGGCGCTCGCCGAAGTCGGTGCGCCGATCGCGGTCACGGCCTGGCTGTGCTTGGCCGAGAACATGCCGTCGGGTGAGGCGATCCGCCCCAACGACGTGCTGCGGATGAAGAACGGTGCGACGGTCGAGGTGGTCAACACCGACGCCGAGGGGCGCCTGGTGCTCGCCGACGGGCTCGTCGCAGCCGGTGACGAGCAGCCTGACGCGATCGTGGACGTCGCGACCCTGACCGGAGCGCAGCAGGTCGCACTCGGGCAGCGCATCTCGGGCCTGATGGGCGACGAGGCTCTCGTCGAGCAGGTCCGCGCGGCAGCACGGGAGGTCGATGAGGCGGTCTGGCCGATGCCGCTGCCGGGCGATCTGAAGCGCCTGTTGAAGTCGGATGTCGCGGACTACACGAACTCGAAGCTCGGCCAGGTGGTGCCGGGCATGCTCCTGGCCGGTGTGTTCCTGCAGGAGTTCGTGGGACATCGGGAGGGCGGCGACGAGCGCATCCCGTGGGCGCATCTCGACATCGCGGGCCCATCGAACAACACCGGGCCGGCGTGGGGCTTCACCGATGCAGGGCCTACCGGTGTCGCGGTGCGCACCCTCATCCGCCTGGGCGAGTCGCTCGCAGCCAAGTAGTACAGTTCTATGGGCGAGAACGTCGCCTGAGCAGCCTGCGCCGGGCACGACCCCGCGCAGCCGTGTCGCACACCACCTGCGCAAGGGAGATACCGGCTTGTCCGAGCACAACTTTGACCTGGTCGTCCTCGGCGGCGGCAGCGGCGGGTACGCCGCTGCACTGCGCGCCGCGGAACTCGGGTCGACCGTCGCACTCATCGAGAAGGACAAGCTCGGCGGCACCTGCCTGCACCGCGGCTGCATCCCCACCAAGGCGCTGCTGCACGCCGCCGAGGTGGCCGACAGCGCCCGCGAGTCCGCGAAGTTCGGCATCCAGGCCACGCTCGACGGCGTCGACATGACGCAGGTCGGCGGCTATCGCGACTCGATCATCACCAGCAAGTGGAAGGGCCTGCAGGGCCTCGTGAAGGCCCGCGGCATCACCGTCGTCGAGGGCGAAGGGCGTCTCGTCGGCGCCAAGACCGTGCAGGTCGGCGACGACCGCTACACGGGCGCGAACGTGGTGCTCGCCACCGGCTCGTACTCGCGATCGCTGCCCGGTCTCGAGATCGGCGGCCGCGTCGTCACGAGCGACCAGGCCCTGCAGCTCGACTTCGTGCCCTCCAAGGTCGCCGTGCTCGGCGGCGGCGTGATCGGCGTCGAGTTCGCGAGCGTGTGGAAGTCGTTCGGCGCCGAGGTCACGATCATCGAGGCGCTCCCCCACCTCGTGCCCAACGAGGAGGAGTCGATCTCCAAGCAGCTCGAGCGCGCGTTCCGCAAGCGCGGCATCGACTACAAGCTCGGCGTGCGCTTCCAGAGCGTCACCCAGCACGAGAACGGCGTCGTCGTCACGCTCGAGAACGGCGACACCGTCGAGGCCGAGCTCCTGCTCGTGGCCGTCGGCCGAGGCCCCGTCACCCAGGGGCTCGGCTACCAAGAAGCCGGCGTCACGATCGACCGCGGCTTCGTCATCACCGACGAGCGCCTCCGCACGAGCGTGCCGGGCGTCTACGCCGTCGGCGACATCGTGCCCGGCCTGCAGCTCGCCCACCGCGGGTTCCAGCAGGGCATCTTCGTCGCCGAAGAGATCGCGGGCCTCAACCCGATCCTCGTCGAGGACGTCAACATCCCCAAAGTCACGTACTGCGAACCCGAGGTCGCCTCGGTCGGCTACACCGAGGCGAAAGCGGCCGAGAAGTTCGGCGCCGACCGGGTGTCGGCGTACGAGTACAACCTCGCGGGCAACGGCAAGAGCCACATCCTCGAGACCAGCGGCTCGATCAAGGTCGTGCGTGTGAACGACGGCCCCGTCGTCGGTGTGCACATGATCGGCGCCCGCGTGGGCGAGCTCATCGGCGAGGCTCAGCTGGCCGTGAACTGGGAGGCGTACCCCGAGGACGTCGCCCCCTTCATCCACGCCCACCCGACGCAGAACGAGGCGCTCGGCGAGGCATTCCTGAAGCTCGCGGGCAAGCCGCTCCACGCGCTCTGACCCCGAACCCAACCCAGACGACTGCAATATGCTGGACAATGCGTCCCACGCTGTGAAGGAGACAAGCGCATGAGCGAATCCGTCAGCCTCCCGGCACTCGGTGAGAGTGTCACTGAAGGCACGGTCACCCGCTGGCTGAAGAACGTCGGCGACCGTGTCGAGGTCGACGAGCCGCTGCTCGAGGTCTCGACCGACAAGGTCGACACCGAGATCCCCTCCCCCGTCGCCGGGGTGATCGAGGCGATCCTCGTCCAGGAGGACGAGACGGTCGAGGTCGGCACCCCGCTGGTGACGATCGGCGATGGCTCGGGCGCTGCCGCGGCTCCCGCCGAGCCCGCCGTGGAGGAGGCGCCCGCAGCGCCCGAGGCTCCCGCCCCGGCTGCTGAAGCACCTGCCGCGCCCGTGGCGCCGGAGCCGGCGGCTCCTGCCGCTCCGGCACCGGCGGCCGAAGCACCCGCCGCGGCACCCGCTCCGCCTGCCGCGCCCGCTCCGGCACCGGCACCCGCCGCAGCACCGGCACCCGCCGCAGCACCCGCTCCGGCTCCGGCACCCGCCGCAGCACCCGCTCCGGCTCCGGCACCCGCGGCGGCACCGGCACCCGCCGCAGCGCCCGCTCCGGCTCCCGCGGCGGCTCCGGCTCCGGCTGCTGCGCCCGCTCCGGCCGCGGCTCCGGCACCCGCCCCGGCTGCTGCGCCCGCCGAAGCCCCCTCGCAGGGCGGCGCACACAGCGGCCCTGCCGGCTATGTCACCCCGATCGTGCGCAAGCTCGCGAACGAGCAGGGCGTCGACCTCGCCAGCGTGACCGGCACCGGAGTCGGCGGCCGTATCCGCAAGCAGGACGTGCTCAGTGCGCAGGCGGCTCCGGCCGCTGCCGCCCAGGCACCTCGCGTGCAGCTCGAGACGTCGCCGCTGCGCGGCACGACCCAGCCGATGACGCGCCTGCGCAAGGTCGTCGCCGAGCGCGCGGTCGTGTCGATGCAGTCGAGCGCCCAGCTCACCTCGGTCGTCGAGGTCGACGTCACACGCGTCGCACGTCTGCGTGACCGCGTGAAGGGCGAGTTCCTCGAGAAGACCGGCAACAAGCTCAGCTTCCTGCCGTTCTTCGGCCTTGCGGCCGTCGAGGCGCTGCGTGCGTACCCGATCATCAACTCGACCGTCGACGGCGACTCCATCGTGTACCCCGAAGGCGAGAACCTCTCGATCGCGGTCGACACTGAGCGGGGCCTCCTCACCCCGGTCGTGCGCGATGCGGGCGAGCTCGACATCGCCGGCCTCGCCGGCCAGATCGCCGACCTCGCCGAGCGCACGCGCAACAACCAGCTGAAGCCCGACGAGCTTTCGGGCGGCACGTTCACGCTGACCAACACCGGTTCGCGCGGCGCGCTGTTCGACACGCCGATCGTCTTCCTCCCGCAGACGGCGATCCTCGGCACGGGTGTGGTCGTCAAGCGCCCGGTCGTGATCTCGGAAGACGGCTCCGACGCCATCGCCATCCGCTCGATGGTCTACCTCGCGCTCTCGTACGACCACCGCATCATCGACGGTGCCGACGCCGCCCGGTTCCTCACGGCGGTCAAGGCGCGCCTCGAGGAGGGCGACTTCGAGGCCGACCTCGGCATCTAGTCGAAGATCTCCCGCAGACGCCAACCGGCCTCGGTGCTCATCGCGAGCACCGAGGCCGGTTCGCGATCGTCGGGGTACGGCACCTGCACCAGCCACGCCGCGCCCATCGACCCGAGCACGGTGACGTGGTCGAGGTCGAATGCCTCGATCGCGACAGAACCGCCCTCGCGTGCGCCGAGGATCGCGTCGCGGTCGGCGGCCACCAGCGCCGATCCCGGCTGATCGACCGTCTCGAGGCAGGCGAGATCGAGATCGGCGAGGCATCCGGCGCGATCCTGCAACAGCTCGGCCACGGCCGCTGCGGGATCGTCGCGGAGCACCGGCTTCGGGCCGGGCGTCGGGCTCGCCCCGAGGTCGTGGGCCTCCGATCCGACGACCGTCGATCCGGCTTCGGTCGACTCGTCGCTCGCATTCGCATTCGAGTCGGCCGCGCGACCGTTCGGGGGCACCACGGTGAGAGCCAGGACGAGGGCTGCACCGCCGATCAGGGTCGCGAACACGAGTGGCGCGCGACGCCGGCGGATCGCATCGCGGACACGGGTGCCGATCGACCCGGTCGCCGCGACCCGGCGCTGACTCCGACGATCGTCGGAGCGCGGGACGGCGAGCAGGTCGCCGGTGAGCCGGGCGAGCCCGCCCAGCGGGCCCCCGCCATCAGGAGCCTCTGCCTCTGCGTGCGAACCTTCGTCGGCCGGCGGCACGAGCGCGCGGGCCGGACGCAGCAGCACCGCCGACGGTGGCGGGGCCACCGACCTGCGCACGACACCGCCGTCCCAATGCCCCGCCACCGGCGATGGCGCCGCAGCGTTGAAGAGTGCGCGTTCGAACGCCTCGGGATCTGGCACGAACGGCCGCGCCGCGAGCCGGGATTCGATCAGTGCCCGTACGCCGTCGATGGGCGCCGTGGGGCGGCTCGCCTGCGCCACCTCGCCGACGAGCGCTGCGAAGGCCGCGTGCGACTCCCGCTGCCGCTCGATTCGGGTCGTCGGCTCGACCGCGTCGCCCGCGATGCGCGCAAGCGCTCCCGTACCGAGGAGCCGGGGCCGGCCCGCACCGTCGAACACCACGTCGGCGGTGCCGAGGCGCGTCGGAGCGAGCCCGCGGCGCGCGAGACGCCCGAGCTCGGCGGCGATCGGAGCGAGCACGGTCACCGCCTCGCCGGCACTCAACGTTCGGTCGCGCAGTATCGCCGCGAGACTCGGTCCGCTCAGGCGCTCGACGATGAGACAGACCTGTCCGTCGGCGAGGGTGGCGACATCCAGGAGGTGCGGATACGCCGATCCGGGGTCCCCCGACATGGCCTCGACGTCGACCGCGAGCCGCTCGGGGTCGGTGGCCGCGGGGTACACGCGCAGCATCACGAGTTGCGGCGGGTCATCCGCGCTCGGGGTGAAGCCGTCGTCCGGCCCGGAACCGGCTGCTCCACCACCAGCCCCTGCGGTCGCGAGGTACAGCACGGCGCGCTCCCCCGTCGCCGCACGCCGCAGAACCCGGTACCCCGCGATCGATTGCGCGTCGTCGGGTTCGTCGTGCCTGTCGCCCATCACGCCGCCAGCCTGGCGCCGGCACACGGGCGGACGAGGCATCCGTCACCCGATCGTGAGGATTCGCCACGCCGAGCCGCACTGGGGAGGACGACTCGTAGACTCGACCCATGCTCGACTACGTCGACACGGGGCTAAGCGCCAACTCCGTGCCGTATCTCGAGGGACTCACCCTCCAGCGCGCCGTCCATCGCGCGGTCGTCGCGGGCGAACGCCCCGACACCGTCATCCTCCTGCAGCACGAGTCGGTCTACACCGCCGGCAAGCGCACCGCCCCCGACGAGCGACCGAGCGACGGTACCCCGGTCGTCGACGTCGACCGGGGCGGCAAGATCACCTGGCACGGCCCGGGGCAGCTCGTCGGCTATCCCATCGTGCGCCTGCCTGAACCGATCGACGTCGTCGGCTACGTCCGGCTGCTCGAGGGCGTGCTGATCGAGGTGCTCGCCGAGACCGGCGTCGAAGGCCACCGCGTCGAGGGCCGTTCAGGCGTCTGGACCGGCGAGCGTCGGGACGCCAAGATCGCCGCGATCGGCATCCGCGTCGAAGGCGGCGTCACCATGCACGGCTTCGCCCTGAACTGCTCGAACGACCTCGCACCGTACGACCGCATCGTCGCATGCGGCATCCGCGATGCCGGGGTCACGACGATCTCGCGAATCCTCGGCCACGAGGTGACCCCGGCCGACGTCGCCGAGCCCGTTCGCAGACGGTTGGACTCCGCGCTCGGCGCTCACCTCACGGCGGTCGCCGCATGAGCGCGGCACCCGACGGTCGGCGGATGCTCCGCGTCGAGGTGCGCAACGCGCAGACCCCGATCGAGCGCAAGCCCGAGTGGATCAAGACGCGCGCGAAGATGGGGCCGGAGTTCCGCGAGCTGCACGCGCTCGTCAAGAGCGAGGAACTCCACACCGTCTGCCAGGAGGCCGGCTGCCCCAACATCTACGAGTGCTGGGAGGATCGCGAGGCGACGTTCCTCATCGGCGGTTCCCAGTGCACCCGTCGGTGCGACTTCTGCCAGATCGACACCGGCAAGCCGGCCGAATACGACGTCGACGAGCCGCGCCGGGTCGCCGAGTCGGTGCTGCGCATGCAACTGCGATACTCGACCGTCACGGGCGTGGCCCGCGACGACCTACCCGACGAGGGCGCGTGGCTCTACGCCGAGACGATCCGCGAGATCCACCGGCAGTCGCCCGGTACGGGCGTCGAGATCCTGGTGCCCGACTTCTCGGGCCGACCCGAACACCTCGCCGAGGTCTTCTCAGCCGAGCCCGAGGTGTTCGCGCACAACGTCGAGACCGTGCCCCGCATCTTCAAGCGCATCCGCCCGGCGTTCCGGTACGACCGGTCGCTCGGCGTGCTCACCGCAGCGCGCGAGGCCGGATTGATCACGAAGTCGAACCTCATCCTCGGCATGGGCGAGGAACGCCACGAGATCTCGCAGGCCCTGCGCGACCTGCACGACGCCGGCACCGACATCATCACGATCACGCAGTACTTGCGACCGAGCCCGCGTCACCTGCCGGTCGCGCGCTGGGTGCGGCCCGAGGAGTTCGTCGAGCTGAAGACCGAGGCCGAACGCATCGGATTCCTCGGTGTGCTCGCGGGGCCGCTGGTCAGGTCGTCCTACCGGGCCGGGCGGCTCTGGGCGCAGTCGATGCGTGCGAAGGGCCGCGAACTTCCCGCCGACCTCGCGCACCTGGCCGACGAATCGGCCGGTTTCGCACAGGCCGTCGGATGACCCGGGCCGGGGCCGCCGAGGTCGCGCAGCGCGGTCCGCGGCGGCCCCGGCCGCCGGTATCCTAGACGGCATGGCACGCACCAAGGACTCCGCGTCCGCCCCCAAGGAGCCCGGCCGCCTGAAGCAGATGTGGCAGGTCTTCCAGATGACCCGCCGCTACGACTCGACGGCGCCCTGGCTCATGCTGCTCGGCTTCCTCGCGCCGGTGGCGGTCGCACTCGCATTCGCGCTCTGGCTGAGCGCCGGCAACGCCCTGACGATCACGCTCTGGGTGGTCGCCGGCGTGCTGGCGGGTCTGCTGATCGCAATGGTGATCCTCGGCCGCCGCGCCGAGCGTGCCGCCTACTCGCAGATCGACGGGCAGCCCGGCGCGGTCGGCGCGGTGCTGCGCGGGGGCCTGCGCGGCGGATGGATGGGCAACGAGATGCCGGTCGCCGTCAACGGCAAGACGCAGGACGCGGTCTACCGCGCCGTCGGCCGCGGCGGTGTCGTCCTGATCAGCGAGGGTCCGGCGTCGCGCACCCGTCGGATGCTCGAGGACGAGCAGCGGAAGGTCGCCCGCGTGCTGCCGAACGTGCCGATCACCCTGATGTCGGTCGGCCATGACGAGGGCGACGTGCCGCTGCACCGCCTCGCCGCGACGCTGCGCAAGACCAAGCGCGTCATCACCAAGCCCGAGGTCGTCGCCGTGTCGAACCGGCTCAACTCGCTGCAGTCGTCGCTGCCGATTCCGAAGGGCATCGACCCGATGAAGGCGCGCCCGCAGCGCGGTCGCATGCGCTGAGCGGCAGCGTTCCGCTTCGACGTCGCGAGAACGGGGCATCCGATCGGATGTCCCGTTCCGCATGCTCAGCGCCGGATGAGCACCGTACCGGCCACCTTGTCGTGGAACCCGCGCTGGTCGGAGTCCCACACGAGTGCGGGCAGCACGATCACGAGCAGCAGCGTGCGCACCACCGGCCGCCACGGGCCGACCCACCCGCCGATGAGCGGCACGATCTGCAGCCCGAACAGGCGGTGGCCGATGCTGCCGCCGATGGTCGGAATGAGCAGCACCTGCATCAGCGCGAAGATCACGAGCGTCGCGATGGTCTGCGCCGTCGAGGTGTACGGGCCGAAGAAGAGCGCGATGAGGTTCGCGATGAGCCAGTCGACGAGGATGGCGCCGAGCCGGCGCCCGACGCGGCCCACCGAGCCTCGGCCCGTATTCGGAAGGCCGAGCCGCTCACCGGGCCAACGACTGGGTTCGAGATCGCCGAAGGTGGTCGGTGGGGATTCTGGCACCCGACGATTCTACGTTCCGGCATGGCGTAACACGGTCGAAACAATCGCGTCACGGTCGGGAAACCGCCCCTGAGTACGGTCGGTTACGGCCGAGCAAAGCGCCCGTCGCCACAACCCGTCGCCCTGGAGAGTGTCGTCACATGTTCAGTGATTCGTCTGAAGTCCTCAAGTTCATCAAGGAGACGGAGGTCAAGTTCCTCGACATCCGCTTCACCGACCTCCCGGGCGTGCAGCAGCACTTCAACATCCCGGCGTCGACCGTCGACGAGGACTTCTTCACCGTCGGCCAGCTCTTCGACGGCTCGTCGATCCGCGGCTTCGCGTCGATCCACGAGTCCGACATGCAGCTCATCCCCGATGTGACGACGGCGTACGTCGACCCGTTCCGGGCCGAGCGCACGCTGGTCATGATCTTCGACATCTACAACCCGCGCAACGGCGAGATCTACGCGAAGGACCCGCGTCAGGTCGCCAAGAAGGCCGAG
The DNA here is from genome assembly GCF_008365295.1 of Agromyces intestinalis. NCBI lineage: Bacteria > Bacillati > Actinomycetota > Actinomycetes > Micrococcales > Microbacteriaceae > Agromyces > Agromyces intestinalis. Next base: position 83,363 of record NZ_CP043505.1, read on the forward strand.
AAGTACCTCGCCTCGACCGGCATCGCCGACACCGCCTACTTCGCCCCCGAGGCCGAGTTCTACATCTTCGACGACGTGCGCTACGAGGTGAAGCAGAACGGCGCGTTCCACTTCATCGACTCCGAAGAGGCGGCCTGGAACTCGGGCCGTGTCGAGGAGGGCGGCAACCTCGCCAACAAGACCCCGTACAAGGGCGGCTACTTCCCGGTCTCCCCGACCGACAAGCAGGCCGACCTGCGCGACGACATCTCGCTGAAGCTCATCGATGCGGGCCTCATCCTCGAGCGCGCGCACCACGAGGTGGGCACCGCCGGCCAGGCCGAGATCAACTACCGCTTCGACACGATGGTGCACGCGGCCGACGACATCCTGAAGTTCAAGTACATCGTCAAGAACACGGCCGACCAGTGGGGCAAGACCGCCACGTTCATGCCGAAGCCGCTGTTCGGCGACAACGGCTCGGGCATGCACACCCACCAGTCGCTCTGGAACGAGGGCCAGCCCCTGTTCTACGACGAGGCCGGCTACGGCGGCCTCAGCGACATCGCCCGCTGGTACATCGGCGGGCTGCTCAAGCACGCTCCCGCGGTGCTCGCGTTCACGAACCCGACCGTGAACTCGTACCACCGCCTCGTGCCGGGCTTCGAGGCGCCCGTCAACCTGGTGTACTCGGCCGGCAACCGTTCGGCGGCCATCCGCATCCCGATCACGGGCACCAACCCGAAGGCCAAGCGCATCGAGTTCCGTGCACCGGACGCCTCGGGCAACCCGTACCTCGCCTTCGCCGCCCAGCTCATGGCCGGCCTCGACGGCATCAAGAACCGCATCGAGCCGCACGAGCCGGTCGACAAGGACCTCTACGAGCTCCCCGCCGAGGAGGCGAAGTCGATCCCGCAGGTGCCGGGCACGCTCGACGCCGTGCTCGAAGCGCTCGAGGCCGACCACGACTTCCTCCTCGAGGGCGGCGTGTTCACCAAGGAGCTCATCGAGACCTGGATCGACTACAAGCGCGAGAAGGAGCTGAAGCCGCTGGCCCAGCGCCCGCACCCCTTCGAGTTCGAGCTCTACTACGGCGTCTGACCGACTGCCCCCCTGCAGTCCCCACGGGGTCGCACCGCTTCGGCGGTGCGACCCCTCCCCTGTTTCCGAGCTCGCCGATCGAGGAGGGGCCGACGCGGTCGGACGCGTCTCGAGACCGGGCGCGTGCCGAGCTCAGCCCCGCGCCGGCCGCGGCGCCAACCCGTAGAACTCGCGCTCGAACACCGCTCGAGCACGCCGGGTGACGCCGAGGTAGTCGTGCTCGAGGCGTGAGGCGGATCCGGGCGGGTAGCCCATGATGCGGGCAACCCCCTCGAGCTGCACCCGGTCGACCGGCAGCACGTCGGTGGTGCGGTCGAGCCAGAGCGTCAGCGCCGACCTCGCCCGTGACGCGAAGATCCATGCCTCGCGCAGCGCGCGTGCGTCGGCGTCGACGAGGAGCCCGGCACCGAGCGCGCGGTCGAGCGCATCGAGCGTCGACGTCGTGCGCAGTTCAGGGATCTTCGACGCATGCTCGAGCTGCAACAGCTGCACGAACCACTCCACGTCGCTCAACGAGCCGCGGCCGAGCTTCAGATGCCGCGCGGGATCGGCACCCTGCGGCAGCCGCTCGTTCTCGACGCGCGCCTTGATGCGCTTGACTTCGCGGATGTCGCGTTCCGAGATCTCGTCGGGGTATCGGATCTGGTCGGCGAGCTCGGTGAACTCGGCGATGAGCCGGGCGTCGCCGGCGACGGCGCGCGCGCGCAGCAGCGCCTGGGCCTCCCAGGTGAGCGACCAGCGCGCGTAGTAGGCGCGGTACGCCTCGATCGACCGGGCCACCACGCCGTTCTTGCCCTCGGGGCGCAGGTCCGCGTCGAGCTCGAACGGCAGCCGGGCGTCAGTGCTGAGCCGCCCGAGCTCGGCCACGATGCGCAGTGCCTCGCGCGCGGCGACATCTCCATCGACGTCGATCGCCCGGTACACGTAGATGATGTCGGCGTCGGAGCTGATGCCGAGCTCGCGCCCGCCGAACCGCCCCATGCCGATCACCGCGAACTCGATGCCGCCGACGCCGTCGCGTCGAATCGCCTCGACGAGCGCGGCGATATGGCTCTCGGTCACGTCGCTCAACCCGTGTCCGAGCTCCTCGACCGTGCAGACGTCGAGGATCGCCGACATCGCGAGCCGCAGCACCTCGCGCCGGCGGACGGCGCGCAGCACCTTCGCCGCGGCGTCGGCGTCGGCGTGCCGGGTGAGCACGGCACGGGCCTCGTCGCGCAGCGCCGAGAGCGGGCGGGGTCGCAGCTCGTCGATGTCCTCGAGCCACGCGACCGCCTCGGGGATGCGCTCCAGCAGTTCGCCGGCGAACCGCGAGCCCGACAGCACCCGGGTCAGTCGCATCGCCGCGTCCGAGGAGTCGCGCAGCAGCCGCAGGTACCAGTGGGTGGTGCCGAGCGCCTCGCTCACGCGGCGGAACGCGAGCAGCCCGTAGTCGGGGTCGGCGCCCTCGGCGATCCACGAGATCAGCACCGGCAGCAGGTGCCGCTGGATCGTCGCGCGTCGCGACACCCCCGCGGTGAGCGCGCCGAGATGTGCGAGCGCGCCATGCGGGTCGCGGAAGCCGATCGCGGCGAGCCGGGCCTCGGCCTGCTCGCTCGTGAGCTCGAGGCCGTCGGCAGGCAACGCCGCCACCGCCGACAGCAGCGGTCGGTAGAAGAGTCGCTCGTGCAGTCCGCGCACGCGCTGTTTGGTGCCCTGCCAGACCGAGCGCAGCTCGTCGGCGGTGCGCGCGAGCCCGGTGGCGCGTGCCAGCGAACGCAGCTCCGTGTCATCCGTGGGCATGAGGTGCGTGCGACGCAACCGAGCCAGCTGCAGCCGATGCTCGATGACCCGCAGCACGCGGTAGTCACGTGAGAACTCGGCCGCCTCCTCGCGACCGACGTAGCCGGTCTCGGCGAGGGCGGACAGCGCCGGCAGGGTGCCAGCCTGTCGGATCGCCGGGTCGGTCGCGCCGTGCACGAGTTGCAGCAGCTGCACCGTGAACTCGATGTCTCGCAGGCCGCCGGGGCCGAGCTTCACCTGTCGCTCGACCTCGGCCGCGGGGATGTGCTCGGTCACGCGTTCGCGCATGCGCTGCACCGACTCGACGAAGCCCTCCCGCGATGAACTCGACCACACCTTCGGCGCGACGCCGGCGCAGTAGCCCTCGCCGAGCTCGACATCGCCGGCGAGCGGCCTGGCCTTCAGCAGTGCCTGGAACTCCCAGCTCTTGGCCCAGCGGTCGTAGTACTGCAGGTGCGAGTCGAGCGTGCGCACCAGCGCGCCGTCCTTGCCCTCGGGGCGCAGGTTCGGGTCGACCTCCCAGAGCGGCGGCTCGATGCCCGACTCGGCGATCGCGCGCATCGCCACCATCGCGATGCGCGTCGCGATCTCGATCGCCCGTGCGGACGACACCGCCGCCTCATCCGCGGACTCGCCGACGAAGATCACGTCGACGTCACTCACGTAGTTGAGCTCGCGCGCACCCGCTTTGCCCATGCCGATCACGGCGAGCCGCGTCGCCGCGACCTCGTCCTCGGGGAAGCGGCCCGGCGCCGCCGGCTCGGAGTCGCCGCCCGAAACGACGCGACGGGCGACGACGAGCGCGGCGTCGAGGGCTGCGCCCGCGAGATCGGCGAGCCCGGTCGCGACCGTGTCGAGCGCGTCGATCGGGCTGGTGCGCGTGAGATCCCACACGGCGATGCCGGCCAGCAGACGGCGGTAGCCGACCCGGAGGGAGCGCACGACCTGCTCGTCGGTCGCGCCCGGTGCGGCGGCGGCGGTCGCGATCACCTCGGCGAGCACGGCGGATGCCTCGGGCTGCCCCAGCGGCCGCCTCGGCGTGCCGCGCAGCAGCACGAGCTCGGCCGGGTTGCGCTGGAAGAAGTCGGCGAAGCCGCGGGATGCCCCGAGCAGCACCGCCGTGCGCGCCGCCGCGTCGGGATCGGCGAGCAGCCCCGCGACGGCCTCGCCCGCGCGATCGTGCAGCCGGCGCAGCGCCAGCAGCGCCTCGTCGGGGTCGGCCGCGCGTGCGAATGCGTCGAGCAGCGCCTCGACCGAGACCCCGGTGTCGGCGGAGAGCGCGGCGATCGTCTCGGCCGCGCGATCCAGTTCCGCGAACCCGGCGCGCACGAGGGCGCCGAGGATCGGAAGCTGTCGAGACATCCGTGCGGTCAGAGGATCTCGAGATTGCGCTGCAGCTCGAAGGGGGTGACCTGCGAGCGGTAGTCGCGCCACTCCGCGCGCTTGTTCGCGAGCACATAGCTGAACACCTGCTCGCCGAGCGTCTCGGCGACCAGGTCGGACTCCTCCATGTACTCGATCGCGTGGTCGAGGCTCGCGGGCAGCGGGTTGTAGCCGAGCGCCCGGCGCTCGCTGTCGCTCAGCGTCCAGACGTTGTCTTCGGCCTCGGGCGGCAGCTCGTAGCCCTCTTCGATGCCTTTGAGCCCTGCGGCGAGCAGCAGTGAGAACGCGAGGTACGGGTTCGCGGCCGAGTCGATCGCGCGGTACTCGACCCGGTGGCTCTGCCCCTTGTTGGGCTTGTAGAGCGGCACGCGTACGAGCGCCGACCGGTTGTTGTGACCCCAGCAGACGAAGCTCGGCGCCTCACCGCCGCCCCACAACCGCTTGTAGGAGTTCACGAACTGGTTCGTGACCGCTGAGATCTCGCAGGCGTGCTTGAGCAGGCCGGCGATGAACTGGCGACCGATCTTCGAGAGCTGGTACTGAGCGCCCGCCTCGTAGAACGCGTTCTGGTCGCCCTCGAACAGCGACAGGTGCGTGTGCATGCCGCTGCCCGGATGCTCGGAGAAGGGCTTGGGCATGAACGTCGCGTACACCCCCTGCTCGATCGCGACCTCTTTGACGACCGTGCGGAAGGTCATGATGTTGTCGGCCATCGCGAGCGCGTCGGCGTAGCGGAGGTCGATCTCGTTCTGCCCTGGGCCGGCCTCGTGATGGCTGAACTCGACCGAGATGCCGAGGTCCTCGAGCATCCGCACGCTGCGACGGCGGAAGTCGTGCGCCGTGCCGCCCGGCACGTTGTCGAAGTAGCCCGCCGAGTCGACGGGGATCGGGCCCTCGGCGCCGTACTTCGACGACTTCAGCAGGTAGAACTCGATCTCGGGGTGCGTGTAGAACGTGAATCCGCGGTCGGCCGCCAGGGCGAGCGTGCGCTTCAGCACGTTGCGCGGGTCGGCCACGGCGGGCTCGCCGTCGGGCGTGCTGATGTCGCAGAACATGCGCGCGGTCGGGTCGATCTCGCCACGCCACGGCAGGATCTGGAACGTCGACGGGTCGGGGAACGCGAGCAGGTCGGACTCGAAGGTGCGGCTCAGACCCTCGATCGCCGAGCCGTCGAATCCGATGCCCTCGGCGAAGGCCCCTTCGACCTCGGCCGGCGCGATCGCGACCGACTTCAGCGTGCCCACCACGTCGGTGAACCAGAGCCTCACGAACTTGACGCCTCGCTCTTCGATGGTCCGGAGCACGAAGTCCCGCTGCTTGTCCATCCACACCCTTCCTCGCTTCTCACAGCGTAGTGGCTCGCACCGCCCCGGGGCAGGCGATGAGGCGGGTCATGACGGCGCCCGCGCGAACGGGTGCCGACCACCGCTGTGCCAGACTGAGCCCATGCCAGAGCAGTCCGAACAGAACCCGTACGGCGGCGCGGCCAAGGCTGCGCCCGGAGTCAAGCGGGTGCGCACCCGGCACTTCCAGAACGCGAAACGCGACGGCATCAAGATCACCGGGCTCACGAGCTACGACCAGCTCACCGCCCGCATCTTCGACGAGGCCGGCGTCGACTTCCTGCTCGTCGGCGACTCAGCCGGCAACAACGTGCTCGGCTACGACACCACGCTGCCGGTGACCGTGGACGAGCTCATCCCCCTCACCCGTGCGGTCGCCGGTGCCGTGAGCCGTGCGTTCGTGATCGGCGACATGCCGTTCGGCTCCTACGAGTCGGGTGCCGAGGAGGCGCTGCACACGGCGGTGCGCTTCATGAAGGAGGCCGGCGCGCACGCGGTCAAGCTCGAGGGCGGCGAACGCAGCCACAAGCAGATCCGCCGGATCGTGCAGTCGGGCATCCCGGTGATGGCCCACATCGGCTTCACCCCGCAGAGCGAGCACGGGTTGGGCGGGCACCTCATCCAGGGCCGCGGCGACCAGGTCGAGCAGTTGCTGGCCGACGCCCGGTCGGTGCAGGCGGCGGGCGCCTTCGCGGTCGTGCTCGAGATGGTTCCGTCGGACGCCGCGCGGCAGGTCACCGACGCGCTGGACATCCCGACGATCTCGGTCGGCGCAGGGCCGCATTGCGACGGCCAGCTCCTCGTCTGGACGGACTGGGCGGGGCTCACGACCGGGCGCATCCCGAAGTTCGTGAAGCAGTACGCCGACCTCGCGGGCGTGCTCTCGACGGCCGCGCACGAATGGCGCGACGACGTCGCGAACGGCATCTACCCGGGGCCCGAGCACTCGTACGAGTGACGGATTGCGGTCGGCTCAGGCGTCGGCCGCGTCCTCCTCGGCCCACTTCGCGCTGTTCTCGCGCAGCTTCTCGAGCGCCCGCTCGGCCTCGGCACGGGTCTGGAACGGGCCGACCCGGTCGGCCGACGGCGACAGCAGGCCGTGCTCGACCTCGCCGGTGCGCATGTTGTACCAGTAGGCGTGTTCGATGTCGTCGACCATGGCCCGATCCTACGCCCCGACCCGGCGCGATAGTCTGGCGCCATGGCGAGCACGAAGGCGATCGGCATCGACATCGGCGGAACCGGGATCAAGGGGGCGGTGGTCGATCTCGAGACCGGCGAACTGGCCTCCGACCGCATCAAGGTTCCCACCCCCGAGGGCGGCGAACCCGACGACATCCTCGAGTCGACGCGCGAACTGCTCGATCGGCTCGACGCGGTGGCCGGCGACGAGGCGAAGCTGCCGGTCGGGGTCTGCTTCCCCGCGATCGTGAAGCAGGGTCGCACGCTGTCGGCGGCGAACGTGTCGAAGAAGTGGATCGGCCTGGACGCCGAGCCCCGGTTCGAGCAGATCCTCGAGCGGGACATCCACTTCGTCAACGATGCGGATGCCGCCGGCTACGCCGAGATCCGGTTCGGCGCCGCAGCCGGACAGCAGGGCCTCGTCATCCTCACGACGCTCGGCACCGGCATCGGTTCGGCGCTCATCTTCGACGGCGTGCTGATTCCGAACTCCGAGCTCGGCCACCTCGAGATCGACGGGCACGACGCCGAGAGCCGGGCGGCGTACTCGGCGATGGAGCGCGAGAACCTCGACTGGAAGCACTGGGCGAAGCGCCTGCAGCGCTACTACTCGCACGTCGAGTTCCTCTTCACTCCCGACCTCTTCGTGGTCGGCGGCGGCGTCTCGAAGCACTGGGACGCGTTCGCGCCGCTGCTCGACCTGCGCACGCCGATCGTGCCGGCCCGGCACCGCAACAACGCCGGAATCCTGGGTGCGGCGGCGCTCGCGGCACGCTGAGGCCGGTCGGCTGAGGGGCGAGCGGGCCGGCTGATACGCCGGGTTCTGTTCACCGGGCGCTTGCGCGACACCGGCTGGACGGCCATCTCTCTCGGAGCTGCGTTGCCGCAGCCCTCCAGCGGCCTACCCGGAGACGGGACGGGCAGCCCCATGGTCTCCTGTCTGGCCTTGCTCCGGACGAGGTTTACCGAGCCGACCGCGTCACCGCGGCCGCTGGTGGGCTCTTACCCCACCGTTTCACCCTTACCGCGTGCCAAGGCCCGCGGCGGTCTGTTCTCTGTGGCACTGTCTCTCGGGTTTCCCCGGGTGGGCGTTACCCACCGTCCTGCCCTGCGGAGCCCGGACGTTCCTCGGCGCCCGATCGCTCGGGCGACGCGACCGTCTTGCCGACCCGCTCGCTCATTCCAGCCTACCGGGCTCAGAGCCCCGACTCGTCGGTGCGCACGAGGATGCGGTCGCACTCGGGGCACTGCAGCACGTCGTCGTCGGCGGCTCGGCGCACACGCTCGAGGTCGGACCCGGTGAGCGTGATGGTGCAGCCGCCGCAGGTGCGCTGGCGAAGCAGCGCCGCCCCGACGCCGCCGCCGCGGGTGCGACGCTGCTCGTAGAACGCGAGCAGATCGTCGGGCACGAGGCCTGCGACGGCTTCGCGGTCGCGTTCGGCCGCGACGCGGTCGGCATCGAGCGCGGATGCCGCGTCACCCCGTTCGCCCTCGAGACGCAGGCGGTCGGCGGCGATGGCGGCGCGTTCCTCGTCGATCGACGCGACGACGCGCTCGGCGTCCTCGGCACGCTGCATGACGACGAGCTCCTGGTCTTCGAGATCGGACAGGCGCTTGCGCAGCGACACCAGCTCGGACTCGAGCGCGGTGACGTCCTTCATCGACGAGGTGTGCGTGAGCCGCTCGCCATCGCGCGCGATGCGCGCCTCGACGATCTGCACGTCGGACTCGATGCGCCCAAGCTCGGTGCGGATGTCTTCCAATGCGCCGAGAGCTTCGGCGCGGGCGCGCCGCTGCACGTCGTCGCGGGTGGCCAGCTCGGCCAGCTCGGCGGTCTGCGGCAGGGCGCCGAGCCGGTGCGCGAGCTGCGCGAGCCGGGTGTCGAGCGCCTGCACCCGAAGGAGGTCGAGCTGTGCGGATGGGGTGGCCTTCACGTGGTGCTCCTCGTGGGGGTCGTGGTGGGTTCGATCATTGCACGACTGCGAAATCCCACGGATCGGTACGGAGCTCGGAGACCCGGATGTCGAGCCCCGGCAAGGCCTCGGCCAGCTCGGCCGCGGCGCGCTCGAGCCAGAGCCATTCGCTGGCCCAGTGCGACACGTCGATGAGCGCCGGACCCCCGACGAGCAGCGCCTGCTCGCGCGCCTCGGAGGCCGGGTGGTGCCGCAGGTCGGCGGTGATGTAGACGTCGGCGGCCCGTACGGCGGGGTCGGCGAGCAACGAGTCGCCGGCTCCCCCGCACACCGCGATCGTTTCGACCGGGTCGTCGTACCCGCCCGAGACGCGCACGCCGCCGGCGGTCGGCGGCAGCAGGTCGGCCAGCGTGCGCGCGAGCCGGCCGAGCGTCGTGGGTGCCGGCAACCGCCCCACCCGGCCGAGCCCGCGCGCCGGGTCGGCGGACGGCACGATCGGCGAGGCATCCAGCAGGCCGAGACGCTCGGCGAGGACCGCGGAGGTGCCGGTCTCGACCACGTCCGCGTTCGTGTGCGCGCCGATGAGGGCGCAGCCGCCGCGGATGAGCCGCGCCAGCAGCGCGCCCTTGTACCGGTCTTCGGCGACGCTCGTCACCCCGCGCAGCAGCAGCGGATGGTGGGCGATCAGCAGGTCGGCGCCCTGCTCGATCGCCTCATCGACCGTCGCGGCGACGGCGTCGACGGCGAAGAGCACGTGCCGCACCTCGGCACCGGGGTCGCCGGTGACGAGTCCCGGAGCATCCCAGGCTTCGGCCCCCGAGAGGGGCCACAACCGGTCGACGACCTCGAGCACTTCGGCGAGCAGCACTGGCATCCGTTCAGCCTAGCCGCGAGGCATCCGTTCGCGACGGTGCGACGTCAGTGGGCCCGGCCGGGCTCGAACCGACGACATCCACGGTGTAAACGTGGCGCTCTACCAACTGAGCTACAGGCCCCCGCGCCGGTGCGGCGCACGCCCATGGTAGTCGAGCGCGCCTACACTCGCGGGCATGGAGCCCCTGCGGCAGCATCCGAGCCGCACCGCGACCGCGGAGCATCGCTGGCCGGCGATCGTCGCGCTCGCGGCGGCCCTCGCGCTCTACGCACTGCTGCCGAACGCGATCCTCGGGCCGCAGCGCTACATCGTGGTCGGCGTCGGGCTGGCCCTGCTGGTGCCGCTCGTCGTCGCCAACCCGCACCGCCTCACCCGGCAGACCCCGTGGACCCGCGGGCTGTCGGTCGTGTTCGCATCGCTGCTGGTGGCGACCAACCAGGTGACGCTGCTGCTCCTGCTGGGAACGCTCGTCGACCCGCAGCAGGATGCCCCGGGGCTGCTGGTCGCCGCGCTGCAGGTCTGGGTGGTGAACGTCATCGGGTTCACCACGCTGTACTGGGAACTCGACCGCGGCGGCCCCGTCGCGCGGACGATGCTCGCGCGCGCCGACCTGCCGCCCGCCGACCTGCGGTTCCCGCAGGACGAGGACGACGACGCCGTGACCGAGGTCGCCGCGCGGTCGTCGGCGGTGGTCGACTGGACGCCCCGCTACGTCGACTACCTCTACTCGACGCTCGCGAACTCGATGGCGTTCAGCGCGACCGACGCGATGCCGCTGTCGCCCCGCTTCAAGCTGCTCTGGTCGCTGCAGGCCTTCGGCGGGTTCCTCATCCTGGCGCTCGTGATCGCGAGGAGCGTGAACATCCTCGCGTGAGGGACCCGGGGCATCCCGCCCCTGCGCTGGGCTGCGGGCTTGGAACTCGGCTCAGCCGCGGAGCGCCGCGAGTGCGCTCCGGTAGGCCTCGATCGGGCGCGGCTCGCCGGCCGCGGACGCGAACGAGGCGCGCACCAGACCGGATGCATCGATGACGAAGCTCGCACGCGACGCGAAGCCCCGATCCGCCTCGAACGCGCCGTACGCCTGCGCGACCGCGCCGTGCGGCCAGAAGTCGCTCAGCAGCGGGAAGCCGAAACGCTCCTGCTCGGACCAGGCCCGCAGGGCGTACTTCGAGTCGACCGACACCGCGGCCAGTCGCACGCCCTCGGCCTCGAACAGCTCGAGCCGATCGCGCAGCTCGCACAGCTCGCCGTGGCAGGTGCGCGAGAACGCGAACGGGAAGAAGACGAGCGCCACCGCGCCGCGCTCGCGGAGGCGCCGCAGCGACGTGGGCGCGCCGAACGCGTCGGGCAGCTCGAACTCGGGGGCGACTGCTCCGGGCGAGAGGATCACCTCGTCAGCCTAAGGGCGTTCGGACCTGCCCGACCGCGGACGGTGGGACCGCGGGCGGGCATAGACTCATTAGGATGGCGTCGTCGCCCCGGACGGGATCCGTTCGCGCGTGCGCGCGCCGTGTGCGCAGACACCCCTGCTGCTGAAGAGAGAGGTCGAGTGTGACTGTCAACGACCAGGATCCGTACTCGGTCGGAGCATACGATGCCGACCCCGACGAGACGGCCGAGTGGAACGAGTCCCTCGACGCGCTCGTCGGAGAGAAGGGTCACCAGCGCGGTCGGGAGATCATGCTGAGCCTGTTGAAGCGGTCGAAGGAGCTGCACCTCGGCGTGCCGATGGTGCCGACCACCGACTACCTCAACACGATCGCCCCTGAGAACGAGCCCGAGTTCCCCGGCGACGAGGAGATCGAGCGCCGCTATCGCGCATGGATCCGCTGGAACGCGGCCATGCTCGTGCACCGCGCCCAGCGCCCCGGCATCGCGGTCGGCGGCCACATCTCGACGTACGCCTCGTCGGCTGCGCTCTACGAGGTCGGGTTCAACCACTTCTTCCGCGGCCCCGACCACCCGGGCGGCGGCGACCAGGTCTTCTTCCAGGGGCACGCCTCCCCCGGCATGTACGCGCGCGCCTTCCTCGAGGGCCGGCTCGACGGCGACCAGCTCGACGGGTTCCGTCAAGAGAAGTCGCACGCGCCGAACGGGCTCTCGAGCTACCCGCACCCGCGGCTCATGCCCGAGTTCTGGCAGTTCCCGACCGTGTCGATGGGGCTCGGCCCGATCAATGCGATCTACCAGGCGCAGCTCAACAAGTACCTCACCAACCGCGGCATCAGGGATGCGTCCGACCAGCACGTCTGGGCGTTCCTGGGCGACGGCGAGATGGACGAGGTCGAGAGCCGCGGCCAGCTCCAGGTCGCCGCGAACGAGGGACTCGACAACCTGACGTTCGTCGTGAACTGCAACCTGCAGCGCCTCGACGGCCCGGTGCGCGGCAACGGCAAGATCATCCAGGAGCTCGAGAGCTTCTTCCGCGGCGCCGGCTGGAACGTCATCAAGGTCGTATGGGGCCGGGAGTGGGACGATCTGCTCGCCCGCGACCACGACGGGGCGCTGCGCAACCTCATGAACGTCACGCCCGACGGCGATTACCAGACCTACAAGGCCGAGTCGGGCGCGTACGTGCGCGAGAACTTCTTCGGCCGCGACCCGCGCGCCCTCGAGCTCGTCAAGCACCTCAGCGACGACGAGGTCTGGGGCCTGAAGCGCGGCGGCCACGACTACCGCAAGGTGTACGCGGCGTTCAAGGCCGCGGTCGAGCACACGGGCCAGCCCACCGTCATCCTCGCGAAGACCATCAAGGGCTATGGTCTCGGTCCGGCCTTCGAGGGTCGCAACGCGACCCACCAGATGAAGAAGATGACGCTGGACAACCTGAAGACGTTCCGCGACACGATGCGCATCCCGATCAGCGACGCGCAGCTCGAGGAGAACCCGTACCTTCCGCCGTACTACCACCCCGGCGAGAGCGACGAGGCGATCCAGTACCTGCACGAACGCCGCCGCGCGCTCGGCGGCTACCTGCCCGAGCGCCGCACGAACCACACCGCGATCTCGCTGCCCGACGACTCGGCGTACGCGATCGCCAAGAAGGGCTCGGGCACCCAGGAGATCGCGACGACCATGGCGTTCGTCCGACTCCTGAAAGACCTCATGCGCTCGAAGGACTTCGGCAACCGCGTGGTGCCGATCATCCCCGACGAGGCGCGCACCTTCGGCATGGACGCGTTCTTCCCGAACGCGAAGATCTACAACCCGAACGGCCAGCACTACACGTCGGTCGACCGCGAACTGCTGCTCGCCTACAAAGAGAGCCCGCAGGGCCAGCTCGTGCACGTGGGCATCAACGAGGCCGGCGCGCTCGCCGCGTTCACCGCGATCGGCACGTCGTACTCGACGCAGGGCGAGCCGCTCATCCCGATCTACGTCTTCTACTCGATGTTCGGGTACCAGCGCACGGGCGACGCGCTGTGGGCGGCCGGCGACCAGATGGCGCGCGGCTTCCTCATCGGCGCGACCGCCGGTCGTACGACGCTCACGGGCGAGGGCCTGCAGCATGCCGACGGGCACTCGCCGCTCATCGCGGCGACCAATCCGGCCACGGTCGCGTACGACCCGGCCTACGGCTACGAGATCGGCCACATCGTGCGTGCCGGCCTCGACCGCATGTACGGCGGCAGCCACCCCGACCCGAACGTCATGTACTACCTCACGGTGTACAACGAGCCGCTCGTGCAGCCCGCCGAACCCGAGGGCGTCGACGTCGAGGGCATCGTCCGCGGCATCCACCGCATCTCGACCTCGCAGGTGGCCGGTCCCAAGGCGCATCTGCTCGCGTCGGGCGTCGCGGTGCCGTGGATCCTCGAGGCCCAGCAGCTGCTGGCCGAGGACTGGGGCGTGTCGGCCGACGTCTGGAGCGTGACGAGCTGGTCCGAGCTCGCCCGCGACGGCCAGCAGGCCGACGAGCACAACTTCCTGCATCCCGAAGAGGCGCCGCAGTACGCCTACTTCACGCAGAAGCTCGCCGGCGAGCAGGGGCCGTTCGTGGCCGTCTCCGATTACATGCGCGCGGTGCAGGAGCAGATCCGGGCCTACGTCCCGGGCCGCTACGCGACGCTCGGCGCCGACGGGTTCGGCTTCTCCGACACCCGCCCGGCCGCCCGCCGCTTCTTCAAGATCGACGGACCCTCGGTCGTCGTCCGCACCCTGCAGCTGCTCGCCGAGCGCGGCGAGGTCGACCCCTCGGCCGCCGCGCAGGCGATCGAGAAGTATCGCCTGCATGACGTGAACGCCGGCACGACGGGGACGGCCGGCGGCGAGAGCTGACGGGCGACCCCGGGGTGGCTGCGAAGCCGAGGACGAAGGCGGAGACGCTCGCGTGGTTGCGCACCATCGCGGGCGAGCTCGCCACGCGCACCCTGAAGCGGCTCGAGGACACGTTGCCGTGGTACGGCGACATGCCGCCGAGTCGGCGGTCGGCGGTCGGCTTGGTGGCCCAGGCGGGCATCAGCTCGTTCATCGCCTGGTTCGACGACCCCAAGTCGACGCCGTGGATCGCCGCCGACGTGTTCGGCGCCGCTCCGCGGGAGCTGCTGCGCTCGGTGAGCCTGCAGCAGACGCTGCAGCTCATCCGCGTGACGGTCGAGGTGGTGGAGGAGCGCATCAAGGACGGCGGTGAGCCGCTGCGCGAGGCGATCCTGCTGTACTCGCGCGAGATCGCCTTCGCCGCCGCCGACGTGTACGCGCGTGCGGCAGAAGCCCGCGGGCTCTGGGACGCCCGGCTCGAGGCGCTCGTCGTCGACTCGATCCTCACCGGTGAGGCCGACGACGAGCTGCCGAGCCGCATCGCCGCGCTCGGGTGGCACGGGCACGGCGAGGTCGCGGTGCTCGTGGGCACCGCTCCGAAGCAGTTCGACGTCGACCAGGTGCGCCGTGCCGCCCGGCACATGCACGCCGACGTGCTCGTGGGGGTGCAGGGCAATCGGCTGGTCGTGGTGATCGGCCGTGCCGAGCCCCGCTCGTCCGAGAACGAAGAGGCGATCGGCACCTCGCCGGCCAACACGTTCATGGAGATCGCGACGCAGCTCGAGCCGTACTTCGGGCCGGGACATCTGGTGCTCGGCCACGAGGTCTCGAACCTCGTGGATGCCTCGAAGAGCGCGCGTGCGGCACTGGCGGGCTTCGCCGTCGCCCGCTCGTGGCGCAACGCGCCCCGGCCGGTGCACGCCGACGACCTGCTGCCCGAGCGTGCGCTCGCGGGTGACGCGCTGGCCAAGGCGACCCTCGTTCACCGCATCTACCGCCCGCTGCAGGCGCACTCGACCGAGCTGCTGTCGACGCTGTGGAGCTACCTCGACAACGGCCGGTCGCTCGAGGCGACGGCCCGCGAGCTGTTCGTGCACCCGAATACCGTGCGGTATCGCCTGAAGCGCGTCTCCGACGTGATCGGGTGGGACGCGACCGGGGCCCGTGAGGCGCTGATCCTGCAGACCGCGCTCATCGTGGGGTCGATGAACGACCACGAGATCTCCCCGCGGCGACGCCCGCAGAGCTGAGTCCAGCTCACCGGGCCTGTGGTGATCTGACAAGGCTTCGGTGAGAGCCTTGTCGCGTGTGCACACACGCTCGCCCCAGCGGGTTGGCGAGACTGGGATGGTGATCGTCGTCGTGTGCCCCGGTCAGGGCTCCCAGACCCCCGGCTTCCTGTCTCCGTGGCTCGCCGAGCCCGGCTTCGCCGACCGCCTCGACGAGTTGTCCGGCGCCGCGGTCGTCGACCTCGTGCGCCACGGCACCGAGAGCGACGCCGACACGATCCGCGACACCGCGATCGCCCAGCCGCTCATCGTCGCGGCGGGCATCCTCTCGTTCGAGGCGCTCGCGGCCGACGGCCGACGCGCCCGCATCGGCGGCGTCGCGGGCCACTCGGTCGGCGAGATCACCGCGGCGGCGGCCACCGGCATCCTGTCGGGCACCGAGGCGATCGACCTGGTCGCCGAGCGCGGCCGCGCGATGGCGGATGCCGCGGCCCTCGCCGCGACCGGCATGAGCGCGGTCGTCGGCGGCGATGAGGCCGAGCTGCTCACCCGTCTCGATTCGCTCGGGCTCGAGCCCGCGAACTTCAACGGCGGCGGCCAGATCGTCGTCGCGGGCGCCCTCGACGCGCTCGATGCGCTGCGCGCCGAGCCCCCGGCGGGCGCCCGCGTGATTCCGCTGCAGGTCGCGGGCGCCTTCCACACCCGATACATGGCACCGGCCGTCGAGCGGCTCGCCGCGAAGGCGGCCTCGCTCACCCCGAGCGACCCGACCCTGCCGCTCTGGACCAACCGCGACGGGTCGCGGGTCGCGAGCGGAGCCGAGTACCTCGAGCTGATCGTGGGCCAGGTCTCGTCGCCCGTGCGCTGGGATCGCTGCATGACGTCCTTCGCGGACGCCGGAGTGACGGGCATCGTCGAGCTGGCTCCGGCCGGCGCCCTCGTCGGCCTCGCCAAGCGCGCGCTCAAGGGCGTGCCGACGGTCGCGGTCAAGACTCCCGACGACCTTCCCGCCGCGTTCGAGCTGCTCGACCAGGCCGCCTGACACCGCCTCGAGGCATCCGGCCCGCCATCGACCGGCCCGAGACATCCGCTCACGAGAGAAAGCCGACATGACCGAACCCACGCTCCGCCAGTCGCAGGGTGTCGAGCACACCCGCATCTACGCCGTCGGCGCCGCGCGCGGCGCGAACGTCGTGCCGAACGACGACCTGGTCGGCCCGATCGACTCGTCCGACGAGTGGATCCAGCAACGGACCGGGATCATCACGCGCACCCGTGCCGGCGCCGACGTTTCCGCACTCGACCTGGCGACCGAGGCATCCCGCGAGGCGATCGCGAAGTCGGGCGTCGCGCCCGACGAGATCGACCTCGTGATCATCGCGACCATCTCGAACGTGCAGCAGACCCCGTCGATGGCCGCCGTCGTGGCTGATCGGGTCGGCGCGAACCCGGCCGCCGCCTACGACGTGAACGCGGCGTGCGCCGGCTACACCTACGCGGTCGCCCAGGCCGACGCGCTGATCCGTGCGGGCGTCGCCCGCAACGCGCTCGTCGTCGGCGCCGAGAAACTGTCGGACGTCGTCGACCCGACCGATCGCTCGATCTCGTTCCTGCTCGGCGACGGCGCAGGCGCGGTCGTCATCGGCGCGAGCGAGACGCCCGGCATCTCGGGCACGGTGTGGGGGTCCGACGGATCCAAGGCCGGCGCCGTGGGCATGAACCACACGCTCACCGAGTTCCGCGACGGCGCGGCCGAGTGGCCGACCCTCCGCCAGGAGGGGCAGACCGTGTTCCGCTGGGCGGTGTGGGAGATGGCGAAGGTCGCCAAGCAGGCGCTCGAGGAGGCCGGCATCGGCCCCGACGACCTCGCCGCGTTCATCCCCCACCAGGCGAACCTGCGCATCATCGACGAGTTCGCCAAGCAGCTGCGGCTGCCCGAGTCGGTGGTCATCGCACGCGACATCACCACGACGGGCAACACCTCGGCCGCATCGATCCCGCTCGCGACGCATCGCCTGCTCGAGGAGCATCCCGAGCTCTCCGGAGGCCTCGCTCTCCAGATCGGCTTCGGCGCCGGACTCGTGTTCGGCGCCCAAGTGGTGGTTCTGCCCTGAACCGCCGACACCCGTCCATCTAGACTGTCCAACGGTCATACGACACCCCTGAGGAGAAACAACATGGCACTGTCCACCGAAGAAGTGCTGGCCGGCCTGGCCGAGCTCATCAACGACGAGACCGGCATCGCGACCGACACGGTCGAGCTGGACAAGTCGTTCACCGATGACCTCGACATCGACTCCATCTCGATGATGACGATCGTCGTCAACGCCGAGGAGAAGTTCGACGTCAAGATCCCCGACGAAGAGGTCAAGAACCTCAAGACCGTCGGCGACGCCGTCGACTTCATCGTCAAGGCCCAGGCCTAGTCGGTTCGCGGACGGACCGGGGCCGTGCTCCGGTCCGTCCGCGTCTTCTTCCCGTTCCCCTCCACCGGAGTGTTCGTCATGACCAAGAAGATCGTCGTCACCGGCATCGGCGCCTCGTCGCCCATCGGCGGCACCGCGCCCGAGAGCTGGTCCGCCCTGCTGAACGGCGCGTCCGGCGCCCGCACGCTCGAGCACGAGTGGGTCGAGAAGTACCAGCTGCCTGTGACCTTCGCCGCGGAGGCGCTCGTCCGTCCCGACACCGTGCTCGAGCGGCCCGTCGCGAAGCGCCTCGACCCCTCGTCGCAGCTCGCGCTCGTCGCCGCGCTCGAGGCGTGGGCCGACGCGGGCAGCCCCGAGGTCGACCCCGAGCGCCTGGGCGTCGACTTCGCGACCGGCATCGGCGGGGTGTGGACCCTTCTCGACGCCTGGGACACGCTGCGAGAGAAGGGCCCGCGGCGTGTGCTGCCCATGACCGTGCCCATGCTCATGCCCAACTCGGCCTCGGGCAACCTGTCGCTGCACTTCGGTGCCCGCGCGTTCGCCACCACGGTCGCGAGCGCCTGCGCATCGAGCACGGAGTCGCTCGTGAACGCGGTGGAGCATCTGCGGGACGGCCTCGCCGACGTCGTGATCGCCGGTGGCACCGAGTCGGCGATCCACCCGATCACCATCGCGTCCTTCTCCTCCATGCAGGCTCTGTCGAAGCGCAATGACGACCCGGCGCACGCTTCGCGCCCCGGCAGCATCGACCGCGACGGCTTCGTCATGGGCGAGGGCGCCGCCGTGCTCATCCTCGAGACCGAGGAGCACGCGAAGGCCCGCGGCGCGAAGATCTACGCCGAGGTCGTGGGCGGCGGCGTCACCGCCGACTCGTACCACATCACCGCGAACGACCCCGAGGGTCGCGGCGCGGCCCGCGCGGTGCGCCTCGCGCTCGCGGCGGCGGATGCGTCGCCCGACGACGTGACCCACATCAACGCGCACGCCACTTCGACGCCCGTCGGCGACCCGAACGAGTACCAGGCCCTGAGGGCCGTGTTCGGCGACCGTGTCGATGAGATCCCGGTATCGGCGACGAAGGCGTCGACCGGGCATCTGCTCGGCGGCACCGGTGCGCTCGAGGCGATCTTCACGGTGCTCGCGGTGCAGAACCGCGTCGCTCCCCCGACGATCAATCTCACCACGCAAGACCCCGAGGTGCCGTTCCGCCTCTCGGGCGAGACGCAGCCGCTCGGCGACGCCCCGCAGCTGGCGATCTCGAACTCGTTCGGGTTCGGCGGCCACAACGCGGTCGTCGCGATCCGCAGCGTCTGACGTCGCCCCGCACGACGCAGATCGGCACGAGGCCGAGAGACCCGAGCAGACCCCGGTGCGCCTCAGGCGCATCGGGGTCTGCTCGTCACGGTGCTGGACTTCGCTCGTGCGCCGGCCGGGGAAGTGTCATCCGACCCTCGCGTCGCGCCGCCTCCCGCACCGCGGGCTGCGCTCACCCCACCTGATGCAGCCAGACCACGGATGCCTCGTCGCTCGCGTGACGGAACGGCTCGAGTTCGTCGTCCCACGCCTGGCCCAGCGCGAGCCGCAGTTCGCGCCGCAGTTCGCCGGGGTCGTCGCCCGCGAGCTCCATCGCGTAGCGGACGCGATCTTCGGGGATGACCGTGTTGCCCGCGGAGTCGGTCTGCGCGAAGAACACGCCGAGTTCGGGCGAGTGCATCCAGCGGGCGCCGTCCGATCCCGGCGTCGGGTCCTCGCTCACCTCGAACCGCACTCCGTCCCACCCGCGCAGCGCGGACGCGAGTCGGGCACCGTCGCCGACGCGCGCGAGCCACGGGAACTCTGCGCGCATGGTGCCGCGGAGCACGGGCTGCTCGGTCCACGTGAAGCTCACGGGCTCGCCGAGGGCGCGACCCGCGGCCCATTCAAGATGCGGACACACCGCCCGGGGCGAGGAATGGATGAACAGCATTCCACGCGCGGCGCCGGGTGCCCGCGACACTGCCTCCGCCATCTCGACTCCGTTCTCGTGAGGTGCGTCTTCCCCTACGACCTCGGAACGCGTCGGTGCGGATGTTCGATTCGGTTGTGGACGGCGAGCCGTCACCGGCGATTATGCCCCGGATCAGCGGTGGAGACAAGGGACGCCGCGCGGGTCGCGTCGGCCGCCATCCGCGCGCCTCGGTACATCCACCCCTCCCGGGCCAATAGCATGCTCGGTGAACCGTTCCTTCCGGCCGACGATCGGAGCCTCCGTGGCCGTGCGCGACGCTGTCCTCGCCATCCTCCTGCTCGGACCGGCGTACGGCTTCCAGGTGCACGGCGCCCTCGCCGACCGCACCGGCGGGCGCCGCCGCATCAACGTCGGGCAGACCTACGGCACGCTCGATCGGCTTGCGAAGCAGCGGCTCGTCGAGCCCGCCGGCGCCACCGCCGACGGTCTGCCGCTGCATCGGCTCACTCGCGCGGGTCGCGCAGCGGCACTGGCCTGGCTGGACGGCGCGGATGCGACGGGCGCCGACCCGTGGGACGAGACGCTCGATCGCGTGCTCATCGCGCGATCGCTCGACGCGACGGGCGTCGACCCCGCGGCGATCGCCCGGCGCGAGCGCGAACGCTGGACGGCCCGTCGGGCGGAAGCGGCGGAGCGCGCAGAGCTCTCGGATGCCGCGGAGCACGCCGAACCGGGCGTCGCGTTGGCGCGGCTCGCGGCCGCGGCCGACGCCGCACGCGCCGAAGCGGCGCTGTCGTGGCTCGACCGCGTGGCCGCACTGCCGCCGGTGCCGCTGCCCGTTGCCGCCGACCGCCCACGACGCGGTCGGAGGCCGGCGGCCTCCGTCGACACCGAATCCGCCGCCTCGACGTCGTCCGCCCCACGGCGCCCGGATCAGTCGCCGGTGTCTCCGTAGCTCTGCACGACGGACAGGTCGAGCGGGAAGTCGACCGGGAACTCGCCGAACAGCAGTCGCCCGGCATCGGCGGCAGACTCGCGTACCGCCACCGCGACCTCGTCGGCGAGTTCAGCGGGCGTGTGCACGATGATCTCGTCGTGCAGGTAGTAGACCAGGTGCGGGCGACGGGCGAACACCGGCCCCGCGGCCGTCGCCGGCGGCGAGGCATCCGACTGGTCTTCGAGCTCGCCGAGCCGGGCGAGGCGGGCCCGCACGCCGGCCATCCAGCAGAGCGCCCACTCCGCCGCGGTGCCCTGCACGACGAAGTTGCGTGTGAACCGGCCCCAGTCGCGCGCCGACGACCGGGCCCGGCGCTCGTCCTGCGCGGTCGCGTCGGGTTCGGTCGCGCGCGCCTGGGTCGCCCGCCAGGACGCGGGCGGCAGCGGAGACGATCGGCCGAGCAGGGTCGTGACGCGCGCTCCGCGCTCGCCGGTGGCGGCCGCACGATCGACGAGGGCCATCGCGGCCGGGAACGCACGGGCGAGACGCGGCAGCAAGCGGCCGCTCTCGCCGGTCGTCGCACCGTACATCGCCCCGAGCAGGGCGATCTTCGCCTCGCCGCGTGTGGCCACGACACCCGCGTCGACGATCCCCTGGTAGATGTCGCGCCCGCGCGCGGCCTCGGCCATGCGCAGGTCGCCGGCCATCGCGGCGAGCACGCGCGGTTCGAGCTGGGCGGCGTCGGCGACCACGAGCTGCCAGCCGGGGTCGGCGACCACGGCGGTGCGCACCTGTTTGGGCAGCTGCAGGGCTCCCCCGCCGGACGTCGCCCACCGGCCGGTCGCCGTGCCGCCGGGCACGTAGTCGGGGCGGAATCGACCGCCGATGACCCAGGTCTCGAGCCAGCCCCAGCCGTTCGCGCTCAGCAGGCGTGCGAGCCGCTTGTACGCGAGCAGCGGCGTGATCGCGGGGTGGTCGTGCTCGCGGAGTTCCCACCGCGCCGTGGAGTCGACGCGGATGCCCGCCGCGCGCAACGCCCGCAGCAGCTCGACCTGCGAGTCGAGGTTCAGCGTCGGCGCGGCGAGCTCGATGCGCACGTGCGCGGCGAGCTCCTCCATGCGCGCCGGCTTGGCGCCGGGCCGCGGGCGCGGGCCGAGCGCGTCGGTCAGCACCCGATCGTGGGTCGCCGAGTCCCAGGGCACACCGGCCGCGGTCAGCTCGGCGCCGATGAGGGCGCCCGCCGATTCGGCGGCCAGCAGCAGCCGCAATCGCGGCGGGCGTGCGCTTCGGGCTACGATCGCGAGCTGCCGATCGTGCTCGTCGGCGACCTGGTGCGGCGTCGCCCGGCCGAGCGCATCGGATGCCGCACCGGAAGCCTCCCCGATGCGCCCCTCGCGGGGACCGCCGTCGGCGACGTCGTCGAGTTCGTCGAGTTCGAAGAGCGCGACCCGGTCGGCGGAGGACGCCGTGGCCGGCGCTGCAGCCGCACCGGGAATCGACGCGGCCGCGTGCGTCGCGTCGAGCGCGAGCTCGGCCGGGCCGGGCGCGAGCCAGGACGGACGCGGCGGATGCTCCGTGCGTGACGTGTCCGCGTCGGTCGACCACTCGAGGATCGCCGCCGAGAGCCGGAGATCGCTGCACCGCTCGATGCGCACGCCCGCCGTGAGCAGCAACGGCGCCCAACGGCGCGTGTCGCTCCACACCCATCGCGGACGCATGTGCTCGAACAGCGCGACGAGCGACGGGAACTCGGCGAGGCGACCCTCAGCGAGCAGGGTGCCGGCGTCGGGATCGAACAGGCCCACCCGGCCGGGCTCGAGGTCGCCGACCGTGATCCGCACGGTCTCATTGTCGCGCCGACCTCGGACATGCGTGTCGGAAGGGTGCGGCAGACTCTCCCGCGTCGAAGGGAGCAGCATGGTCGCGGTGCGATTCGCCTGCGGGCATGGCGCGGGTGCCGGCGGCTCGGTGACGATCTCGCGCGACTGCCCGGTCTGCCGGCTGATCGACGAGACCCAGCGCTCTCGTGGCGAGCTCCTCGGCCGCGTCGCTCCCGCCCAGCGCGCCCGGCTCGCCGTCGAGACCCGCGTCGGCGCCGAGTACGAATGGCGCTGCGCTCGCGGCCATGATCGCTACGCCGCGACGGTGGTCGAGCAACTCACGGGCACCGGCTGCGCGAAGTGCCGCGCGGCCGCCGAGGCCCCCGCGGCGGTGCGCGAGGCCGGTCTCGCCTTCATCGACCACGGCCTGCGCACCCGCACCTCGGCGACCGAGCATCGACTCCGCACCCTGCTCGACCAGCGCATCCGGTTGCCGCACCGCGTCAACGCCGTGCACATCCGGCGCACGTTCCACGGTCGCACGGTGGTCTGGCCCGACATCCTCGTGCCCGCACTGCGCGTCGCGATCGAGTACGACGACCCCGGCCGCGGTGGGCGTTCGCATCGCGGGCTCCGCGAGGCATCCGACCTCGAGAAAGATGCCGCGCTGCGCGAAGTCGGTTGGGAGGTGATCCGTGTACGCGGGGGCGGGCTCGGCCCGCTCGGGCGCTACAGCATCGTCTGCACGTCCATCACCCACCACGTCGCCGACGCCGTGCTCGCGCACCTGCGAGACATCCGGGGCGTCGAAGCGGTGGCGGCCATCGCCCGAACCGAGCCCGAATCGACCGCGAACCCTGTTCCGCGCGGCGTCCGCCCGCTAGGGTGATTCCACCCCTCCCCGGCCGCTTCACCCTGCCTGAAAGTGACCCACCCGTGCTGTTGCCCTTCCTCATCGTCGGAGGCCTCGGCCTCATCCTGCTCGTGATCTCGCTCGTCGTCGGCGACCTGCTGGATCACTTCGACGTCGGCGACGGATTCCTGTCGGGCACCGCACTCTCGGTCGGGCTCGTCGTGTTCGGCGCCTCGGGTGTGCTCGCCGCGTCCTTCGGGTGGGACCTGGTGTGGGCGTACGTGCTCGCCGTGGGCCTCGCCCTCGTCGCCTATGTGATCAGCATCCTCGCGATCCGCAGCCTCACCAGGTCGAGCGACGGCGTGCCCGCTTCGGCGGTCGGACTCGCCGGCGTCACCACCTCGCCGGTCGGACCCGCGGGCGGCGAGGTCCGCCTCGACGGGCCCGGCGAGCTCGAACGGCGCCTCGCGTTCGCCGACCACGACATCGAGTCGGGCGTGCGCATTCGCGTCGTCGAGCACGACGGCGCACGGGTCAAGGTCGTCCCCGCGTAGTCTCCCTCCCCTCATTCAGCCGGTCCGCGCCGGCCGAGTCATCCGACCGCCTGTGAAAGGAACCCATGTTCGACCCCCTGCTCACCCAGATCATCGCCGTCGTCGCGATCGTCATCGCGGTGCTCGCGCTGCTGACGTTCATCGCACGACGCATCCGCCGCGTGCCGCCCAACGAAGCGCTCGTCATCGTCGGTCGGGGTGCCGGCCGCCCCGCTCCCGGTGAGTCCCCCGTCAGCCAGCGGGTCGTGATCGGCGGTCGCACCTTCATCTGGCCGGTCCTGCAGCAGGGCTTCGCGATCTCGCTCGAACAGCGCCAGATCGGCATCACGGTCGAGGGCGTCGACAAGAACCGCATCAAGATCGCCATCAAGGCCTCGATCAACTTCAAGGTCAACGGCACCGAAGACGGCGTGCGCCGCGCGGCTCAGCGCTTCCTGTCGCAGCAGGGTGCGCTGACCGACATCATCAAGGAGTCCCTCGAGGGTTCGCTGCGCTCCATCGTCGGCGACATGACGATCGAGCAGATCATCTCCGACCGCAAGGGCCTCTCCGACCGGGTCGTCACCGAGACCAAGGCCGACCTCGCCGAGCAGGGCCTGCAGGTCGACCTGCTGAACATCTCCGACATCTCGACTCCCGGCAGCGACTACCTCGCGAACCTGGGTCGTGCCGAGGCGGCCCGCGCCCGCCAGGTCGCCGAGGTCTCCGAGGCCGAGGCCGCACGGGCCAGCGAGTTCGCCCGCATCGAGGCGGCCGAGCAGATCGCCGAACGTCAGAAGGCGCTGAGCCTGAAGCAGGCCACGATCAAGGCCGAGACCGACCGCGCCAACGCCGAGGCCGAGGCCGCCGGCCAGCTCGCGAAGGCCGAGCAGGACAAGCTCGTCGCGGTGCAGGAGCGCGACGCGCTCTCAGAGCAGGCCCTCGTCACCCAGGAGCGGCTCGACATCGAGATCCGCAAGCCCGCCGAGGCCGAGGCGTACGCCGAGGTGCAGCGCGCGACCGCCCAGCGCGACGCCGCCAACGCGGCGACCGAGGCCGACGCGTACAAGCGCACGAAGATCGCCGAGGCGAACAAGGTCGCCGCCGTGCAGGACGCCGAGGCGGCCGCGACCGCGGTGCGCTTCGCCGGCGAAGCAGAGCGCGACCGCCAGGTCGCCCTCGCGGCCGGTATCCGTGCCGACGGTGAGGCGCGTGCCGCGGCGGTGCAGGCCGAGGGTCTCGCCGACGCCGCGGCCACCGATGCCAAGGCCGAGGCGCTGAAGAAGTACGGCGAGGCCGCGCTCGCACAAGAGATCATCTCGCGTCTGCCCGAGATCATCCGCGCCGCCGCCGAGCCGATCAGTGCGATCGACAAGCTCACCGTCGTCTCGACCGACGGCGCGAGCGCGCTCACGAAGACCGTCGGCCAGGTGCTCGGCGAGGGCACCGAGGTCGTCAAGTCGCTCACCGGTCTCGACGTGAGCGCCGTGCTCGCAGGCCTCGCGGGCAGCCAGCTCGGGCGCCCGCCCGCCGAGCCGCGCGACTGACACGGGTCGAACCCGCGAGTCCGCCCGGTCCGATGTTCGCATCGCGGCCGGGCGGACTCGTTTCCGACCACCGAATCCCGCCTCGATTCCTCAGCACGGCCCGGCGACCGTTACGGTTGTGCAGGTGCATCCTTCTGTCAGCGCCGCCGTCGTCGGCCGCACCGGCCACCTGAGCCTCAACCGTCCCGATTCGATCAACGCGATCGACCTCGAGATGATGCTCGCCCTGACCGAGACGCTCGACGCGTGGGCGATCGACCCCGCCGTCTCGATGGTCCTGCTGGACGGATTCGGCGACTACGGGTTCTGCGCGGGCGGCGACTTCCGCGAGATCCTGGCGCGCGCGGCCGAGGGCATGACGATCGGCACGGTCTTCTTCCGCAACGAGTACCGACTCATCGCGAAGCTCGCCGAGTTCCCCAAGCCGATCGTGTCGATCATGCACGGCATGACCATGGGCGGCGGAATCTCGCTCGCCGGGCACGTCACCACGCGGGTCGTGACCGATCGAGTGCGATTGGGGCAACCCGAGACCGGCTACGGCTTCGTCCCCGACGGCGGCGCGACCTGGCGGCTCGCCCGCACCCCCGGCGAGATCGGCACGTATGTAGCGCTGAACTCGGTCGACCTGACCGCCGCGGATGCGATCGCCCTCGGCTTCGCCGACGTGGTGGTTCCGGCCGGGCGCGTCGCTGAACTGACCAGCGCGCTCCTCGGGGCCACCGACGCGGCCGAGCTCGACGAGCTGGTCCGCCGATTCTCGACGGACGCCGGCCCGTCGCCGGTGCTCGCGGGTCGTGACTGGATCGACGCCTGCTACTCGGCAGACACCGTGCAGACGATCCTCGAGCGGCTCTGGACGTTCTCGAACGGCGAGGTCGTCGGCGGGGTGCGCGCGGCCGACTCGAACGACCCCGACGCCGCGGCCAACGCCGCTGCCGCCGCCGACACGCTGCTGCACCTTTCGCCGACGGCGCTCGTGGCGACGCTGCGGTCGGTGCGCGCGGCCCGCGACGGCGAGTCGCTGCGCGACGCCCTCGAGCGCGAGCTGCGCCTCGCGCGCTGGTTCACGACCCAGCCCGACCTGTTCACCGGCGTGCAGGCGCTCGTGGCCCAGAACACCGACTCGCTGCACCAGGCCTCGGTGCCCGATTGGAGGCCAGCCGACCTCGCCGACGTCGATCTCACCGACATCGTCGCCGCCATGGAGATGCCGCTGCGCCACAGCGTGTTCCCGCGCGGCCTCGGCATCCCCGAGGAGCCGGCCGAGTAGGTCGTCGAAGCGCTCGTTGGATCCACCGCCGGCGACCCGGGTATCCGCCGGGGTGGTCACGGGTGCGACGACACTGCGGCTCGCGCAGGCTGGTGGTGATCGATCCTCGCGCACCGCGCGCGAGGATCGCGAGGGAGAGCTGCTTCGATGGACATGAAGCTCGAGTCGATCGTGCTGCCGGTCGCCGACGTCGACCGGACGAGGGCGTACTTCGAGACGCTGGGTTGGCAGGTGGATCTCGACCACCAGGCCGACGGGTTCCCCATCGTGCAGGTGACCCCACCCGGTTCGCCCTGCTCAGTCGTCTTCGGCACCGGGCTGGCCGCAGCGCCCGCCGGCAGTATTCGCGGCCTGCTGCTGAGCGTCGCCGACCTCGAAGCGGCACGCGCCGAGTTGACCGCCCGCGGGGTCGACGTGAGCGAGATCTTCCACGACGCCTCCGGAACGGCGTCGTACGCCGAAACGTATGCCCGAGCACCCGGACTCGATCCCGAGCGCCGCAGCCACGCGTCGTTCGCCACGTTCTCGGATCCCGACGGAAACGTCTGGCAGCTCCGAGAGATCTCGACGTTCGGCTGATCGTCGGTCGAGGAGGCGAGGAGGCGAGGAGGCGAGGAGGCGAGCATGCACACGACCATCGCACAACATTCGGCCCCGGCGGGCGGCGCGAAGGCCCGACTGGCTAGGCTGCCGGGTGTGGCAGCCTTCACGAGCCGCACCGCGAGGGATCGGGGCGCTGCGCGCGGCCTGGTCGGGCGGGAGCGCGAGTCCGATGAGCTGACGCGACTGGTCGGCCGCGTGCGCGACGGCGAGAGCCAGGCGCTCGTCCTGCGGGGCGAGGCCGGAATCGGCAAGACCGCCCTGCTCCACCACCTCACGCAGCTGGCTTCCGATTCCGGATGCCTCGTCGTCGAGTCCGCCGGTGTCGAATCCGAGATGGAGCTCGCGTACGCCGGCCTGCACCAACTCTGCCTCCCCCTCTTGCCGCATGTCGACTTCATTCCGGCGCGGCAGCGAGCAGCGCTCGACACGGTGTTCGGTGCGGCCGGCGGCGACTCTCCCGACCGGTTCCTGGTCGGCCTGGCCGTGCTGAGCCTCATCTCGGAGTCCGCCAGGCACCGCCCGGTGATCTGCGTCATCGACGACGCGCAGTGGCTGGACGAGGCATCCGTTCAGACGCTCGCGTTCACGGCGCGACGGCTGCAGGCCGAGAGCGTCGGCATGGTGTTCGCCGAGCGAGCGCCGGCCGCCACCCTCGAGCTCCACAGCCTGCCCGAGCTCATCGTCACCGGCCTGTCCGATCGGCACGCGAGCACGCTGCTCGCCTCGGCGCTGCCGGGGCCGATCGACCGGCGGGTGCGTGAGCGGATCATCGCCGAAACCGGTGGGAACCCGCTCGCACTGCTGCAACTGCCCCATCGCCTCACGCCCGAGCAGGTCGCCGGCGGGTTCGGGTTCGCCGGGGCAGGCGCGCTGACCAGACAGCTCGAGGCGAGCTTCCAACGGCGTCTCGCGCGCATGCCGACCGCCACGCGCCGACTGCTCGTCGTCGCCGCGGCCGAGCCGGGCCAGGAGGCGGCCGTGATCTGGAAGGCCGCGGCCCGGCTCGGCGTCACGATGCGCGACGCCGAACCGGCAGTGGCCGACGGCCTCATCGACCTCACCGGACTCGTTCGCTTCTGCCATCCACTGGCGCGCTCGACCGTCTATCGGGCCGCGCTCGCGGACGAGCGGCGGACCGCGCACCGCGCCCTGGCCGACGCCACGGATGCCGACGCCGATCCCGAGCGCCGCGCCTGGCATCGAGCTCAGGCGACCTCCGGGCTCGATGAGGCCGTCGCCGCCGAGCTGCACCGATCGGCCGGCCTCGCGGAGGCGCGCGGCGGGAAGGCGGCCGCCGCCGCGTTCCTCGAACGCGCCGCCGAGCTCACCCCCGATCCGCGACGCCGAGCCGAGCGAGCGCTGCTCGCCGCCCGCGCGAAGTTCGATGCGGGCGCCCCCGAACGCGCGCTCCGACTGCTCGCCATCGCCCGAGCCGGCCTCGCCGACGAACGGAACCGAGCGCTCGTGGAGCTGCTCCACGCCCAGATCGTGAGCCGCCTGGAACCCGGCCAAGGGTCGCCGCTCCTCGCTGCGGCGAAACGACTCGACCCCATCGATCCCGACCTTGCTCGCGACACCTACCGGGATGCGTTCTACGCCGCACAGGTGGCCGGACAGCTCGGTCGCGACGGGGGCACCCTCGAGGAAGCGGCCGCGACTCGACTGACGGAACACCGCGATCCGCCGGTGAGCATCCACGACCGCCTCCTCGACGGCGTCGCACTGACGGTCACACGGGACCACTCGGCAGGAGCCCCCTTGCTGCGCGAAGCGGTCGCCGAGTTCCGACGCCGGGAACTCGGTTCGGATGCCTCGTATTCATGGCTGCCGTTCGTGACCCTGGTCGCATTCGGCATGTGGGACGAGGAGGGGGCGCACGACGTGTGTTCGCGCCTCATCGCGCTGGCGCGGGAGCGCGGCGCGTTCTCGGTGCTTCCGACCGCGCTCATGCTCGGAGTCGGGTACGAGATCTTCGCCGGCGATCTGTCGACGGCTGCGGCGCTCGCCGAGGAGTGCGACCTGATCCGCGAGGCCACCACCATCCCGAAGCCGCCGTACGGGTTGCTGATGGTAGCGGCGTATCGCGGCGATGCCGAGCGTGTCGACGCCATCGTCGACTCGGAGCGGCTGCAGGCGACCGACCGTGGCGAAGGACAGTGGCTCACCGCGAGCGGATGGGCGCAGGCGGTCGTGAACAACGGTCTGGGCCGCTACGACTTCGCGCTGGCAGCCGCGGAACGTGCGATCGTGCCGCCGAACGAGCTCGCCCTCGTCAACTGGGCGATGGTCGAGCTGATCGAGGCGGCCGCGCGGAGCGGGCAACCCGAACGGGCCACCGAGGCGATGCGACGCCTCACGCGGCTGTCCGAGGCATCCGGAACGCGCTGGGTACTGGGCGTAGCCGCGCGATCTCGGGCGCTGCTCGCTGCGCCCGATCACGCCGAACGCCACCATCTGGCCGCCATCGAGCAGCTGCAGCACACGCGATTGCGGACCGAGCAGGCACGTTCCCACCTGGTCTACGGCGAGTGGCTCCGCCGACAGGGTCGCCGGACCGACGCGAGGGAACAGCTCCGCCGAGCGCACGACCTGTTCAGCGACATCGGCGCCGACGCGTTCGCCGATCGAGCGCGTCGCGAGCTGGCCGCCACCGGCGAGACCGTCCGCCGACGCACGCCGGAGACCGAGCTCGACCTCACCCAGCAGGAGGCTCAGATCGCGCGGCTCGCCGCCAACGGCGACACGAACCCGCAGATCGCGACGCAACTGTTCATCAGTCCGCGCACCGTCGAGTGGCACCTGGGCAAGATCTTCGCCAAGCTCGCCATCACGTCCCGCCGGGATCTCGAAGCCGCGCTCCGTCGAGGCGCGCGCACACCGGGCCGGTAAGCCTCACCACGGCACGCGCCCCGAGTCGTCGAAGAATCCGCCGGTCGTGCCGTCGGCTCCGACGGTCGCCCACCGCACGGCGGCCGTCGCGCCCTCCTCGGGCGACTTCGACCCGCGGAACCCGTTGAGGTCGGTGGCGGTATAGCCGGGCGTGACCGCGTTGATCTTCACGTGCCGCAGGGTGGGATCCGCCAGGAAGGCGTGCGCGTACTTCAGCGTGAGCATGTTCACCGCCGCCTTCGTCGCCGAGTACACGAAGGACTCGTGCGACGCGCCGAACATCGAGTCGGGATCGGCCGTGTTCGCGAAGCTGGCCGAGTCGCTGGACACGTTGACGATGCGCGGGTCGGGGGCGCGGCGAAGCAGCGGGAGCATCCCGTGCACGACACGTACCATGCCGAAGACGTTGGTCTCGAACTCGATGCGCATCTCGTCGGCCGTCACGAGGAGGGCCGGGCGACGGATGAGGACGCCGGCATTGTTCACCAAGACGTCCAGGTGCCCGTACTCGATGTCGATCCGACTCACCGCCGATGTCACCGAGGCGTCGTCCGTGACGTCGATCACCGCGAGCTGAGCCTGGAGGCCCTCGCGCTGCAGCGCGAGGACCGCCTGCTCGCCCTTCGCCGCATCGCGACTGCCAAGCAGCACGGTGAGGCCCCGTTGGGCCAGCAGGCGCGCGGTCGCGAAGCCCAGCCCCTTGTTCGCGCCGGTCACGAGCGCGATCCGTTCCTGCGTCATCGCCTCCTCCCGGCTTTGGTCAGGATCGCGTGGGCCGCGGCGGTCGCCAGGCCGAACACGAGGTGCGCGGAGAGGTCCTTGCCGAGCGTACGGGCGTCGTACTTCCAGATCGGCCGGTAGACGCCGAGCACCGGCAGGATCGCGTAGCTCGCGAGCCACGCGGTCGGGCCGAGCGCGGCGGCGACCGCACGGGGACGGGAGGACACGGCCTGGGCGACGCCGTGGGTGATCCCCCACCCGATACCGGTCGCCCAGTGCACGACGTTCGTCGTCGGTCGCGCCCACGAGTCGGGCGGAGTGCTGCCGCTCACCAGCTCTGCGACCTTGCGGCCGACCTGCCCCGGCGCAGAAGCGGCGTCCCAGGTACGCACCCCCGCCGCGGACTCCCAGCTCGAGAACCGTTCGCGTCCGCCCCGTCGGCGGTATCGGCGGTACCAGAGGAGATCCATCGCCGCGGTGCCCACGGCGCCGGCGACGATCCCGGCGCCGACTGAGGTGATGAGGTTCATGAGAAGACCCTTCGAGTGATGTTGGTACGGACGAGTTCGATGAGCTCATCGGCCCGGCCGGAGAGGACGCTCCGGGTGGCGTAGAGCGCGAAGCCCTCGACCTGGGACGTACGGATGCTCGGTGGAAGCGCCAGTTCCTGGCGGGCGACCATGACCTCGACGACGGCGCTCCCGTCGTGCGCGAACGCCTCGCGCAGCGCGTCCGCGAGTTCGTGCGGGTGCTCGACACGGCGACCGTGCATCCCGAGCGCGCGAGCGACCTCGGCGAAGCTCGGATTCGAGAGGTCGGTACCGAAGTTCACGTAGCCGGCCGCCTTCATCTCGAGCTCGACGAACCCGAGGGATCCGTTGTTGAACACGACGACCTTCACCGGAAGCCGCATCTGCTCGAGGGTGATGAGGTCGCCCAGCAGCATCGCCAGGCCGCCGTCGCCCGACAGCGTCACCACCTGCCGACCCGGCTGCGACGCCTGCGCGCCGATCGCCTGCGGCACGGCGTTCGCCATGCTGCCGTGGGTGAAGGAACCGATCAGCCGTCGACGTCCGTTCATGCGCAGGTACCGAGCCGCCCAGATCACGGGGGTCCCGACATCCGGGATGAAGACCGCGTCATCCGCGGCGATCTCGTCGATGGTGCGCGCGACGAACTGCGGGTGCAGGGGCGTACGGTCGTGATCGGCTTCGGCGAGCCGATCGAGGCGCTCGCGGGTCGAGGCGTAGTCACGACGCGCGTGGTCGAGGTGGCCGCTGTCGGTCTCGACACGCACTCGGGACGACAGCGCCGCCAGCGTCTCCTTCGCGGACCCCACCAGCGGGATGTCGACCCTCGTCCGCCGACCGATCTGCTCACCGCGCACGTCGATCTGGACGACGGTCGCGTGTTCGGGGTAGAACTCGCGGTACGGGAAGTCGGCCCCGACGATGAGCAGGGTGTCGCACGCCTGCATGGCGTGATAGCCCGAGGCCACGCCGAGCAGCCCGGTCATTCCGACGTCGTTCGGGTTGTCGGGTTCGACGAACTCCTTGCCCCGGAGCGAATGCACGATCGGCGCCTGCAATCGGCTCGCGAGCGCGATGAGCTCGTCGTGGGCGCCGTCGCACCCGGCGCCGGCGAGGATCGTCACGCGCTCCGCCGCGTCGAGCGCCTTCGCCGCGACGTCGAGTTCGCCGTCACTCGGTCGAACGCTCGATCGGCTTCGTCGGATCGCCGGGAACGCTCGGGGCCGCGGCACCTGGGCGACGAGCACGTCGCCGGGCACCACGAGGACCGAGACGCCACGCTGCTCGACGGCGGTGCGGATGGCGATGTCGAGCACGTACGGAAGCTGGTCTGGCGTCGAGACGAGCTCGGAGAAGACGCTGCACTCGCGGAACAGCTCCTGCGGGTGCGTCTCCTGGAAGTAGCCGGTGCCGATCTCGCTCGACGGGATGTGCGCGGCGACGACGAGCACCGGTACCCGCGAGCGCTGTGCGTCGAACAGCCCGTTGACGAGGTGCAGGTTGCCCGGCCCGCAGCTCGCGGCCGCGACGGCCAGCTCACCGGTGAGTGCGGCCTCGGCCGCTGCGGCGAACGCCGCGGTCTCCTCGTGCCGCACATGCATCCACTCCAGGTCGCGGGTGCGCCGCAACGCGTCGCTGAGCCCGTTCAGCGAGTCGCCGGGCAGGCCGTACACCCGACGCACTCCGGCGCTCTTCAGCGTCTCGACGATGAGTTCCGCGACCGTGTACGACATGGTGATGACCTCGCTCGATGATGTGGTGCACCCACCGTCGCAGCGACAACGGGCACGACGCACCCGTGAGTGTCCCGAGTCCACCCCCGGGGCCGTGGTGCGCGCCCCGATCGACGGGGTGACCCGCCTTCGAGTCACGGGTGCGAGCCCGGGCATCCCACTGGCGCGCGCCGATCGGGTGCCGCGGCATCGTCGAGGCATCCCATCACTCGATGCAAGGAGTCAGTTCATGTCCATCCAGGAAGCCGTCACCAGCACCCGCACCGGCCACGTCGACACCGAAGGCGATCGGATCGTGTTCGATGTCCGCGGCGAAGGCACCCCCATCGCGCTCCTGCCGGGCACGCCCGGCGATGCGAGCGTGTTCGGGCTCGTCGCGGGCCCCTTGGCTGCCGATCACACCGTCGTCACGTACGACCCGCGCGGCTTCGGTCGCAGCTCGGCCAACGAACCGCGGCGGTACGAGATCGGGCAGCAGGCCCGCGATGTCGTCGCCGTGTTGCGCGCAGCCGGAATCGAGCGAGCGCTCGTGGTCGGCAGCAGCGCCGGCGCGGAGGTCGGTCTCGAGCTCGCGACGAACCATCCCGACGTCGTCGCCGGCGTCGTCACGCACGAACCGCCCGTCGTTCGGCTCCTGCCCGACACGGACGAGCTCCAGACCCGCATCGCCGAGATCTACCGGACGGCCTGGACGGAGGGCAGCAAAGCGGCGTTCTTCGACTTCCTGCTCCTGACGCAGCTGCCCTTCAACGCCGGCGAGCCGTTCACGGCCGCCGAGGTCGCGGCGATCCGCCCCGGAGCGGAGCAGGTGCCCGGAATCGACTTCGCCGACTACTACATGAAGCACCAGATGCTGCCGCTCACGGACTACCTGCCCGACCTCGACAGGATCCGCCGCAACGGCGTGAAGCTCGTCGCCGGCGCCGGGCGACTCAGCCTCGACCTGCCGTTCGGGCGCACCGCTCGCGCGGTCGCCGAGGGCGCGGGCGCACCGTTCGCGGTGTTCCCCGGACATCACGGTTCGCTCTCCGACCCGTCCACCGCCGAGGCCTGGACCGCGACGCTCCGCGACGCGCTGGCCTCGCTCTGACGAGTGGACGACAGGAGCATCGCCATGACGTCATCACCCGCCGCTTCCCAGGCGACCCGGGCGGACGCACCAGTCGCCGACCCGTTCGCCGAACTCCGGTTCGTCGACGCGGGCGCGCTCCGCGTCGGATACCTCGACGCGGGCCTGCGGGACGGCACACCGGTGCTGCTCCTGCACGGCTGGCCGTACGACATCCGCAGCTTCGCCGAGGTCGTGCCGCTGCTGACCGAGCGGGGCTACCGCGTGCTCGTGCCGTATCTTCGCGGGCACGGTTCCACGCGCTTCCGTGACGAGCACGCGCCCCGGAACGCGCAGCAGTCGGTGCTCGCGGCCGATGCGATCGACTTCCTGGATGCCGTGGGCGTCGAGCATGCGATCGTGGCCGGGTTCGATTGGGGCGCGCGGACCGCCGACATCCTCACCGTGCTCCACCCGGGCCGGATCATCGGACTCGTCTCGGTGAGCGGCTACCTCATCGGCAGCCGTGCCGCCGGGGCGACCCCGCTTCCGCCGGCGGCCGAGCTGCAGTGGTGGTACCAGTACTACTTCGCGACCGAACGGGGTCGCCAAGGCTACGACCGGTACCGTCGCGACTTCGCGAAGCTGATCTGGCGACTCGCCTCCCCGCAGTGGTCGTTCGACGACGCCGAGTTCGATGCGAGCGCGGTCGCCTTCGACAACCCCGACCACGTCGACATCGTGATCCACAACTATCGATGGCGCCTCGGGCTCGCCGGCGGGGACCCGCGGTTCGACGAAGTCGAGACGGTCCTCGCGACCGCCCCGACCGTCGGCGTGCCGACGATCACGCTCGAGGGCGACGCCAACGGCGCACCGCATCCGGATGCCGCCGTGTACGCGTCCAAGTTCACCGCCGCGTACGAGCACCGGGTGGTCGGCGGCGGGGTCGGACACAACCTGCCCCAGGAGGCGCCGCGCGAGTTCGCGCGCGCGATCGTCGACGTCCATCGGATGTCACGGCAGCCGTGATGGGCGACAGCCATGCCGGAGCATCCGGCATGAGATCGGTGATGAGCACACCGATCCAGAAGAAGGAGAGAGCATGAACACTCAACACCCCGTCGTCGTGCTGGTGCACGGCGCATTCGCGGAGTCCGCGTCCTGGAACGGCGTGATCTCGCGGCTCACCGAGCGCGGTATCGATGCGATCGCCGCGGCGAACCCGCTGCGCAGCCTTTCGGGCGACGCCGCATACGTGCGCGACGTGGTCGCTGCGATCGATCGACCGGTCGTGCTCGTCGGGCACTCGTACGGCGGACTCGTGATCACCGAGGCGGCGTCCCGCAACGACGCCGTCGTCGGACTCGTGTACGTCGCGGCATTCGTGCCCGAGCCCAGCCAGAGCGCACTCGAACTGTCGAACAGCGAACCCGGCAGCACGCTCGGCGATGCGCTGGTCGCGTATCCGCTCGCGAGCGGCGGGACCGAGTTCGCGATCCGCCGGGAAGCGTTCCATCACCAGTTCGCCGCGGATGTCCCCGAAGCCGAGGCCGCGCTCATGGCGGCCACCCAGCGACCGGTGACCGAGGCCGCGCTCACGCAGGGGCTGCCCACCGAGCAGCCCGCGTGGCGGAGCATCCCATCGTGGTTCGTGTACGGCGACGCCGATCTCAACATCCCCGTCGCCGTGCATCGCGTCGGCGCGGAACGCGCCTCGTCCCGCGGCACCCGCGAGATCGCCGGCGCATCCCACGCGATCAGCGTCTCGCAGCCCGAGGCGGTCGCCGAGACGATCCTGGCGGCGGTCGCCGCGACGGTTCCCGCGGCGTCCTGACGACGACGAAGGCGGGCGTTTCCGGTTTCGCCGGCGACGCCCGCCTTCTCGTGCGCACAGGGCGAGGTCAGCCCTCGCGCCCGCCTCGATCGCGGATCCGCCCGGCCGGATCGAGCTCGATGACCGTGTCGATCGCCAGTCGATCCAGGAACGCCCGATCGTGGCTGACCACCAGCAGTGCGCCGCGGTAGCCGTCGAGGGCTTCCGCCAGGTGCTCGACGCTCTCGATGTCGAGGTTGTTCGTCGGCTCGTCGAGGATCAGCAGCTGCGCGGGCGGGTCGGCGAGCAGGAGCCGGGCCAACGACACGCGGAAACGCTCGCCGCCCGACAGCGATGCCACGGGCCGGTCGACGCTGCTGCCGCGGATCAGCAGCCGCGCCAGCTGATTGCGGATGGCCCCGGGCGTGCTGCCCGGAGCGACCGCCTGCACGTTGTCGAGCGCGCTCGCGGTCTCGTCGAGGCCGTCGAGCCGTTGCGGGAGGTAGCCGACCCGGTCGGTGAGCAGGGCTCCGTGCGGCCGCCCGTCGGTCGGCTCGCTGCCGGTGCCGTCGCCAGCGCTGCTGCCGCTGTCGAGCAGCCGGCCGATGAGGGTCGACTTGCCGGCGCCGTTCGGCCCGACGAGCGCGACGCGCTCGGGCCCCTGGATGACGATCGTGCGGTTCGGGCCATGGATCTCGGCGATGCGTCGCCCGCGAGGCACGTCGGGGTCGGGCAGCGTGAGGTGGATGTGCTGCTCGTCGCGGACGCGCGCGTCCGCCGCGTCGACAGCGGCTTGTGCCGCGCGGACCTTGTCGTCGAGCGTCGACCGCATCGACCCGGCGGACCCCTGGGCCCTGTTGGCACGGGCGCCCGCGAGGATCTTCGGGATCCCGCCGTCCTGCTGGGTCTTCTTGGCGGTGCGCTCGCGACGGGCGAGCTTGGTCTCGGCTTCGACGCGCTGCCGCTTCTCGACCTTCAGCGCCTGCTGCGCGGCCCGGGCGGCCTGCGTCGCCGCCGCCTGCTCCTGCTCGCGGTACGCCCGCCAGGCGCCGTAGGGGCCGCCGAACACCTCGAGACGGCCGGCATGGAGCTCTGCGGTGTCGTCCATGTGCTCGAGCAGCTCGAGATCGTGGCTCACCACCACGAGCGTGCCGGGCCACGCATCGACGATGTCGGCGAGCTTCTCGCGGGTGGGCCGGTCGAGGTTGTTCGTCGGCTCGTCGAGGAGGGTGATGGCGGTGCGCCTCAGTCGCAGGCCGGTGATCGCGATGAGCATCGCCTCGCCGCCCGAGACCTCGGCGACGCGGCGGCCGAGGTCGGCGGCCGTGAATCCGATCTCGGCGAGCGCCTCGTCGGCGCGGGCCTCGATGTCCCAGTCGTCGCCGATGGCGTCGAAGTGCCGTTCGTCGACGTCGCCCGCCTCGATGGCCCGGAGGGCCGTCACTGCGTGGTCGATGCCGAGCAACTCGGCGATGGTGGAGTCGGTGGTGAGCGTCAGGGTCTGCGGCAGGTAGCCGACGTCGCCGACGGTGTCGATCTGACCAGAGGTCGGCTGGAGCTCTCCGGCGATCAGCCGGAGCAGGGTGGACTTGCCGGCCCCGTTCCGGCCGACCAGGCCGGTGCGACCCGAGGGGAAGGTGGCGTCGAGACGGTCGAGTGCGATGGTCCCGTCGGGCCACTCGAACGACAGGTCTCGGAGGGTGATGGCGGGTTTCGATGGCATGGTGATGCTCCTTCTGCCGCGTGCGGCAGTGGGGTGGATGACTGGTGCGGTGCGCGCCGGAACGTCGTCGCAACAGGCGACGCGTCGGAGGGGTCGCTCACTCGGGAGCGCTGAGGGCTCCTGCTGATCGTGAACGGCCACCGGTGTCCGGCGGCTAGAGTCTGTCGACCTCGATCTCCATGGTCCTCCGATCCTATCCGGCCGCGGCGATCAGACCGCCGTGCGACGTGTCTGCGACGCGGTGGCGAGCGCGGCGATCACGACGAGTGCGGCGGAGAGCGCGAGTGCCGCCAGTGACGCGAGCCCGAGGGCGACCGCGCCGAGCACGATGGTCAGGACGCCGGCGATGAGGGGAGCGCGGCTCCACGCGCCGGTCGCGAGCCGCGCGAAGAGTCCGAGCCCGAGCAGGTAGCACGCGAGCCCGCCGCTCAGCGCCGCGATCGCACCCCAGTGCGCCGGGGCCGCGGGTGCGACGGCGATGTCCTCGAGGAGGAGCCGGACCCCGAGCGCGACGAAGACGGTGCCGGCGACGAGCGGCAGGTGCCCGAGCGTGTATCCGTCGCGGGCGAGCGCGGGCCGACGAGCGGGTGCCGCCCGGAGGAGGGCACGGTGCGCTGCGATGGACGGCCCGCGGAAGTACGACCACCAGATGCCGAGCACGATCGCGAAGGCGAGCAGGGCTGCGGCGATCGACCGGGGCTCGACCGCGGAATCCCGCATCGTCGAACCGAGCCCGGCACCCGACGAGAGCACCGTCTCGCCGAGCGCGATGATGAGCACCAGGCCGTGTCGCTCGACGAAGTGCGCCGGGCTCGCGACGCGCCAGCCGTTGTACCGCGAGGCGAGCCATCCGACGCCGAAGTCGAGCCCGAATGCGACGGCCCAGCACACGCTCTGCAGGTCGCCGCCGAGCACTGCCCCGACGATCAGGAGCGCACTCGAGCCGGTCTGCGGAATGGCATCGATGAGCAACTGCGTGCGCAGTCGCCGGTCCCGGCCGGAGGTCGAGAGGAACACCGCGAAATAGCTCGCCCGCACCACGATGAACGCGACCGCGAGCACGAGCGCCGGGCTGAGCGTTCCGGCGGGCGACTCCCACGCGCCGGGGATCGCCAGTGCGGCGACGAAGAGCGCGCACATCGCCACGAGGATGGCGACGACCACGCGGCCGCGGTCCAGCCGCACGCGGTTGCCGAGCCAGATGTAGGCGCACCACGCCCACCAGAGCAGCAGGAGCAACAGCACGCCCCGACCGAAACCGGCCGGGGTGGGCTGAGCTTCCATGAGGTCGACGACGCGCATGAGCGCCAGCACGAAGACGAGGTCGAAGAAGATCTCGAACATCGTCACGCGATCGCCGTCGCGTCGGGCATCCGCGCGCTCGCCCGTCGCGCCGGTCACGGCGTTCACAGCATCGTCGACCTGCCCGTTCACAGCACCGCCGGTCCGCTGCCCGGATAGTCGGTGGATGCCGCGAGCTCGCGCCCCGCGTCGAACTCGGCGTGGAAGCGAGCCAGCTTGTCGCCGATGCGGCGGTACGCGTCGCTGCCGAGGATCAGCCAGTGCCGCGGCTCGGCGGCGCGCACGTTGGCGATGATCGCGTCGGCCGCACGGGCGGGGTCGCCGGGGAACTGCTCGGGCCGCACGGCCGTCACCGCCCGGATGAAGGCCCCCGAGGTGGCGTCGTAGTCGGCGATGGCCTGCCCGGAGACGTGGGTGCGCTGCTCGATCCCCGTGCGGAACGACCCGGGCTCGACGAGGAACGCTCGCAGCCCGATCGGCTCGATCTCCTGCCAGAGCGCTTCGGTGAACCCCTCGAGCGCGAACTTCGTGGTCGAGTAGTACCCGTTGGCGGCCAGGCTCGAGATGCCGTCCATCGACGAGATGTTGACGATGGTGCCCGAGCGGCGTGCTCGCATGCCCGGCAGCACGAGTCGGGTCAGCTCGATCGGCGCGAACACGTTCACGTCGAACTGGGCGCGGATGTCTCGCTGGTCCTGCTCCTCGAGCGCGCCGAGGAAGTCGATCGCGGCGTTGTTCACGAGGACGTCGATGCCGCCGGCCCACGTCTCCGCCGCGGCGACCGCCTCGCGTCGCTGTTCAGCGTCGATGACATCGAGCTCGACGACGAAGGCGGTCTCGGGGTGGCGCATCCGCACGGCGGAGAGGTCGTGCCCGCGCCGGGCCGCGAGCACGACCCGGTCGCCGGCCTCGAGCGCGCGCTCGGCGAGCGCGGCCCCGAGGCCGCTGCCGGCCCCGGTGATGAACCAGGTCGGGATGTCGCTCATGCTGCCGTTCCCTCCGTCGTCGTGTCGACGTCGGTCGTGCCGGACTCGGCCGCCGGGAAGTCCGCCGACCTGCTGACGTCGGCCCACGCGACCGCCTCCTCGAGGCGGCGCCGCTCGCCGCTGAGCACCCGGTCGACCGCGCCGCCGCCGAGCAGCAGGCGCATCGGAAGCCCGTCGTGGGCCCGGCCGAGGTCGCCGTGGGCGAGGTCGACGAGCACGCGCGCCGCACGGGCGGGGTCGCCGGGCTGCGTGCCGTCGCTCTGCCGGCGCTGCTCGTGGATGCGGCCGATCGTCGCCTCGTAGTCGGGGCCGACCGGATGCATCGTCATCGAGTCGCCCTGCCAGTCGGTGCGGAACGCGCCGGGCTCGACGATGACGACGCCGACGCCGAATGGCGCCGATTCCGCCGCGAGCACCTCGGAGAAGCCCTCGACGGCGAACTTCGCCGCCTGGTACGCGCCGAGTCCCGGGGTGCCGCCGATGCGACCGCCCACGGATGAGAACTGCAGGAACAGCCCCGAACGTTGCGCGCGCATCAGCGGCAGCGCCGCGCGGGTGACGTTGACCACGCCGAAGAAGTTCGTCTCGATCTGCTCCCGGAAGTCCGCCGCCGGCGTCTCCTCGATGGAGCCGCTGTTCGCGTAGCCCGCGTTGTCGACGACGACGTCCAGCCGTCCGAATCGGTCGACGGCACGACCGACGACCTGGGTCGCCGCGTCGGCATCGGTGACGTCGAGTTCGG
This sequence comes from Agromyces intestinalis, assembly GCF_008365295.1. Lineage (NCBI taxonomy): Bacteria > Bacillati > Actinomycetota > Actinomycetes > Micrococcales > Microbacteriaceae > Agromyces > Agromyces intestinalis. Next base: position 123,835 of record NZ_CP043505.1, read on the forward strand.
CGACCAGCAGTCGGTCGGAACCGTACCGTGCCGCGAGGTCGTCGAGTGACGTGGTTCGTCGAGCGGTCGCGACGACACGGTCGCCGCGGTCGAGGGCGGCCTCGACGATCCGCCTGCCGAAGCCGCGCGAGCTTCCCGTGATCAGCCAGACCAGAGTGTCGCTCCGTCGTCCCTGTTGCTCGTTCATGAGTCCGTCCCTTCGCGCCGGACCTTCGCCGGCACTGTCGTCCAGCGTGCGCCGCAGGGCGGCGGGATCGCGCCCGTGACGGTGCCGGGGCCGCGCCCGGGTCGAGCCCCGGTCGCCATGCCGCCCGTGATCCCCGGGGGGTCGACCGGTCATCCACCCGGGCGCGTCGGTGGCAGCTCTCGCGGGAACGTGGTGCGGTGCCGACCGATCGGCACGACCGACCAGCAGGTCGGGCATCGGAAGGGAAAGCTCATGACGACCGTCAGATTCCACCTCACCTCCACGTTGAGCGCACCAGAACTCATGGCGGTGCTCACCGACTTCAGCCCGGCACGTGCCGAGAACTGGCCGACGATCGACGCCGACCACTTCGAGGTGCACGCGCTCGGGCAGAACTGGGCCGACGTGACGGAGGGCACCGCCTCCGCGTGGGAGCACGCGCACTACGAATGGGACGCCGCCGCGAATCGCGTCGCGATCACCACGCTCGACTCGAAGGTCTTCGGCCCCGGCGGCGGCTGGGTGTTCCAGCTCACCCCAGAGGGCGACCGCACCCGGGTCGATGTCGAGCTCACCCGCCGACCGACTGCCTTCAAGGCCAAGGTGCTCGCGCTGCTCCTGCCGCTCGTCGCACCGGGCGCGCTGCGCAAGTCGTTCAGCGGCCCGCTCCGGGCCCAGACGGCGGCCGCCGCATGAGGACCGGTACGGGCGCGAGCCCGCGCCGGTCAGCGACCACACGAAGGGGACCGTCCATGGGATGGATCGACCGGATCTTCGGCCGCAAGGTCGAGCTCGACACCGAGGCGCTGCCGGCGGGCGCGACCATCGGCGATGCGCGCGCCGTCGAGCGCTACCAGCGGATGCTGCGCACCGCACCGCCCGACGTCATCGAACGCGCCCACGTCGAGGCGTTCGAGCGGCTTACGCCGGCACAGCTCGACCTGCTGTTCGAGCGGCTCACGGCGGACGCCGAGCAGAGCGACGAGCGGCCCGTCGACGCGAACCCCGCCAACCTGGCGCGCTCGGTCGCACGGGCCGGCCGGCGTCGACCGGCCGCGACCGTACGCTCGCTCGAGCGAACACCCGCCGGCACCGACCAGCACGGGTGGGTCGGCGCGTCCCTGCTCGACACCGTCGCCTGGTACGCGATCGCCTCGGCGGCATGGACCTCCTGGGGCGACCCGGGCGGAGCGATCGGCGATCCCTCCGGCGGCTGGGACTTCTGGGACTTCGGCCTCTGACCGGCGGCGCGGCCGTCGGGGCGACCCGGGGGCGCGCCAGTGAGTCCGACGGGCGCGCCGAACGCGACGGCGAAGCATCCTCGAGACAACGAACCGATGCACGCAGAGAAAGGAACCCTTCCCATGGACACCGAAACGACCGCGACCGAGACGACTCGCACCGATGCCGAGGTGCGAGACGCGGCCCCTGCCCTGAAGCTCGAGGTCGTCGTCATCCCCGTCTCGGACGTCGACCGGGCGAAGGCGTTCTACGCCGGGCTCGGCTGGACGCTCGACGTCGACCTCGACATCGCACCCGGCTACCGGGTCGTCGAGTTCACGCCTCCCGGGTCGCCGACGTCGATCATCTTCGGCACCGGCGTGACGGAGGCCGCACCCGGCTCGGTCCGCGGGCTGCAGCTCGTGGCATCCGACATCGAAGCGGCGCGTGAGGAGCTCGCGGCCGGTGGGGCCCTCGTCAGCGAGGTCTTCCACGATGAGACCGGCGTCTTCCACCACGGCGGCACCATCGCGCGCGTGCCCGGCCTCGCACCCGACCGCAGCTCGTACGGCTCGTGGATCGCGTTCGAGGACCCCGACGGCAACGAGTGGCTGGTGCAGGAGGTCACCCAGCGGATCCCGGGCCGGGTCGTGCAGACCCGCTACGACTCCCCCGCCGAGCTGGCGGCCGCACTGCGCGCGGCCGCGGAGGCGCACGGCGCGCACGAGGCCAGGATCGGCCACGAGGATGCCGGTTGGCCCGAGTGGTACGCCGAGTACATGGTGCGGGCGGCCGCGGGCCAGGAGCTGCCTGAATGACCGAACGCTCGGCCCATCTGGCTCGGCTGCTCGTCTTCGAGGAGCTCCGCTCGCTGCAGGGTCGGCTCTGTCGCGCGGCGGGCGACCGCGCGTGGGACGAGTTCGAACGATGCTTCGCCGCCGACGGGCAGCTGCGCGTGTACGAACCGGATGGTTCGCTGGCATGGTTCGCCCTCAGTCCGCATATCGGCGCGACGATCGACGTCGAGGCCGGCAGCGGCACGCTCGTCGTGCATTCGTTCGGGGGCGAGCTGACCCTTCGAGCCGAGTCGCGAGCCGAGGCCGTCTGGGCGGCGGAGTACGTCGTCGGCCAGGACGGCTCGGCGGCAGGCCGCGCGCACCACGGGTACTGCCGGATGCACCAGACCTACCTCCGCGACGGCGAGCGGTGGGTCATCCGCTCCATCGACCTCATCCGACGGTTGCAGGACTGAGCCGCGGAGTGGGAGCGAGCCGGTGAACCCAATAGGATCGGCGAGCATGGAGCACCGCGCGCCCGCCCCGCAACTGCTGGGCCGTCGGCGCGAGTGCGAGGCGATCGACCGCGTGCTCGCGAGCCTCGGCGGCGGCCAGAGCCGCGCCCTCGTGCTGCGTGCCGAGGCCGGTGCCGGCAAGTCGGCGCTGCTCGACTACGCGTCCGACCGCGCCACCGCCTGCAGGGTGCTGCGCTCGACGGGCATCGAATCCGAGATGGAACTCGCCTACGCCGGTCTGCACCAGCTGTGCGTTCCCCTGCTCGACGGCATCGACGCGCTGCCCGCGCCGCAGGCGGCGGCGCTCGGAGTCGCGTTCGGCCTGCGCAATGGGGACGCACCCGACCGGTTCATCGTCGGGCTCGCGGTGCTCGGACTGCTCGCCGACGCGGCGGCGTCGCGACCGCTGCTGTGCCTGGTCGACGATGCGCAGTGGCTCGACCGGGCGTCCGCACAGGTGCTCGCATTCGTCGCGCGGCGGATCGTGGCGGAGTCGGTCGGCATCGTCTTCGCGGTGCGCGAGCCCGTCGACGACGCGTTCGCCGGCATCGAGGACCTCGTCCTCGAGGGCCTCGAGGACGCCGACGCCCGGCGGCTGCTCGCGTCCGTGATCTCGGGCCCGCTCGATCCCGACGTCCGCGACCGGCTGGTCGCCGAGACCAGGGGCAACCCCCTGGCGCTCATCGAGCTCTCGCGCGGCAAGCGGGCGGTCGAGATCGCGGGCGGCTACGGCATGACGGCGGCAGCGAGCGTGACGAGCCGCATCGAGGACACGTTCGTCGACCGCATCGGCGAGCTTCCGGCCGAGACGCGCTCGGCGCTCCTCGTCGCCGCGGTGGAGCCGGTGGGTGATCCCGTCCTGATCCAACGGGCGATGGGCTCGCTCGGCATCGAGGCGGATGCGATGAGCCCCGCGATCGAGGAGACGCTGATCGAGTTCGGCGCGCGCGTCAGGTTCCGGCATCCGCTCATCCGCTCCGCGGTCGTGCGCGCGAGCCCCGTCGGCGCCCGACGCGCGGTGCATCGCGCGCTCGCCGCGAGTGCCGATGCGTCCGCCGATCCCGACCGACGGGCGTGGCACCTGGCCGAAGCGGCGATCGGGTTCGACGAGGAGGTCGCCGCCGACCTGGTCCGATCCGCCCGACGAGCGCAGGCGCGTGGCGGGCTGGCCGCCGGCGCGACCTTCCATGCGCGCGGCGCTGAGCTCACGCCCGACCCGACGATGCGCTCGAGACGCGCGCTGATGGCCGCTGAAGACCTGTACCGGGCGGGAGCGATGTCCGATGCGCTGCGACTGCTCGACCTGACCGAGCCCGAATTGCTCGACGAGCACCAGCGTGCCCGCATCGAGCTGGTGCGCGCGCACGTGGCCTCGAGCACGACTCGCGGCCGCGGCGCCGCGGCGCGCCTAGTGACCGCCGCGCGCCTGCTCGAACGACACGACGGAGAGACCGCCCTGGCGACCTACGCGGACGCGGTGATCGCCGCGCTCTCCGCGGGAACGCACGCCGAAGAGGTCGGGCCCGCCGAGGTGGCGGCGGCGGTGCTCGCGGCCGACCCGGCGCCGCCGCTCAGCGGGCCCGCCCGCGCCGCACGGCAAGCACTGCACGGGCTCGCGGTGCTCATCGTCGACGGGTACGCGGCTGCGGCCCCGACGCTGCGAAGCGGGCTCGATCGGCTCGTGGCGTTCGCCGAGTCCGACGATCCGGCCGGGCCGGCCGCCGAACCCGACCCGCGCCGCGGGCTCGGCGAGGACGCCGCGCCCCCCGGCGGACTGCTGCAGTGGTTGCCCATCGCCTGCGCCGTCGCGCGCGCCCTGCTCGACGACTCGGCCTACGACCTGCTCGCCGCACGAGCGGTGCGCATCAGCCGCACCCAGGGCGCGTTCTCGCAGCTTCCGCTGCTGATGGCGGAGCGCGCGTCGGTGCTGCTGCTCAGCGGCCGGACGGACGAGGCGATGTCCGTCGCGCAGGAGCTGCAGCCGATCGTCGAAGCGACGGGCATGCCGACGTCGATGACGCGCAGCGGCTGGCTCGCCACGTTCCGGGGCGACGAGCGCACGAAGGCCGAGGTGACGGAACGGCTGCGGCCCGAGATCCTCGAGCGCGGTGAGGGGCAGTGGTTCACCACGGTCGCGTGGCAGGACGCGATGCTGTACAACTCGCTCGGGCGCTACCCCGAGGCGCTCGCAGCCACGGACTCGGCGGCCGGTCACCCGTACGACCTCGGGCTCGCCGGATGGATCCTGCCCGAGCGGGTCGAAGCCGCCGTACGCGCGGGTTCCCCCGAGCTCGGGACGGAGGCGCTCGGTCGGCTCGAAGAGCTCGCCGCGGCATCCGATACCGACTGGGCCCGGGGGCTCGCGGCTCGCTCCGCAGCCCTCGTCGCCGCCGCCGACCTGGCCGAACCGCTCCACCTCGAAGCGATCGAGCGCCTCGGGCGCACGCGGATCCGCACCGCGCTCGCTCGCGCGCACCTGCTCTACGGCGAGTGGCTGCGCCGTCGGAACCGTCGCGTCGAGTCGCGCGAGCATCTGCGGCTCGCGCACCAGCTCTTCGTGGAGACCCACGGCGACGGGTTCGCGGAGCGTGCCCGGCGCGAGCTCGCCGCCACCGGCGAGGTGGTGCACAAGCCGGCGGCGAGCCCCGTCGACGAGCTCACCGCACAGGAGCGCCAGATCGCCCTGCTCGCTGCGTCGGGCAGCACGAATCCCGAGATCGGCGAGCAGCTCTTCCTCAGCCCGCGCACCGTCGAATGGCACCTCCGCAAGGTCTTCGTGAAACTCGACGTCTCGTCTCGACGACAGCTCGCACGTGCCATGCGGGTCACGCAGCCCGCACCCGCGTAGCCGCCCCGACGGACCCGCGCACCGGACACCCGGGCATCCCGACGGCAGAATACCGGGGGGCTTCCCCGTCACCGGCACAGGTGCCCCCCGGGAACGGTTGCACGACCGTGGAGCCATGAACATCCACACCCATTCCCGAGTCGCTCGCACGTCGGCACGCGCCGTCGACGCGAAGCGCATCGCCTTCTCGATCGCAGCGGTCGCCGCCGCGATCGTCGTGCTCGTCGCCTGTTGGGCGTCGATCGTCCCGCCTGCCCACGCCGAGACCCTCAGCGCCACGGCGTCGAGCGGTTCATCCAGCGACGCGCCCGACACGCCCGACGCGCCCGTCGTGCAGACCGCGGACGGGCCCGTGCAGGGCATCGCCACGCCCACCGGCGTCGAGTTCCGCGGCATCCCGTATGCGGCTCCGCCGACCGGTGAACTGCGGTGGACTCCCCCGCAGCCGGTCGCCTCATGGACCGACACCCGTGACGCGACCGTGTTCCCGCCGGTGTGCCCACAGGCTCCGCCGAGCCCGTGGGGGCAGAGCGAGGACTGCCTCTACCTGAACGTGACCGCCCCGGCAAGGGATGCCGCGGCGAGCAGCGAGCTGCCGGTCATCGTGTACATCCACGGTGGCGGCTTCTCGTACGGTGAGGGCGCCGACTACGACCCCACGAAGCTCGCGGGCGACGGCGCGATCGTCGTCACGTTCAACTACCGACTCGGGCTGCTCGGATTCCTCGCGCATCCCGCACTCGCCGACGGCCCGGGCGCAAGCACCGGCAACTTCGGCTACCAGGACCAGCAGGCGGCCCTGCGTTGGGTGCAGCAGAACATCGATCAGTTCGGCGGCGCCCGCGACAACGTGACGATCGTCGGTCACTCGGCCGGTGGTCTCTCGGTGCTCGCACAACTGGCCTCCCCCGGGGCGAAAGGCCTGTTCCACCGCGCGGTGATCCAGGCGGGTGCGTTCGCACTCCAGCAGCAGTCGCTCGCACAGGCCGAGCAGGCCGGCCAGGCCAGCGCGGTTGCGGTCGGATGCCCCGACCAGTCCGCCGAGTGCCTGCGCGCGGTGTCGGTCGACACGCTCGTCGCCCACGAGCAGGCCTCGTTCACGCCGGGCTACGTCGACGGGACGGTGCTGCGCGAATCGGTCGGCTCGGCGATCGCCACCGGTCGGTTCAATCGTGTGCCCATCATCAACGGCACGAACACGCAGGAGGAGCGGATCTTCACCACGATCGGTCGAAGCGTGACGAAGGGCGCCACGATCCTGCTTCCCGGCCCGATCGACGCCTCGAACTACGTATCGACGATCGCGACGAACTTCGGCATCAGCACGACGAAGGCGAAGTTGATCGCGGCGGCGTACCCGCTGTCGAAGTACGCGACCCCCGCGCACGCGTTCAGCACGCTGAACTCCGACGCGAACTTCTCGTGCCCCGCGTATGCGCTCGACATCGCCGCCTCGCGATACGTGCCGACGTTCGCATACGAGTTCAACGACGCGCTGGCCCCCCAGCGCGATGTCCCCGACGGCCTGGGCGCACCGTTCGCCGCGACGCACCAGTCGGAGCTGCAGTACCTGTTCGACCTCCCGAACTCGCAGCTGCCCGGCGGGCTCTCACCCGACCAGGAGCAGCTCGCCGCGAACATGCGCGCCGCGTGGGTGCAGTTCGCCGCGATCGGCTCGCCGTCGACTGAGGCGGTGCAGTGGCCGCAGTTCAAGGCGCTGAACCCGCGCATCGTCTCCCTCGAGACGCCCGCGTCGAAGGTCGAGCGCGACTTCGCCCTCACGCACAAGTGCGGAGTCTGGGCGGCCGCCGCGCTGCTGGCCAACCTCTGAATCGCACACCCCGCCGGGGGTGCCGTCACCGGCACCCCCGGCACCCGCATCGCACGAGCCGTCGAGAGGCCGCCATGTTCCAAGCATCGGTTCGAGACATCCGGGTGGTGAAGCGGTACGAGCGCGAGCAGCCGCACCGTCGATCGGCGATCACCACGGCCGAGGTCGCCGCATTCCAACGGCTCACCCCATCCCAGGCGAACCTGCTCTGGGAGCGGTCGGCCCGCCGCGACGCGGCGGCGACCGGAAGACGGCCCGGCCGCATCGACCTCGTCATCGGTTGGCTCGCCGGTGTTCCGGATGCCTCGACGCTCGGTCTCGGCGTCGCCGTGAACCCGACCGGCATCCCCTACGGCTGGTGGGCGATCGCGAACCGGGTCGCGAACGGGGGATTCTGAGGGTGGCGGCGGCCCACCGGCCGATCAGCTGCGACCCGAAACCGCGCTGGAGTGAATCAGCCTTGCGCCGGCGTCGATGAGTTCTCGCGACATCGGGTCGTTCGTCGACAGATCGGTGATGACGCCAGCGACCGCGTCGAGCGGCAGGACCGCATAGCGCGACGCTGCGCCGATCTTCTCGTCGCTGGCGAGCACATACGTCTCGGCGGCGCGTGATGCGAGCGCGCGCTTCATCGCGGCCTCATCCGCATCCCCCGTCGTCAGCCCGGTCGTGGGATGCACGCCGGTGACGCCGAGGAAGAACAGATCGGCGCTGATCCTTTCCGCCGCTTCGACTGCGGCTGCACCGCAGGCCACCGCGGAGTGCTTGAACAGCTGTCCCCCGATGAGGAACACGTCGGCGTCGTGGTCCAGAAGTGCTGCAGCGATGGTCGGGCTGTGCGTGATGATCGTGCCACGGAAGGTTCTCGGGAGTGCCTCGACCATCGCGAGCGTCGTGGTGCCGCCGTCGAGAATGATCGTCGCGCCGTCCTCGATGAGTGCGGCGGCGATACCGGCAACCCGCCGCTTGCTGTCGGTTGCGACGGCGGTGCGGGTCGCGTAGTCGGCGACGGCCGGGGAGGCCGGGAGCGCGCCCCCGTACACACGCACCGCGAGACCGGCCGCGTCGAGTTCGCGCAGATCGCGCCGAATGCTGTCTTCGGAGAGACCCAGCTCGGCGGCCACCTCTTTCGCGATGATGCGCCCGTCTCGGCGCAGACGGTCCAGAAGCAGACTTTTCCGCGACGCAGCCAGCATCATCGATCCTTCCTGTTTGTGCACGTTTTTACTGTATCATGCCGATTGTGCGGAAGCCTTTGCTGATCCTGATCGCCGGCCCCTACTCATCCGGCACGAACGGGCGCCTCGATCTGATGGCGCAGAACCTCGAGCGCCTCGAGAGCGCCGCCTGGCCGATCTTCGAGGCCGGGCACGTGCCCATCATCGGCGAGTGGGTCGCGCTCCCGGTGTTGGCACGCGCGGGGGCGAGCGGGCCGGCCGATCCGTTGGCCAGCGAGGTGATGTACCCCACCGCCGAGCGTCTCCTGCAGCACTGCAACGCCGTGCTGCGGCTTGCCGGTGACTCCCACGGGGCCGATCGCGACGTCGCGATCGCACGCGAGCGCGGCATCCCGGTGTACTACTCGATCGACGAGATCCCACACGCAACCCCGAGCGCGAACCGAGATCGGATGGCCCGAACCGGCCATCCCGATCTGGCTCGTCCGAGCGATGCCACAGGCGAAGACCGAGCACTGGACTGATGGCATGACATCCATACGCATCGCTCCCCATCTCAACGGTCTGGTGGATGCCGCGCAGGGCGGCATCGCATCGGGCATGTTCGCACAACTCGTCGGCGGCTCCGCCCGAGTGCGACTGCTGAATCCCATTCCGCTCGATGCCGACCTGGCCGTGCACGATGGCCCGAGCGGCATGGTCTCGATCGCGCACGACGACACGCTCATCGCGAAAGCCGAGCCGATCGCCCCATTTCGACACGAGGCCCCGCTCGCACCCTCCTTCACGGAGGCACTCGAGGCATCTCAGCGCCACCCGTTCGTCGGTGTTCGTCACCTGTTCTCGGACTGCGTGGTCTGCTCTCCGACCCGGCCCGACGGTATCGGCGTCGTCTTCGGCAACTCCCGTCGCCTCCGCGATGTGCTGATCGCTCCGCTCTCGGCACCGCCCCGGTTCGCCGTGAACGGCGCCCTGCGCCCTGAGATCCTCTGGGGTGCGCTGGATTGCACCAGCTTCCCGTCTGATCTGCTGCCCAGCCGTACCGTCGCGGTCACGGGGCAGCTGACCGCGCACGTCGAGCGCGCGGTCGACGCCGACGAGCGACTCGTCGTCGTCGGCTGGCGTACCGGCAAGGGCACTCGCTCGCACCGCACCGCCTCCGCCGTCCTCGACGGCGCCGGACGCACCGTCGCGTCCGCCGAGGTGACGTGGGTCGAAGTCGCCATGCCAACACCGAGGAACCACGCCCGGGTCGCCGTCTGATGCGGGACACCAGTCGAAAGGCAGAAGGATGATCGATCTCATGCGCCGGGGGGTGGAGACTCCTCACCCCGACCACCCAGACCTGCGCTCCGTCAGGTTGGACGAGCCCGAGGGCAGGCTGATGAGCGATGACCTCTTCGTCCGCTACGTCGAATTCGACGGCACACCCGTCGCCTGGGCAGCGACTGGCTCTGGTCCGGCGCTCGTGGTGGCGGGTTGGTGGTGCAGTCACCTCCGGCTCAACTGGGCGGACGCCGGCTTCCGGGACTACCTGGAACGTCTCGGACGCCATCGCACCGTCATCCGCTACGACCGGCCCGGCACGGGGCTGTCGGGCGGTGCCGGTGCACCACCGGCAACCCTCGAAGCGGAATACCGCGCACTTGCCGGGCTCGTCGATGCACTCCAACTCGACAGCTTCACGTTGCTTGCCGGGTCGTCGGGATGCGCCGCCGCAGCGGTCTACGCTGCGCGCCATCCCGGGCGTGTCGAGAAGCTCGTGCTGTGCGGCGGCTACGCCCGTGGTGCCGACATCTCGCCCCCGGCCGTGCGCGACACGTTGATCGCCGCGACGCAGAGGCACTGGGGCCTCGGGTCGCGTGTACTCGCGGACCTCTTCCTCCCTGAATCGACCTGGCAGGAGCGCGCCGAGTTCGCCGAGTTCCAGCGTCGCTGCACAACCGCTGATCAGGCTGCCGCTTCGCTGAAGGCCCTGTACACGTTCGACTGCTCCGCTGAGCTGGGCGAGATCGGCGTGCCGACCCTCGTCCTTCACCGCCGGGACGATCGGGCGATTCGACTCGAGCTCGGCAGAGAACTCGCCGCGGCGATTCCGCATGCCGACTTCGTCGTGGTCGACGGCGCCAACCATTTCCCGTGGCGTGGCGACCGTGTGCGGATCGCGAACGAGGTCATCGCCTTTCTCACCGGCACCGCTGTGGAGCGGCGAGTCGCTCCCCCGGTGAGACCGGTGCAACTCTCCGGCAGGGAACGCGAGGTGCTCGCCCTGACCGCCCAGGGCATGACCGACCCCGAGATCGCGAAGCGCCTGCTGCTGAGTCCGCACACCGTTCACCGGCACATGGCGAACATCCGCACCAAGCTGGGCGTCAGCTCCCGTGCGGCAGCCGCCGTGTGGGCGACTGCCCACGGGGTCCTGTGAGGCGATCGAGATGAGTGAACGCACGGTCACGCGCACGATACCGTTCGACCACGCCCTGCGCGGCCGCTTCAACGCCTGGTTCTTCTCGGCCCTCGACGCGTACATCAATCGCGTCACCGCGCCCCTCAAGAGGACGGCGTTCGGGAGCCTGGCTGCGCGGACCGTCGTCGAGCTCGGCGCCGGCGTCGGCTCCAATCTTCGCTATCTTCCACCGGGAGCGGAACTCGTCGCCGTCGAACCGAATTCCCGCATGCACGCGGCTCTCGCGAAGCGTTGCGCGCAGGCTGGTGTCGAACTGCGACTCATCACCGAATACGCCGAGAGGATCCCCCTCGCCGACGAGTCCGTCGACGAGGTGATCTGCTCCCTCGTGCTGTGCACCGTGGCGGATCCAGATGCCGTGCTCCGGGAGGTGAGACGTGTGCTCCGACCAGGTGGACGGTTCCGTTTCGTCGAGCACGTCGCAGGTCCCCCGCGAAGCATCCGCTCCTGGGTCCAGCGCGCAGTGCGCAGACCGTGGGGGTGGACGTTCGAAGGCTGCGACCCGCATCGGGACACCGCCGCCGTCATCGAGCGTGCTGGATTCCAGCGCACCTCCGTCTCCGATCGGATACTGCGCGGCAGCGTGTTCTACCCGGTCAACACCGCGATCTGCGGGATCGCCTGGCGGTGAGCCTCATCCCGCCGAGATGCTGCGCACCTCCGAGCCGGGCAGGGCGAGGTGCTCCAGCATCGACACCTCGTCGACCATCGCTGCGCTGAGTCGCCGGAGGATGCCGGGAATCTCCTCGTCCGCCCAGTCATAGCGCGCCACATCGGCGCCGGCAGTGAGAAGCGGCAACGTCAATCGGTCGCGGGTGCGCTGGTACGACTCGAGCGCGGCCTGCTCGCCGGCAGAGCCGAGTCCATCGACGATGGCGTGCGCGAGCAGCTCCGAGTCGCGCAGAGCGTCGGAGATCCCGTGGCTCGTGATCGGGTCTTTGAACGAGCCTGCGTCGCCGACGAGCGCCCATCCGGCACCCCAGGACTGGCGCAGGAATCCCGTTCTTCCACGCCATCCGGTCTCGCGGCCGACCAGGCGCGCTCCCGCGACACGATCAGCCTGCGCCGGGTCCACTGCGCGCAAGATCGCGTCGAACGCCGATTCAGCGTTCAGGCTGGCACGAGTCGATCTCATTCGTTCCGGGGTCGTCGCGACGAAGACGCAGTGGCATCCATCGTTGGTGGGGATCACTCCGACTGCGGCGCCGGAGCCGTAACTCCACTCGTAGCCGTCGGGATCCAGCCCCTCCACGTACCGGTATCGGACGGCGCTCGCGCCGACCCGCGTCGCGATGACCGGGGCCGCGGCGAGCGATGCGATCCGGGAGTGGACGCCGTCGGCGCCGACGACGAGGTCAGCGCTGTATCGCCGTCCGTCGACGGTCGCGACACCGCGAACCCGTCCGGACCCATCACGCAGTAGGCCCGAGACATTCGCACCGAAACGGACGGCGGCACCTGCATCTGCGGCGGCGTCCACGAGGATGCCGTCCAGCAGGCGACGCCGAGGAGCGGACAATGCTTCGACCCCCGCGCTCGGGCGGATCGGGATGCGCAGCGGAGGCTGTCCGGCGTAGCGAAACGTCGACGTTCGAATTGCGGGGGTGCCGGCCGCGACGACCGCATCGAGCAGGCCCCACCGGGATAGCTGGAGCACGCCGGCACGCATCAGCGCGTGCGTCGAGACCGTGTCCGTACCCGGCCGCCCCCGCTCGAGCACGAGGACGCGCAGCCCCGCGCGACCAAGGAGCATGGCCGTGGAGGCACCAGCGATCCGTGCCCCCACGACCACCACGTCATAACCGCTCCTCATGATCGCTCGGTCGTCGGGCTCGTCAGCGAGTGACGACGTCGACCTCGACCTCGACCGGGGTCGGGTTGACCAGCGCGTCGTACACCGCCGACCGACGCCGGGACTGCTCCACGAGACCACGCAGCGTCTCGTCGTCGGCATCCCCGCTGATCTCGAAGGTCACGCGAATCCAGCGGTATCCGTTGCGAACATCATCTGAGAGACCGAGCAGCCCGAGCAGATCGATGTCTCCCTCCACAGTGGAACTCACACGGTCGAGACGGATGCCGCGAGCCGAAGCGATGTTTCCGATGCCGGCGGTGAGACAGCTCGCCAACGCATGCAGCACGTACTCGACGGGAGTCGGTGCGTTGTCGGCGCCGACGAGCACGGCAGGGTGGTCGCTGTCGAGGAAGGTGACGTTCTTGTGCGCCATCTCGTGAAGTGCGCCGTGGAAGCCCGAGATCTCCGTACTCGAATGGGTTCCCGCCCGCCAGGTGTTGCGGGCGCGGAATCGGAACGCGGCAAGCTCCGGCGTCTGCCGCACCGCGTCGAGGGTCGCGAACAGGTTCGGGACGTCGACGCCGTTCAGCGGCTGGCGGATCTTCGTGGGGCTGGAATCTGGTGTGTTCGACATGCGCCCATTCCAGCGACGCACCACGCGGCGAGCATCGCTCGGATGAGCCAATCCAAGATGGCCCGGCCGGGCCACCGTCGTTCGTCCGGAACGGCCGAGTCGCCGGTCGGTCGCGTGGCGGGCGACGCAGTCGCTTGACGTCATCGTCACCGTCACGCGAGCGCGAGAACGACGAACGCGGCGGTGCTGGCGACGGTGCGCACGTGATTCCACCGATTCCACCGCACCTCGAATCGGTCGCGCGCCTCCTTCCGAAGCTGGGCGTCGCCGATGGGAGCAGCAGCGAGCCGATTGTTCAGCGGCACGTTGACGACGCCCGTCACCGCGAAGGAAACCAACGAGAGCACGAGACCCGCCACGAGATAGGGCAGTGCATGCTGAGCGGCAGCGTCGAGGTGCAACGCTGCGGCGGCGACCGTCGCGATGGGCGCAGCCAGGAACACGACGATGAACGGGCCGTTGACGATGCTTCGATCGACGGCGCGGAACACGGTCACGTACGCATCGTCGTCGACGCGGCGCAGCCCTGGCATCACGCCGGAGCTGAAGGCGAAGAACACCCCCGCGAGGAGTCCGTTGCCGGCGATCGCGGCGACGAGCACCGCTTCTGCAAGCCCGTTCATCCCGGTCTCCACACCGATCACGCCGCGATGAGGGCGGCGATCGTCGCCTCGATCGGAGTGTCGACGCCAACCACGCGATCCCCACGGGGCGCCAGCAGGCCCCGCTCGTCGGCGCGGTAGAGCTCGGCGAGGCTCTCGGCCACATGGGGACGGAAACCGGCGTCGATCAGCGAGGGCGCCCATGCGTCCTCGGGCAGCACGATGACGTCGAGGTCGCGTTCCAGCGCCGCTCCGAGAATCCCGGCGACCTCTCGTTCGGAGTACGCAGGACCGCGTACGTCGATCGATGTGCTCGTCGCATCCGGCGACAACAGCGCCCGCGCGGCAGTCGCACCGAGATCGCGCGTCGCCACCATCGGAACCAAGACGTCGGCCGACGAGGCGAAGACCGGATAGACCCCCTCCCGTGCCGCCGCGAGCAAGTCGCCGACCTTCTCCTGGAAATGCCCCGACCGGAGCGCGGTCAGCACGGTGCCCGTCGCCCGCAGCGCCTCTTCCATCCGGTGCATCCCCGCGATCGGGCCGGTACCGCCGGGGAGGTCGGCGCCCCCGGAGGAGAGCATGACGACATGCGGGATTCCGCTGTCTGCAACCGCGCCGGCGACCGACCTCGTGACCGCGTCGGCGTAGGTGTCGAGGTCATCGACCGTGAGATCGAACGGCAACAGTACGAAGAGGCCGTCGCACCCGGTGATCGCCTCGCGAACGGCGGCCCGGTCACCGAGATCGACGACACGGGCCTCCGCGCCCTGCCGATTCCATTCCTCGACGCGTTCGGGGTTCCGAACGAGTACCCGCACCTCAGCACCCTCCGCCAGCAGGTGACGCGTTGTTGCCGATCCCACGCGTCCCGTCGCTCCAGCTACCGCATACATGTGTCGCTCCTTCGTCGAGATGTTCACTCATCCGACGGTAGGAGGATTCAATTGGCGCATCCATGCCGGTTCGTCGAGATTTCTTGCTCATTCGTCCAGGTTGACAGGATGCCTGAGCAGCATTCCGACACCATGGAGGCATGGAAGCCACACCATGGGACAGCCGAGACCGCATCGCCCGGGTCCTGCAGACACTGCGGATGCGCGGGGTCTTCTACTGCCGCTCCGAGCTGACCCAGCCCTGGGGGCTGGAGATGCCGGCGATCCCCGACTCGGTGAGCTTCCACGTGCCGACGTTCGGATCGTGCTGGCTCCGCGTCGACGGCGTCGACCCCGTCGAACTGCGTCCCGGTGACCTCGCACTCGTGCCGCACGGCCGTGGGCACGAGATCCTGAGCTCGCCGGGTATCGGGTCATCGCGGGTCGACCTGCTCCCGCAGCACTACCTCGGACCGCACTATTCGGTGCTCCGGCACGGCGGTGGCGGCCGTGCGACACAGCTGATCTGCGGAATCGTCGCGTTCGATGACCCGGCCGCCCGCGAGCTCGTGCGCGGCCTGCCGAAGATACTGACGGTGAGCGGCGATGAACCTGTCATGGCGTCGTCCGTCCGAGACACCCTGCGCCTCATGGCCGACGAACTCACTCGCGCGCAACCCGGCGCGGAGGCCGTCGCCACGCGGCTCTCCGACATCCTCGTCGTGCAGGCCATTCGCGCCTGGCTCGCACACGACCCCACCTCGCACGACGGCTGGCTGCTGGCCCTGCACGACGATCGGATCGGAGGAGCCCTCGAGGCGATGCACGCCGAACCCCACCGAGCGTGGAACCTCGAGCAGCTCGCACGCGTCGCCACGATGTCGAGATCGGCGTTCAGCGCACGATTCACCGGCATGGTCGGCGAGGCGCCCATGGCCTATCTCACTCGCTGGCGCATGAGCCTCGCCGTCAACCGGCTGCGCGACGACCGCGCGACGGTCGCCCAGGTCGCCGCCGAAGTCGGCTACGAGTCGGAGGCAGCCTTCACCCGCGCGTTCGCCCGCACCATCGGGCAGACGCCGGGCGCCGTGCGCCGGCAGGCAGCGCCGGCATCGGCGTCGGCGTCGGGGTCGAACGCTCTCTGAGTACGAGGCTCGCCCGCGAGCGGGATCGGTCGCGGTTCGAATCGAACACGCGCAGCAGTTCGTTCCGGTATCGGACGGGATTCCCATCTCCCGGCGGCTCGCCGACATCCGGATCGAGATCGATCAGTACGTCGACACGCTCCCAACGCACCCGCGGCCACGACCGAGGTACTCAACGCTCCGGAGCACCGGCAGACGGCACCGGCCGCGGGATGTTCTGGAGCCGGAGCGTCCCGCGCGCGACGAGGACGCCACGCTCGTCGCGGATGACGACCTCCCAGAGCTGTTGGACCCTGCCCTGCTGCAACGCTTCGGCGACGACGGAGAGTCGCGCATCCGTGACGGCGCGGATGAAGTCGGTCTCGTTGTGGACGCCGACGGCGAACTGACCGCGATCCGCCACCCGGCGATCAGCAGCAGCGCGCTCCCCTGCCCTTGCGAGATCCATTCCAGCTCCGCGCCGTCGGTCGTTCGGGTCCGGCCGGACCGAGGGAACGTGGTCAACTCGCGCGTCCTTCCTGTGCGTGGCCATCTCGCAGGCATGCGGACACCGTCACTCCATCGAACACCACACCCATCGACGAGAGGAATCGATCCGCATGAACATCGACGAACGCGAGGCGTTGGTCCTCTGCTGCCTTCTCTGGGCCGCCCCGGGACACGCCGACGATCTCAGCGACTACGAGGATCGCGTGCTCAGCCTGCTCGGCGACCACGACGGTGCGGTCGTACACCGTGCGATCGCCGACGGTGAAGATGGCCGCCCGAACGAAGTCCAGATCTATCGATTCGGCAGCCGCGACGCGCTCGAGAGCTATCTGTCGGACCCTCGGCGCACCGCGATGAGCGAGGAACGCGATCGGGTCATCGCCCGTACCCAGCTGTTCCCGATCCGGCTGACGAGCGGCGGCGGAGCATCCTGATGAGGGGCGGCCCGACTCCCACGGTCGTGCGCGCCGCACATCCGGATGATGCACTCGCAATGGCGAAGGTGCACGTCCGGTCGTGGCGTGAGACCTACCCGGAGATCACGCGCGATGACGTCCTGGACGACCTCGAACTCGCCGGGGGCTCATGATCCCCTTCAGCGGGTGTCCCTGAAGCATGGCTATCGGCGCGGCACCAAGCCCTGGATGATGCGCGCCAGCTCTGCGACCGCCTCATCGACGAGCGGGTCGGCGAGATTGCCGTAACTGAGTACGAGCGCCTCTGGTCGCGGCGTCTCCGAGGCGCGGTACCACGCGGCATCCGAAACCTCGACGCCCGCCGCCGCGGCCGCCGTGACGACCGATGCCGCAGTCATGCCGGACGGCAGCGCGAGTACGGCGTGCATGCCGGCCTCGATGCCGGTCAGCCTGGCGCCGGGGAGCTCGCGCGCAACCGCCGCCGCGAGCGTGGCACGGCGCCGGCCGAGGCGAATGCGACTCGCACGCAGGTGCCGCGCGAAGTCGCCGCCCTCGACGAACTCGGCGAAGGCCAGCTGGTCGAGCGTCGACGGCCGGGATGATGTCGGCGGAAGCGCGGCCTGCAGCCACTCCGGTACGACCGCCCAACCGATGCCGAACGCCGGTGAGACGCTCTTGCTGAGAGAGCCGAGCAGCACCGTGCGCTCGGGCGCGTGCCGTTGCAGCGCCGCGATCGGCCGTCGATCGTAGCGGAACTCGGCGTCGTAGTCATCCTCGATCAGCACGGCGTCCTGCTCCCGCGCCCACCGCGCGAGGGCTTCGCGCCGCCCGGGCGAGAGCGCCGCACCGAGCGGAAACTGATGTGCCGGCGTCACGAGGGCCACTCGCGCACCCGTGCGGTGCGCGGTATCCACGAGCGCGTCGACGTCGACCCCGTCGTCGTCGACCGGTACCGGCACCGGCGCGAGGCCATGCTGGGCGGCGATCGTACGCAGCGCCGACCAGCTCGGGTCCTCGACGAGCAGGTGGGTGTGCCCCAGCGTTCGCAGTGCCGCCGCCACCCGGTCCACCGCGTCGCGCGTGCTGGCTGTGACCACAACCTCGGCCGGGCCTGTGAGCGCATTGCGCGAGGCGACGAGGTGGGCCGCGACCGCGGCGCGGGCACGTGGATTTCCGTTTCGAGGCGATTCGGTGAGTTCGGCGTCAGGCAGCACGGCCAGGGCTCGGCGCATGGCCGCGATCCACCGATCGCGGGGCGCGAACCGGAGATCGGGTTTCCCGGCTCCGAGGTCGAAGCGTGCCGGAGCCGGCCTGGAGGTCGCCATGTCGACCGCGCCCCCGCCGACGTCGGCGCGCCGATCACCTCGACCCGATTGCGGCGGGAGTGCCTGCGCGAGCGGAGAGGCTTTGGGCGGCGGAACACGCGTGCCTGCGCCCACGCGCGCTTCGAGCACGCCCTCGGCCACGAGTTGCCCGTAGGCCTCGGTGACCACCCAGCGGGATATGCCGAGTCGTGCTGCGAGCAGCCGGGAAGGCGGCAGTACGGAGCCTGGCGCGAGACGGCCATCTCCGATCGCGGCACGCAACGCCCGTTCCATGCGATCTCGGAGCCGCCCGGCCTCGGCATCGAGATCGAGCAGCACCTCCCACGCGAGGGCGGTATTCCCCAGATTGGCCTGGTCAGAAGACATGAAGTTGGATTGTAGTGCCGGACCTATGGATGCCTACCGTTGAAGCATCCACTCGTCTCGACAGGAGTTCCACCTATGCGCTACCGCACCATCGGCAACGGCCGGACCGCCTTCGACGTGTCCACGATCTGCCTCGGCACGATGTGGTTCGGCACTCGCACGCCCGAGCCGACCGCGTTCGCCATCCTCGACCGCTTCGTCGACGCCGGCGGCACGTTCCTCGACACGGCGAACAACTACAACGCGTGGGGTGAGGGCTATGGCCGCGACTCCGAGGACGTGATCGGCCGCTGGCTCGCGAGCCGTCCCGGCGTGCGCGATCGGGTGCGCATCGCAACCAAGCTCGGTGCGGCGAAGCGCGACCCGAAGCTCCCGCTCTCGAGCACGCCCCCGACGAACTTCCAGGGCCTCAGTGCCCGTGTGATCGACGCTGAGGCCCGCCTGAGCCTGCGGCACCTCGGCGTCGAGCACCTCGACGTGCTCTACGGGCACGTCGACGACCGCGACACCCCGCTCGCCGAAACGGTCGGCGCGTTCGGCGCACTGCAGGACGAGGGCGTCGTCGGCATCACGGGTATCTCGAACGTCGCTGTTTGGCGTGTCGTCGAGGCCCGCGAGGAGGCCGTTCGGCAGGGTATCGCTCCCTATGGACTCGTGCAGCAGCAGTACAGCTATGTGCACCCGGAACAGGGACGGCTCAACTTCGCGACGCCTGAGCTCCTCGACTACGCGGCATCCACTGGCGTCGACGGCCGCCCGCCGCTGACCGTAGTGGCATACTCTCCACTGCACCAGGGCGCGCTCGTGAACCCCGCGAAGTCGCTCTGGGGCGGCACCAATCACCCGACCTCGCACGAGCGACTCGACCGCCTGCGCGGGATCGCGGCAGAGCTGGATGTCACACCCAACCAGCTCGCGCTCGCCTGGATGCTCGGCGGTGAGACGCCTGTCGTGCCGATCGTCGGAGCTTCGAGCGTCGCTCAGCTGGAGGAAGCGCTCGGCGCGGCCGAACTCGACCTCGACCCGGAGGTACGCACCCGCCTTGACTCGGAGTGGGCAGCCCTGCACACCGCGCCGGTTGCGGCCTGAGCCCAGGACATCCGTCGGATCGCGGGCGAGTGGTCCAGCATGGTCGTTCAGTCGGCCACGAGGAATGCGATCCCTGTCGCCGTTACTCCCGCACGGGACGGCGCGCGATCAGCGCGTTGTCCCTCGGGTGGCGCAGGCCGGGTGCCGTCGCGGGGGTGAGCTCCCCGAGCGGCCTTCTCGCGATCGTTCCGGTGACGGTGCTCTCGCCGCTGACCACCCACGTGCCGCCCACGTTCAGGACGCGCGGGTAGAGCGTCTCACGCTTGGTGCGGGCGGCGGCCTTGGCGGTGCCCTTCGCCTGCTTCTCCTCGGCGATGAGCTTCCTCGCTCGGGCGACGTGCAGGTTGTACTTGGCACACAGGGCATTCATGAACGCGCTCTTCGGCAGGGGCGTCGGGTAGCCGTGGCCTTGGAAGAGCAGGCCGCTCTTGCCGGAACTCACGACGACAGCGTTCTCGAGCTTCCACACGTCGGGGTCGCCCTTCGTGAGAGGGTCGTAGGTCGGGTCGTTGTAGAAGACGACGTGGTCGCCGATCACGAGCTCGGACTCGCTCGCCAGCGTGACCTTGCTCAGCGGCTGCGTCGTCACGACGTTCTTGCCGTCCGAGATGCTCGTGCTCTTGGCCAGGTCGGCGAAGCCGTCGTACTTGAGCACCGGGACGATGTTGCCCATCCTGACGTTGCTATTGAACATCTCCACGCCGATCGTCTCGGCCCACGCTCGGAACTCGATCACGCTGATCAGGTAGTCGCAGTGGATGAGCGTGCGGGCCTTCGGATCGGTCTGCGGCGTGAACAGCGCGGTGATCGCCTGGTAGGCGTTCCGCTTGCCCCGGTCGGACAGCTCGAAGTAGTAAGCGTCGCCGCCCTTGTTCGGCCCCCACAAGCCCTCGGCCGCGTTGTTCACCTTTGCCGCGACGCCCTCGGTGCCGTCCCCCTTGCGGTTCGGGTAGCTGAAGCCCTTGGCCAGTCCCTTCTCGGTGCCCGCCTGCGTGTACTGCATGTAGATCGAGACGAGGACGCGCTGCTTGACATCGTCCACGAAGGGCCGAGTCGAGCCATAGCCCATCTCCTTCGCGGCCATCTGGCCGACGGTCTTCCGGATGAGATCGGTTCGGCCCTCCGAGGTGAGCGGCAGCTCCTCCGGCGGCGTCGCGATGAGCTCTGACAGCTCGCTCACCGCCAGCTCCTGCATCGCCGCGCTCTCCGACGCGGCGCCGAGGAAGCGCAGGATCGAGCCGATCTGGTCGGGCGGCCACGTTGAGAAGTCGGCCTTCTTGGCGTCGAGGAAGGTCCTCCACGCGGTCTTCGCGGTCTTCGCCTTGACGGTCTGCATGGCCATGACGAGGCGGGTCCCGCCGACGGCCATGCCGATCGCCTCGTCCCCCCGCACCTCGGCCTCGAGCGCCGCCAGCTCGGGGAGCAGGGAGTCCATGGCGTGGCCCTGGATGTCGGCGAGTTGCTTCTCCGGCGGGTCGGTGACCGGCGACTTCGTGGGCGGGGCCTTCCTGTCCCGCTGGACGTCCAGTAGCCCGGCGACGGCTGAGTTGCCAGCCGTGCGCTGGAGACGGATCCACGCGGCCGAGCGCGAGTCGGTGCCGACCTCGGTGGCAGTCGGTGTGCGTACCGATGCACGCTTCGTCGACCTTTCCCGCGCCGGAACACTCACGGTTTCGAGTCTGCCGGTTCCGTTCTCGTCAACGCAGGCCCGCCATGGGCAGCCCTTCTTGCCCGTTCGGGCAGAAGTGCGACGGACATGAGCCCGGGAGAAGCCACACTGCCGTCCACCGGGCCTGCGCAGCCGACCGCTCGTTCAGGCAAGTCAGCGCTCGTGTCCAGCTCGCCCGAGAGGCCGCGAGACTACCCCGAATGCTCGAGCGCGCGATCCACAGAACAACATGTGCGCCGAATAGGCGGCGAAATCTGCCGAGTAGGGCGGACGGGACTTGAACCCGTGACCGATGGATCTGCCGGGGTTCGAGTCGTGGTCTCGATCGGAACCGGGATGCCTCGTTCAATCTCGACGTGATCAGGAATTCCTTGCCGCGACGATCGCTGTCGAGGTTCGATGCTACCTGTTGATCTCGATCACTCTCGGCGCATCTTGAGTCAAAAGTGTTGGATAAACGTGCGCGGATCAAGTCATCGGTCGGGTTCCCCCGCCCGGCCAGCCCTGCATCTGCCACGCCGCGTCGAGCTGGTGGTGGCCGTTCGTGCCGGTACTGTCTCCGGATGCCATTTCCGAGGCCACCAGTGCCGGTGCCGTCGACGATGATCCGAACCGCGCGCCCACGAGTTCGCGGATACTTGCTGGGACGTGCCGTGAAGACGTTCCTTCCAAGGAATCATGTCTCCGGACACGCCGGGGGGACTCAGACCGTGGACACGTCCTTTTCAAGACACCGCCCTGGGGGCGGGTCGGTTCTACCAGGAGTCACACGACCGAGCCGTGGCCCAGCCTGTCAGCGGGCCGCAGGCCCGCCAGAAGCCATTACAGCTCTACCCGCTCGTGAAGGAGCTCGCCGAGGACAGGAAGGTCCCTGTCTCGGTGACGTGCCGGGTGCTCAAGCTCGCCCGCCAGCCCTACTACCGGTGGCTGGCCGACCCGATCACCGACGCCGAGCTGGTCGAGGCGTACCGGGCGAACGCACTCTTCGACGCGCACCGCGATGACCCGGAGTTCGGGCACCGGCTGCTTGCCGACGAAGCCCGTGAGGCCGGGCAGGCGATGGCGGGCCGCACCGCGTGGCGGATCGCGTCGCCCTCCGGGTGGCCGGCATCAGTCGGCCACGGATCGTGCCTAGCTTGCGTTCGAAAATCTGGCAAGTCCTGGGGATGAATCGACTCACCGTCGATGGGTGTTCTGAACGTCACTCACTGCCCTCGTGAATCGGATCGCTCGAGACAGAGCGCTCCAATTACGTTCCCCTGGCGGGCTCAGAAGCCCCAGAACGTCTGGTTGTCGATGTGGTGCTGGTTCGCGCCCTCGAGGTCAGTATTGATGTCCTGGATTTCCTGCTGCACCCGCTCCATCTCTGCTTCAAGGCTTGCCTGTCGCTCGGAGTCCCCGATGTCGAAGGCATCACCAATCTCTTGCTCCAGTTGCTCAGAGCGTTCCTCAGCTACGGCGAGTGCGTTCTCCAGCGTGAAGATTGCATCACCGCTCTCACGGAGGCTCGCTTCGGCTTCTTCAGGGGAGGCTTCGTACTTGGGCATGTGGACAGGGTAGCGCTCAAGATCGGCCCGTTTGGGCTACCCCGTCTATCGAAGCATGGGCGACGGTCGCGGATAGCGCTTGTGCCACGCTCCTGGAGGATTTGGCTGCACCGATTGGGGAAGCGCCCACAGCCGGAGCAGGTGACGGGCGGGCGAAGAGGCGAACGGCCGAGCCGACCTGACCTCCAAGCTATCCACAGTCGCCGTGCCACTAGTGAACTGCGTGATTCGGCGCGCGGAACACGCAACGATGGGGCGTAGGAGTGAAGTTGGATTTCAGACGCAGTCCACGCTCGGGAGGGCAGGCTTTTTCGCACTTCACTGCATAGGGATCCGCTGCTGGCCCCCGGCGACTACTCCGGGGGCCAGCAGCGTATTGGCGGCGGCGTGTGGTTCATGTCCGGGCAACGTCGCGGCACGGCCGGCTCTTCTCTTCGCTTTGGCCTCGGCTCGGGCCGTGACGATAGCGAGGTAGGGCACGACGTCGAAGGGTCGAAGCGGCCAGTCATAACCCGCGCGTGAGGGGTGGCGCGGGTGACCCGTCGCAGTCAGTTCGTCGATCGACATCCAGGTGCAGCCCGATAGCTCGGGCAAGGTGAGGATCCCAGCGAGCAGCGTGGGCAGGTAGGGCCGGGAGTCCATCAACTCGCCCCACGCAGCGAGGATCGTCAGCGGACGGCCGTTGATGAACGCGGCGATGTGTCGCTCATTCTCGGCCTGCAGCGCGGGGTCGAGTACATCGTGCATACCCGTCGGATCGGTCGAACGTTGCGGATAGAGGTTGAGCATTACCCAGCTATCGAAGTCGTTGCGCCTGGCGAACTCTGTCACTTTGGTGACCGTGAGGTCGAGATCACCAGGCGCTGCGGTACTCGGGTTCACACCGACGACGATGAGCGGGTTCTCGCCCTCTGTGCCGAGCAGGAAGCGGGCGGAATTATCCAGGGTGTTCGCGTAGATCGACTCGGCTGTCACAGCTGCTCCTTCGTTGGTCATGGTCACGGATTTGTAGCGGACGCTAGTCCCACCATCGCTGACAAATCGAACCGTGCAAAACGCGGCAACGGTCGACGACAGGCAGCCCGCTGACCCTCGCGTCTACGGGTTCACGCCCCGAGCTTCGACCGAGCCCTGTTGAACCCGTCGACGAACTCGGCACGTGTGTTCCCAAGGGGAAACGCGATCGGGCCGTCTTGCAGGAGCGGGAGGTCGGCGTCGCGGAGGGGACCCTCGAGCATCGGGTAAAGATCGGCCTTGATTACGACAACGCCGTCGGGCGAAAGTCTCGCTGCGCGGGACACGCACCCGGGAACGGCGTCGATCAGGGCACGCCGACGTGCTGCACCGCTGAGACCGTTGACCGGGTACGGTGCCAGATCGATCAAGAAGAACCCTTCAGCCTGAAGGCGCTCCAGCCATGGGCGCTTCCCCGTTCGCTTCAGCTCATCCTTCGTGGTCCCAAAGATAGCCGCGACGACGCCACGGAAGAGGTTGTCAGCGCCAAGCCTGTCCGCGTAGAAGAATCGCCGATGAAGGAGGTCCCCGCCATCGTCGGGCGGGCTCTCGGCGATCATCAGCAGCCTGACATGTTGCGGCCTCCACCGCTCTCGTAGCTGTGAATACCAGGACTCCTCAACTTTCACGACCACGCGGGCACGGGTTCCGTCATCACGTGCGCGACTCTATCCCGGACTATCAAGACCTTTGGAAACGGTCGGCTTGCGGTTGGGCGTTCAATCTAAAGCGGCCTGGATTTCGTTCTGATGGGAACGAAAGCCAGGCCGAATCATGCCGGGCCACACCGCACCGCGACCAGTGTCGCCGGGACGCCCGACCTGAGTCCGCGATGGGTGTGATCGCTTCGAGCAGGGTGTTGGTCGGCATCAGCCCGTGCAGCGCACGCTGAACGATCGCGAAGACGAATGCGAACATGCTGCGGCCCTCCCTGACCTAGCAACAAAGACGTTGGAGGGCGCCGGATGCTCCGGGCCTGTGACGTCACCGTATGTGGCATCGCCTTTGGAAGTTGCCCCTGCCCGCGCTCTAGAACGAGGGACCGACAATCGGTGTCGCCGGCGGGACGAACGGTCGACCAGCGGATGCTTCGGCGGACTCGTCTGCGACCCGACGAGCGGCGATCAGCGCTGCGCGCCCGTGCTGCGTCGAGCTTCTGGAGGGTTATGCGGCTCCCTTATGCTCATGAACCTGGCCGATCAGGTGACCTTCATCAGAGCCACTTGTCGCTCGCACTCCCGGACCACAAACTCCGGCACCGAGTCGAATTCGCGCGGGTCGAGTTGCATGACGTATTCGTTCTCGATGTGGAAGGTCTCATTCACAAACTTCTTGAACGTGTCATCCTCCTGAGGCTCATCGATCTCGAGCATCATTCGAAAGAGCTGCACTTTCTCATAGCCGACGGCCGTGGCGGCGAACTTGTCTTTGAGGGTGTCTAGGTCACGCAGCCCATCGACCACGACGCCGTAGTCGAACCCAGGCACCACTTCGCCGATCTTCGATGAGCCGACCGCCACTTCTTCAGGACTGAGAGGCTCGCGGTCGCCACCCCCGACAGGGCGGTCCGGCGCGACACGAAGATGGAACAAATTCGAGAGCACGTCCGTGCTCGCGTCGCTGACGCCAAGAATCTCAAGTTTGCGACGCAGATAGATGAGCTTGATGATGTCATCGCTCGCCGCGGCAATATTGGCATCGCAGACCTCACCGAATGTCTTGAGGTCGTCTTTGCCAATCGGCTTCTCGGTGATCGTTCCTCGCTTGCTGGTGAGAAAGTGAGCAACGGGATGCGCCGTTGCGAAAAGCCGCCTTGTCGAGAGCCGAACGATATCGATGGCAGGCTCGAGATCGTGCGTCAGCATCAAGGTCGTTTGGTCGCGGATGCTGTTCTTGCCACGGAAGAGCTCATGCAGAATCGCAAACTTCTTCGTGTCGTCGAAGCTCGACACAGGGTCATCGAGGACCACGAGGTCGGGTTGTTCGCGCCGCACTTGGTACATGAAGAGCACTAGAGCGAAGGCGTTGCGCTCTCCGTAACTCAAATGACTGTTTGCCGCCCCGAGGTGGCCTGGTAGGTCCTGGTGCTGGATGAGCATTCGATACGAGTCATCGCTGGGCTCAATCGAAACCTGGTATCGGTACCCCGCGGATTCCAGAAAGGAGTTGATCTGCTTCTGATTCGCTTCGATCAGGCGCTTGACTCGGCCGCGCTGTTGCCCAATTCGCGCTTTGACCACTGAGATTTGGGAAGCAACCTCATCCAGCTTGGAATTGATGATCGCAACGACAGACTTGGTCGTCTCAGAGTTGAGGGACCGCAGAAGTCCGAGGTCGATCTTCAGTCCAGAGAGGTGTTCGTCGACCTTCTCCTCGTCGCGGAGCGTATGGAACGCAAGTCCTCGAAGCGTCTTGAGGCGATTGAGGAAGACCTCAACTTCGCCACGAAGGGTCGCGAGAAACTGCAGCTGTTCGGGCTTCGGCTCCGTGATGAGAGTCAGCATCTCGCTGAGTTGCGCCAGGTAGGACGGGTCGAAGTAGTGGCCGGCGGTCTCGATTGCGGCTCGGAGTTGGCTCATGTTCTTGACTGTTGCAGTCTCGTACTCCGCGGAGACCAGCTCGGCCGTAGCCTTGTCAACACCATCGATGGAGCAGAACGGGCAATTGTCTGACAGATCGAGGAAGCTCTTACCCTTCGCCTGCCAAGCTACCCAGCTGGCTGGGTCATTGCTCTGCAAGAAGCCCTTGTAACCCTTCAGCGGCTCAGGGATGTTCTGCAACTTGCCGCCGACGGCCATCGCCTTGTAGCCCTTTGTGCTCTTCGAGAGAACACCCGTCTTCGTCACACCGAAGACCTCGCAAAGATGCGTGAACGCGTGAACAGCTTTGTCGAACTCTTCCTGCTCCACGAACGTGGTTTGCAGCGCCGCGAAAAGCTCTTCGATCTCCTCGTTGCCGGCCTGGTACTCAGCCGTATTGATGAAGATCTCGAAACTGTTCTTCAGGACTTCGTCTTGCTGAAAGACGAACTGTGAAACATATCTGTCATCGAATGTCAGGACGCTCTTGATGTCATCTGCGCCTTCAACCGACGGCTGAGGGTGCCCTGTCCCATCGCGATACTTGAAGGGCGTAAGAGCCTTGAGCGCGTCGTCTCCCTCAGCACGAAGGGTAAGTGCACGAGCGATGGTGCTCTTACCGATTCCGTTGGGCCCGTACTTAATATTCAGAGCCGACTTGGCGAGCGTGATCTCCGCGATGTCAAGACTGTTGCAGTTCGCAATTCGGATTTGAAGTGACACGCTTGGAGGTGCGGGAGCTGTCTGTTGAGTTAGTGGCGGTGTCGACATGGTGCTACTGATTATTGCGTGCAGACACGAGAGGTCAAGAGCCGCCGATCGGGACTGCTGAAGGTCCTGGTGACTGTGCGGAATAGGCCGCGAGCGCGACCGGTCTGGTTTGGATCTTCTCGTGCTCGATCGCTGTGAGACGCCCGAGCGAGGTCTCGGCGTACTGGATCCGTCTCAAGATGCTCTAGCTGCACGACAAGCGGTCGAGCGATGTACTCGTTCAGATGAGGTGCATCCCATCGAAGAGGGGCAAGGAGGGGCTCCAGCCTCGTTCGCGATCCTATGAGCAGTATCCGTCACCGCCACATCGTGGCTCAGTTGAGGATGTGCGTCTCTCCTGTCGCTTTGGCGGTGGCAGCCAGGGCAGCGACGTCCTCGTAACTCGGGTCAACTGCATGCGGCGATTCGTACGGGCGTGTCCGAGGTGGTGGCTAAGGTCGATCCGATGCCAAGCACCCGAGCTGAAGCGGCGTACCAACGCGCCCGCGCCGATCGATGCGGATCTGGCATCCATCAGCGATCCGATCGCCGGGATCGTACTGATGTTCATCGCCGCGTTCGCGCCGTACATCACGTACAAGTTCCTCAACTTCGTCGGCCTGGACATGTATCACGCGATGTCGAGTGAGCAGGAGGCGAAGTCTGCGATGAACCGACCGGTGCCGGTGCCCAACGGGCCGATTTCCGACAGTGCGAAGAAGATTCTCGGCGACAACGATGGTGGCAGTGTCGCGCGATCGGGGCGCGGTGGCCAGGCGCCAGCTGCCCGGAGCAGCGGGGGCAGCGCTCCCGGTGGCGGAGGGACCGGCGGCGTCGGACCTAACGGAGCCGCCGCGCCGACCGGTGCAGCAGGCGGGTCCGCGACGCATGGTTCAGCTGCGGGCGCGGGCACCGCCGGGGCAGGCGCAGCGGCGGCCGGATTCGGGGCAGGGGTCGCTGCCGGCGCAGCCGTCGCGTCGTCGACAGCGAAGGCCGGACCGACGGTCGGAAACGCGGTCGGCAGCGTCGCGGACACCCATTCGGCATCGGCCGGCGACGCCGCGGCATCCACTCCGCCGAGTTCGCCGCCTCCGGTGCTCGGCCCCACCAAGGCGAAGACCCCCACACCTTGGCCGGATGCTGCTTCCCCGGCGGCCGGACGCGCACGAAAGGACGTGTAGCCATGGGCACCGAAACGAGCACCGCGTATCAACTCGGGCCGGTCCAGTTCTCGCGGCTCACGCGACGAGGCATCCTGCTCGGTCTCTCACTCCCCCAACTGATCGCGCTCTCGATAGCCGTGCTCACCCTCGTCGTCTCGCTGTACACCGCCGGCGCCGCGGGCATCGCATGGACGAGCCCGATCTGGGCAACCGCAGCCGCGGTCGCGGCGATCCCGATCGGCGGCCGGAAGGTCGTCGAGTGGGTGCCGATCGTCAGCCGCTGGCTTTGGCGTGCCGCACGCGGGCAGCTCACCTATCGGCGCCGCATCGTGAAGCCGCGCCCGGCCGGCACGCTCGCGCTGCCGGGCGACGCGGCGCCGCTCCGGGAATGGAACGATCCCGAGTCAGGTGCGGTCATGATCCACGACCCGCACACGCAGACCCTCACAGCGATCGTGACGGTGTCGCATCCGGCGTTCGCGCTCCTCGATCCCGGCGAGCAGCATCGTCGCGTCGCCGGCTGGGGCCGGGTGCTCGCCGGCGCCTGCCGATCCGGGCGCATCGCACGACTCCAGGTCGCTGAGCGCACCCTCCCCGACTCGGGCACCGGTCTCGCCGAATGGTGGCAGCGACATGGGATCGAAGACGACAGCTGGGCGTCATCCACCTACCGCGACCTCATCGAAAGGGCCGGGCCGGCCGGCGAACGACACGCGACCACGATCAGCCTCTCCCTCGATCTGAAGGCCGCCGCGCGACAGGTCCGCACGTCGGGCGGCGGCATGCGCGGTGCAGCGACCGTGCTTCGCCAGGAGATGGCGGCACTGACGGGCGCGCTCCGCGCCGCAGACCTGATCGTCGGCGGATGGCTCACCGCCGACGAACTCGCGAGCATCCTGCGCACGGCCTACGACCCGGCGGTCGGCGTCGAACTCGACCGGCATCCCGAAGTCGGACGCTCGTTGGACGCAGCCGGCCCCGTGGCCGTAGCCGAGAGCTGGGATCGGCTCCGCTCCGACAGCGCGTTCCATGCCGTGCTCTGGATCAGCGAATGGCCACGATCGCAGGTCTACCCCGGCTTCCTTTCGCCGCTTGTCTTCACCAACGGCGTGCTCCGGACGGTGTCGCTGCACTACCTGCCCGTCCGGGCGGACCAGGCTGCGAGGGATCTCCGCAAGAAGAAGACCGAGCTCATCAGCGACGCCCACCAGCGCCGACGGATCGGCCAGATCGAGGACGCCGGCTCGAGCGCCGAGTACGAAGACGTACTGCAGCAAGAGGCCGACCTCACCGCCGGCCACGGCGTACTGCGCGCGACCGGTCTCGTCTGCATCACGGCACCGACCGTCGACGACCTTGACGCCGCTGTGTCGACGATCGAGCAGGCCGCGATCCAGGCGTCCTGCGAGATCCGCCGCCTCGTCGGCCAACAGGCGCAGGCATTCACCGCCGCCGCCCTGCCGCTCTGCCGCAGCGTGTGAAGCCGGGCACACCTCCTCTGCGAAGCACCTCGCGTGCGAAGCATCCGATTGGAGCCATCATGATCGACGAACGAATGGACGCATCGACGTCCCGATGGATCAGCGTCGTCTTCCTGCAGGATGAGGACGCCAGCGAGCTGCTGGCAATGATCGACCGCGACGGCGAAGCAGCCGCAATCGAGTACCTGCAGCAGAGGGACTTCGGCGACGAGACAACGGATGCCGCGCTCGTGAACGGCTACGTCTACGACCGGATTCCCGTCGGATCGGCCGACCGCACGATCGAGGATCCCGATTCGCCGTACGCGCTGACCTACAGCGAGCAGTACGGATATGTCTCGCTCCTGCGCCGCTACGAGGCCTCGCTCGATGCTGAACCAGTGGTGCATGAGGCATCCGTCGAGACATCCGCACCTTTCCGGGATGCGATTCCGCAGCACTGGGACGTCGACCCCGCGCTGTCTGCGCACCGGACCCGGCACGCGATCGCGCTGTGAACACGGTCGACGAACGGCTGCACACCGCGACGCTCGCGGTGCCCCACAACGAGCACCGCCGCGACCGGCGTGCGCGGAAACGCTCGGCGTCGCAGATCGAAGCGGATGCTCGACGGGCGAAGACCCTCGAGGCGCGGTCCCGCTGGCAAGCCGAGCGGGCGGAAGCTCGGTCGGCCGCCTACCTCCCGGCGGCCGGCGACACGGGTCCGGCGCAGCTCAGGATGCCCGGCCGTCTGAAGCTGCCCAAGCACCAAGACACGTCGGCGACGCTGGCCGGGCATTACCCGTTCCTCGCCGAAGCGGGGCTCGGTTCGGCAGGCGTCTTCGTCGGCCAGGACCTCTACTCGGGTGGATCGTTCGTCTACGACCCGTGGGTCCTATACCAGCGGGGCATGATCACGGCGCCGAACATCGTGCTGGCCGGCATCGTCGGCTCGGGGAAGTCGTCGCTCGCGAAGTCGCTCTACACCCGGTCGCTGCCATTCGGGCGGCGGGTGTACGTTCCCGGCGACCCCAAGGGCGAGCACACGGCCGTCGCCGAGGCGGTCGGTGGCAAGGCGATCATCCTGGGCTATGGGCTGCGCAACCGGCTCAACCCGCTCGACGAAGGGCACCGCGCCGCGTCTGCGTCGGACGCCGAGTGGGCCGCCCAGCTGGCATCACGTCGCCGTGAGCTCATCGGCGCGCTCGCCGAGACCGTGCTCGACCGGGCGCTGAGTCCGCTGGAACACACCGCCATCGACCTCGCGCTCGCCGACACAGTCCGGAGCGCGGAGGTGCCCATCCTCCCGATGGTCGTAGACCGCATCCTGGAACCCAACAGCGAGGACGACCACGACGGCCGGCTCGCAGAAGACGGGCGCCTCGTCGGCCACGCGCTGCGCCGCCTCGTCGCCGGCGACCTCGCCGGCCTCTTCGACGGGCCGTCCACCGTCCGATTCGACCCGTCGTTGCCGATGGTCTCGCTCGATCTCTCCCGCGTCGCCGAGAACTCGACCCTCATCTCAGTGCTGATGACCTGCTCGTCGGCGTGGATGGAGTCCGCGCTCGCCGACCCGGCAGGCGGCCAACGCTGGGTCATCTACGACGAGGCCTGGCGGCTGATGGCATACCCCGCGCTGCTGCGCCGAATGGACGCGCAGTGGCGGCTCGCACGCCACTTCGGCATCGCGAACATGCTCGTCTTCCACAAGCTCAGCGACCTCGACAACGTCGGAGACTCCGGCTCCGCGATGCGCGCCCTCGCATCATCCCTGCTCGCGAACGCGGAAACCCGGATCGTCTACCGCCAGGAGCCAGACCAACTCGGTCACACCGCGACCGCCCTCGGACTCAGCGGCACGGAGCAGAAGCTCCTCCCTGCGCTCGGAACCGGCCAGGGGCTCTGGCGTGTCAAGGACCGCAGCTTCGTCGTCCAACACCAACTCCACCCCGACGAGCTCGAAGCATTCGACACGACCGCCCGCATGACTGCGGGCCAATAGTCGATCAGATCGAGGAGGCACCCCACATGACCGAGACCCTGGACCTGGAGCGAGAAGCGAGGATGACGCTCGCCGCGCTGTCCGAGCCGAACGACATCATCACCGGAACACTCGTCGGCCGGCTCGGCGCCGCCGCAACGGTCGACCTCGTCACGACCGGCGAGCGGCTGCCGAACGGCGTCGACCCGGCCGAAGGTGAACTGTGGCGGCGTCGGCTTGCCCCGCGCATCAACCCCGACCAGGTCGAACGAATCCGCGCCGACATGAAACGCCACGACTTGCGCCTGCTGACCCCCGACGACCTCGACTGGCCCGGCGAACTCCAGCAACTCGGCGCGAGTGCACCCCTCGCGCTCTGGCTCAAAGGCGACCCCAGCCTGCTCGCAACGCCCATCCCCAGCAGGGTCACCGTCGTCGGCGCACGCGCCTCCACCAGCTACGGCGACCACGTCACCACCGAACTCGTCTCAGGGCTCGCTGCCCAGGGCCGCGTGGTGGTCTCCGGCGGGACGTACGGGATCGACGGCGCAGCGCACCGTGCAGCAACCGCCACATCGCCCGGGTCGACAATCGCCGTGATCGCCAGCGGGCTCGACCGCGCGTACCCCGCCGGTCACGAACAGCTCTTCGAGCGCATCGCGGACGCTGGCGGCCTCATCGTCAGCGAACTGCCGCCGGGTGCTGCGCCCACTCGGTGGCGCTTCCAGCAGCGCAACCGGCTCCTCGCCGTGCTCTCGGGCGCGACGGTCGTCGTCGAAGCCGGGCACCGATCGTCGTCACTGAACATCGCCAGCCAGGCGCACTCGCTCGGCCGACCGGTCGGCGCCGTGCCCGGACCAGTGACGAGTGCCGCGAGCGCCGGATGCCACCGGCTGATCCAGGAAGGTGTCGCGAGTCTCGTCACCGATGCTCAGGATGTCACCGACCTGCTCGACTCCACGAGCGGGTTCTCAGGTGACCGGACCTTCGCCTACTCCCCAGCCCGACGCTTCGACCGCGCCGGCCCAGGTCTGGTGTTGTAGTGCCCACGCGAAGGGTGCGTCGATGAACGCAACACGAACAGGGACGCTCGGCGACGAGTTCGCCAACCTCGGCATCGCGCTCCTGATCGGGGCGGCCGGCTTCGCAGTGCTCCTCCGCGTGGCCGGCTCGATCGCAACGTGGGCGACGGGACTCCCCCAACCGGCCGGTGGGCCCGAGGCCGGGCTCGCCGTACTCCTGAATCCAGGTGACCCATCCGCCGCGCTCGGCGCACCCGGGTTGCACCCTGTCGCGTTCTGGTTCAGTGCTGCCGTGCTGATCACGATCGCCATGGTTGCAACGATCTGGTTGTGGCGGATGCTTCGCAGTACAGCTCGTACCCGAAAACTCGATCCTCACCGCATGGCCGGCATCGCAACGCGAACCGAGGTGACGCGCGCCGCATCCCGCGCCGCGCTCATGAAGCGGGCCATCCACTTGCGCCCCTCGCTCACGAACGCCGGCCCAGCTGACGTCGGCTACGTCATCGGTCGCGCTCGCGGCACCACGGTCTGGGCAAGCGTCGAGGACTCGATGCTCGTCATCGGCCCACCCCGCTCCGGCAAGGGCGCACACATCGTGATCAACGCCATTCTCGACGCACCCGGCCCCGTTGTGACCACGTCCACCCGACCGGACAACCTCACCGTCACACTTCGAGCCCGGCAACGGACGGGACCAGTCGCGGTATTCGACCCGCAGCACCTCGCTGCCGGCGTCCCCGCCGGTCTGCGCTGGTCGCCCATCCGCGGCTGCGAAGACCCGCTCACCGCAATGATTCGTGCCACCGGCCTCGCCGCCGGCACCGGCCTTGCCGCTGGCGGCGTCGACGGCGGGGGCTTCTGGGAGGCGAAGACCCGCACCGCCCTCCAGTCCCTCCTGCACGCCGCGGCCCTCGACCGTCGCCCGCCCGCCGAGCTCTTCCGTTGGACGCTCGACCCGTCCGCCGCCCACGACGCCGTCTCCATCCTGCTCAGCAACCCGAACGCCGCGACCGGATGGGGCGACTCACTCCAGGCCATGCTCGAGGCTGACCCCCGCACCCGAGACTCCATCTGGCAAGGCGTCTCCCTCTCCCTCGGCGCCCTCGCCGACCCCCGGGTACTCGACGCCGTCTCACCGACCGACGGCGAGGCATTCGACCCCGAACGATTCCTCCGCAGCAACGGCACCCTCTACCTCCTCGCCACCGGCGCCGGCGCGAACAACTCCGCAGCGCTCGTCTCGGCGTTCGTCGAAGACCTCATCGAGACCGCCCGACGAATGGCGGCCCGCAACCCCGGCGCACGCCTCGACCCACCACTCCTGCTCGCCCTCGACGAGATCGGCAACCTCGCACCCCTGCCGTCGCTGCCCAGTTTGATGGCCGAGGGCGGAGGCACCGGGATCACGACGATGCCGGTCCTGCAGTCCCTCGCGCAAGCTCGCACGAAGTGGAGCGACAACGCGGCCAACGCGATCTGGGACTCCTCGATCGTCAAGATCGTCCTCGGCGGAGCATCTAACTCCCGGGACCTCCAGGACCTGTCGACGCTCATCGGCGAGCGCGACGAAGCCACCGACTCGACCACCGTCGGCGACCGCGGATCCCGCTCGTCCCAGCGCTCCATCCGCCGCGTCGCAACGATGCCACCCGACACCATCCGGACCCTCCCGTTCGGCACCGGACTTGTCCTCCTGCGCGCCGCTCCCCCAGTCATCGCCCAACTGCGGATGTGGACGAGCCGATCGGACGCCGCGGAGCTACGCGGGCACCGCATGGAGATCGAACGGCTGCTGCGGGAGCCGGCTCGAGCGGCTGCGCCAGAATCGCCGCCGACTCCCGAAGACTGATGGCCGCGAAACTGTTCTTCGAATGTATGTTCGAAGCATGCGATATTGGCAGCCAAAGCTCCGGGTCGTCGGGCCCGGCACCTGGCTGCAATTCGACGCAAGCAGGCGCATCGCCATCATCCGAACGGTGACCGCTGGATATCCGCCCCGACCCCTCCTCCGCGCCGACACGTGGTCCGCAGATGACGATGCGCGGGCCTTCCTCGGCTACTTCCCCGCCGACGAGATCCGCCTCTGCGCCGAGGTCGTCTGGGCCCTCTATCAAGAAGCAACATCCGCCCAAGTGAAGGACGCCGCCGTGAACACGAAGCAGCCCGGATCCACCCAGTGGCACCCGCTTCTCAACGCCGATGAGAACAGTCCAGGCACATGGACCATGCGCGACTCGGATGGCCACGCCTACGGCGGCATCCGCATTACGCGGCAAGGCACTGACGTCTACTACCTCGCCCAATACCGAGGGAATCCGATCGGACGATTCGACCGACTCCGAACCGCTGTCGAGACCGTGCACCTCGCCCATGTCCGCACGACGCAGCATCCCCGTGTGCCGCCTGACCCGTACGCGACGCCGCGCTCATGAATCGGCCGGCGCACCTGTTCCTCGAGCGGACCGATCGGCCCGCCGAAACGAACAGGAGGTCGAGTCCCATGGCTCTTCACACGCAGCAGTCGCTCTCCGGCTTCATCGCCTCGGAGCCGCAGCAGTCCATCACCGAGAACGGCGACACCCGCTTCTACGTCCGCATCGGCCAGCCGCACTTCCGCCGCGAAGACGACGGCAGCTTCAGCGAGCTCGAGCCGAGCTTCCACGACCTCGTGACCTACCGCGCCACCGCCGACCGCGCGTTCGCCCGCTTCACGAAGGGCGACAGCTTCGTCGCCGAGGGCTACGTCCGTACCTTCCCGGTCGAGCGCGACGGCGAGATCATCGAGCGCGAAGAGTTCGTCGCCAAGAAGATCGGCCACGACCTCGCCCGCACTAACTACGACGTCGACCGCTCACGGCGACCCGGACCGACCGTCGAGCGGGCCGTGCCCGCCGCGCTGGCATCACGAAGGCCGACGCTGGTCCGCGGCGAGACTTCCACCCTCGGGCTGTGAGACGACAATGACGGATGCCTCAAGCCGCTGGCAGACGGACGACGACGCGCTCGGCCCCGACGCGTTCGACGACCTCGACGGACCTCTGACCCCGGAGCCCCCGCACCCGATCAACTGGAACTTGCTCACCTCCGAGGAAGCAGAGATCGAGTGGATAGAGCTCAACCGCTGGGTCAACTGGCTTCGCCGCGCGTACGGCCTGCCGGCGTCCGTCGTTCCCCCGCTCTGGCATCGCCACCCCGAACTCGTGTGGGAGCTCTCCGCTCTCCATCTGCACTGGCTTAGCGCCTACGACCCCGATCAACACGGCTCGGCACCGTTCGGATGGCACCGCGACTTCGCCGATGCCCGCCAGCGCCTCCACGACTGGGTCGCCAGCTCAGGAACAAGACTGGACCGCGATCGACCGACGCGGCAAACCACCTGGCCGGGCGAGCCTCCAGCAGAGACGGTCGAGGACTTCGGAATCATTGATCGGGACGCCGACTTCGTGGAGTTCGTCGACGCGGATGTTGCGCGCCGACGCAGCGCGGAGGTACCAATCGCCGGGAGGGCGGGCGCACCCAGCTTTTCGGGCTGAGTCATGGTCGGTTGAGGGGCGCGAAGCCGCGGTTTGGTCCAGGCGTCCCGGTCAATCCATCGACCAATCCTTATCCGCGAAACCGAGCGTCTTCAAGTTCTCTCGGATGGCGGAGCGCTGGTCGTCGGTCAACCTGGCGAGCTGGTCCGACTCAATGTCGATGGTGACGCGCACCGGGACGCCGGCCGTCACGAAGTGGGACACGATCTCCTCATAGATCTGTCCGGCGTCGCGCACGACCCGGTTCACAGTAAGATCCTTCGTGGCGTGGAATCGCGTGGGCACGGCCGCCGCAGGGCGTCCGCCCGGAGCCGACGTGGTCGATCCCGATGCGCCTGTCCCCGTACCCCCAACCGACGTGCCTGAAACGCCCGCACCGGGGCCGGTCCCACCCGACTCGCTTTCACCGCTCTCCCGGTCGGCGACCTTGGTGTCGGCCTCGATTTGCTGAGCCGCCACCACCGGGTCGACCACGAGCCCGCCCTGGCGCACCGCGGACGGCGCTTTCATAGTCAGTCCACTGAACCTGCCATCCTCGTACGAGTCGGCGTACGCGAACCCGTCGAGTTCCACGACGAGGGCGTCGTCGAGATGCCAGACGGCGTCGACGACGACCTTCGGCTGCGCCACCTTGGGCATGTACACGTACTGGCTGAAGTACCCGACGAGTACGTCGAGCGGAACGTATGGCTTCTCGCGCCACAGGTGTAGGCGGTTGATCTGCATGCGCAGTAGCGACGGCGAGAAAGTTCGGACGACGAATTCGCCCGCGTCGGCTTTCTTGGTCACGCGCTCGGCGAGCGTCCCGTCGCCGTTCATGAGGATCGACTCAAGCTCAATCTCGGCGGCCCCCGGCTCCTGCGTAGGCACGAGAATCCACCGGTATGCCTCACGGATGGAGTCCTTCACCGTCTGCTTCTGCTGGGCAACGCGCGACTCCGCGACCTTGATGTTGTGCTGATCGAGGTTGAGCGAATCCCGGTTCTCGAGGATGTATTCCCACGCCATGCGCTGCCGGACAGCGTTGAGCAGGAGGTCGACGCGATCGACCTCGGGGGCGAGGAACACGAGGCTGTTCTTGTGGATGCGGGCGTTGGTGCCGCGCTTCGTCAGGAACTCGATCGCCGCGTCCTCGGCGACCGAGCGTCCTCGCTTCGAAAAGGGGCGGTCGGGGCCGAAGATCACGAGACCGATGCCGGGATCGTCCTCGACGTCGATGCTGCCGTGCGGGAAACGGTGGACGCGTTCGAAGAGGCCCTTGTCGGTCTCCTGACGGACAACCTGCGCCAGCTCGTCGAAGA
Source organism: Agromyces intestinalis (assembly GCF_008365295.1). Taxonomy (NCBI): domain Bacteria; kingdom Bacillati; phylum Actinomycetota; class Actinomycetes; order Micrococcales; family Microbacteriaceae; genus Agromyces; species Agromyces intestinalis. The sequence goes on from NZ_CP043505.1 coordinate 161,616, forward strand.
CCTGCTCCTCGTGGTACGAGTCGGCGCGCTCCTGCACGATCTGAGCAACCGTCTGCTGTAGCGACAGCCAGTACCGGTCCTGGTCACGGTTCATGTACTTGCCGAGGTCACCCAGTCGACGCAGTCCGTCCGTGACGTGCGCCGGGTTGTCCCCAGGGTAGGTCGATCCGAGAACGACACGCTTCTGCTCGATACCGCGGATGGTTGCTGCGGTGCCGTCGCGGTTGCGGAGGTTGGCCATAGGCGCCGTGCCGAGGAAGACGCACCGGGCGGCGCGCTTGGTGGCCATTGACCGGCCGAGGATTCTGATGTCGCTGTCGACGACGTTCGCCGTCGAGGTCTCGCCCGCGACATCGGCGTCCACCATCGGCTTCCACGAGTCGTCGAGGTGGTTGGCCAGCTCGTCGAAGACCTTGGCGTTGTCGAGCGGAATAGAGGCAGGGAGGATCATGGGCGATCGATCCCCACTCGTCCATAGCGCATAGACAACCGTCGCCATGAGACGAAGCACGCCGCGGGTGCGCTGGAAACGCTCCAACGTCGACCAGTCCTTGTAGAGCCGGTCGAACAGCTCGGGATGGATCGGGTACGCAGTGCGCATCGACGCGCGGTAGCCCGGCTGCATAACCTCACTCGGCACATCAGACCCATAGCGCATGTAGTGGTCCATGAACTTGTGCACCACGAGATCGCGCGCCGCATCCTGCTCTCGCCCGAACGGCTTGAAGATGCGCCGCCGGACGATCTCAAAAGACTCCTCGATCGTGGCGGGCTGCCACGCAGACTCCAGCCGGTGGATGACCGAGCGAAGGTGTCGCAGGGCTTCAAGGCCAGCTGTGCCCCCAACCTCGTGCTCGTTCTCGATCGGGGCGTCGGACCCCGGCATGTCACGCACAACGTCTGAGGCGGGCAGAGAGACAACTAGGAGCGCGTTCGGCACAGCCTTGACGGCCTCGGTTAGCGACTGCACGAAGGTCATGTGCCCATCGAATGTGCCAGCGGGTGCGGTCTTGTCACGCGACCAGAGCTGTCGCAGGTACGCGACCCACTCGTCGATCAGGACGATGCAAGGGCCGTACTTGCTCAACAGGTCCGCGAGCGCCGTGGTGGTTGGCGGCACGGATTGCTCGTCGTACCGTTTGAGCAGCTCGTAGCCCTCGATTCCGCCGAGCTGGTACGCCAGTTCGCCCCACAGCGTGTTGACCGTGATTCCCTCACGCTTGGGCATGCCGAGGATCGACAAGTCGTTCCCGACCAGGACTGCGCGACTCACATTCGCGGGAAGCTCAGCGACACCGATGCCATCCAGCAGCTCACCGATTCCTGGGAGACGTTCCGCAGGCACCCCGGCCGCGGCGTGGTAAACAGCGAGGAGCGAGTGGGTCTTGCCACCACCGAATGACGTCATGAGGTCGATGACCGGCTCACCGCCGCCACCGCTCAGGCGCTTGATCGCCTGCTCCAGCAGGTAGCGCAGACCACGCGTGAGATAGGTACGCCCGAAGAACTCGACTGGGTCGCCATACTCAGGGCCAGCCACACCCTGATGGACCTGGCGCAGATCGGCCGCGAACTGCGCCAACTCGAAGGTTCCACGAGCAACGTCATCGTGGGGCTCAACGACATCTCGCCAGGCCGGGAGTCCGGTCGAGTCGACCTGAACCGATAGGGCCTTCTCCTGTGCACGCTGGAGCCGCTTCTGGTCCTCCTCGAACATCAGGCGTCGAAACTCGCGACGCATCTCGTCCGCCTCGTCGGCGAGCTGAACCGCCCCGGTCGACCGCAGGATGTGCTCCCCGTCCATGAGCACCCGCTCAGTGCGCTCCGAGGAGATCCGCTCGCCATGCGCCCACTCCTTGCGCGCGTCCCATAATGCCGAGACGACGCGCTTGTCCTCGAAAGTGAGTTGGTCCTTGAAGACCTGGTGCCACTGCTTATCGAAGACCCAGAACAGGTAGGCCGGGTCGGACTGGTTCGGGGTAGCATCGCGACCAGTGAGCCCCGCTGTTCGACCCACCTCCGTCGCCCATCCGCTGCCGTACTTGCCGTGCAGTAACGTGACCATCCATGGACCGAGCCCCTCGGCGACGAGGTCGAGCACACGACCGACGCGTTCCTTGTTTGTAAGTGCTGCCATTTCAGAAGAACCTTCCCGCGGCGGTTGAGTGGCTCGCGCTCAGTTTCACAAGCTCTGACCACGAGTTGATCAATGCGTTGTAGCGCTCCTGGTCCGCTGTGCGCCCCTTCGAAGCAGCGATCTCGTGAAGGCGATACGTCAAGGCCATTGCAGGATCCTGGAGGGAGCCGAGTTGGGACATTAGGCGTGCGGATTCCAGCTCGCCTCCCCCGCGCACCAGCCGATCGACAAGGTGGTGGACGGCTTCCCATGCCGTAGGCCGAGTATCCCCAGTCGGTGCCCAAGTTCGGTCAAGACCCTCGATGCCGAGGAGCCTGACGCGAGTGCCCTCGCTCACTGCAACCTGTGCTCTCTTTACATCGTCGACGCTGATACCGAGCGGACGGGCCGCTTTGTCGGCCTCCGCAAACGGCGCGGTTACCCAACCGTGCGTCTCCCACCATCGAACCGCGAAGCGAGACTCGGGGTCGAGTTCGCCAACCTGCTCATCGAGAACCTCACCGAGGGCGGTGTTGATGAGGTCGAGCGCTCGTCCGACGGAGATGCGTTCGCCCGCCTGGTCGAGTACGGCTCGGTACCGCGAGAAGATCTGCATCCCTGGACCCAAAGCCGCCTGCGCCAAATCGACCGGGAGAATCGATGCGGCCTGTAGATCGCGGACGGCGGGCCCAAGCTCTCGTCGAAGTGCTCGAGTGAAGTCCGACACCGACGAATTGGGTGCCGCCGCGGCGCGCGGGCGACAGACCATCGCAATGTAGGTAGCCACAGCGTTCGAGCCCTGACCTCGCATTCGTGTAGAACCGGTGCCGTGGATTGGCCAAGTCCCAGTGATCTCCAACTCAGCATCGATGATGGCCGTAAGGATGGACGCCCACCGGGACTGCTCATCGGCAACTGACTGTTGCTCTTTCGAGGCGTATACAACGAGCATCGGCAAGTCCTCGCGCAACGACGCTCGGAGGTTGTGGAAGGTCTCGACGAATCCGCTGATGAAGTTCTTCTGTGCCTGGTCGCGAGATCCACCATGGTGCCACGGGAACGCCGTCAGCTCTCCCGCCTTCGGAGCGGCGATCGTCCCGTATAGGTCCGGGTGAACATCTCGGAGCGCACGCCTGTGCCACAAGTAGAAGAAGTCCGAAAGGTCCGCATAGCCAATTGCGTCGAAATAAGGTGGATCCGTGGCAACCAGCCCCGGTGCGGGCAGCGCGGTCGTTCGCGCGTCACTCCGAACAGCAGATCCCTGCCCATGCGGCGCGTAGGGCAGTGCATCGAGCAGCGTCTCGACGTTCTGAGTCCAGCTTTTTGCGCCCTCTCCGAGCGGGTCCACCTCCGCAAAGTCCCAGGTCATTGGCAAGTCCGCGCGCCCAAAGATGCCTTCCGGCGAGGCTGACCCACTCCGCGAATCGAACTTCCATCTTGTTTGCGTGGACCCGCCCTGAGCCAATTTGCCGAGGGCCAGACCCAGGAGAGTTGCGATGCAAGCAGCTCTCTCCTCACCCCCACCGGCCTCCAGAACCCATTCGTATGCTTCGCGAATCTTCGTCGCGAAGGTCGACAACACAAGCAACTGGCGATTCGTATATAAGTCAAGCTGTGACGTGATCCCGTAACGGGGCGGGGCAATGTACTGGTTGGGCTCGCCGAGTGAGATGTCCGGCAGGTCTTCCGGTCGGCGAGCCGACGCCGCGGCTTCGAGGTCTGCCGCTGTGGGTGCCCGGAAGAAGCGTGATTTGTCAGGTGCGACGACCTGCACCGCCATTAGGCGCAACCCAAGTCCGCCCGACTGCCCCTGGCGTCGGATCTCGGCCTCATCGATGGTCTGCCGACACGCTAGACAGGAGAATGAAGCGCCGCGACCGATCTTCGGACTATCCGGAGCGCTCCCAGAGGCCTGATCTCGAATAACCGTTAGTTCGACCTTGTCTCGGCTGGCGATTGGCTCTAGCCACGCGAGTGCACCCTTTCGCTTCGAAAGCCACCACGTCGTTGTCAGAACTGACTCCACGCTGCAAGCTGGATTCGGGCAAATGGCCGTCCGCCCCCACAGCCACGTACTCGGTTTGCCGTCATTCCCCTTCGGAAAGTACGTCCCAATCTCCGCTTCAACAGCCTCACGGACCCGACGCGCAAAATGCAGTACGTCCTCGGCAATCCCGTCGTACCCACTCGTCTGGACAAGTGTTCGGGACGAGAACAACTGGTCGCCAGTCTCCGCAGCGGAATTGGAGACGGATAGCGGTTCGGCGCCGTACACCCGAGGCAAAAGGTCGGTGATTGCGCGAGTGATTAGAACTGGAACCGGGTTGAGGTCGGACCCTTTCGACTCGAGCCCAAACCGTTGCGCCTCCACTAGCGTCGAACCGCCGCCGCAGAACGGGTCAAGCACGGCAGGAAGCCCGTCGGGAAACTGGCGCTTCAGCAACGTCTGCGCTTCCCTCATGTCGGCGGCGTCAGGCAGATCAGCACCATTCCGAACCAACCGCTTGATCAAGTCAAGCAAGTAGACGCGTTGATTGTCGTCCTCGGGGTCGTCAATCAGGGCCGCGAAGAGCAGTGCGCGCCAGGCCGGTAGAGGCATGGGCGCGAACCACTTGTGGAGATTCCTTAGCGTTCCAGTCTTCCGGTCCTTGTCCGACTTACACGCTGCGTTGATCTCCTCGAGCGGTAGCGCGACCTCGATCAGCTTCTTCTTGCGGGCTGTCTCGGTCACTGCTGGCTCATCTCCGTTGCGTCGTTCCAGAAGGGTTCCCAGTCGTACTCAACGCGCGCCGCACGGGGGTCGATGGGTTGGTCTACGGGGTGTCTCATGTACCGCACGGTCGTCGCGTCGTCTCCCGCGACCTGAACGAGTGCAAGCACTGAGTGATCGGCCTTGTTTAGCGCGGTGACCGCTTCCTGCCGCGTGAGGACAAACGTCTTGCCACCCACTACGCGCCCCTTGACCTCGATGAAGTCTAGGCTCTTGCCCGTGTCCGACTCGATGTCGTAGCCGGGGTTGTTGTGGTGCATCTCCGCCGGGTCGTGCCCGAGCGCGCGCTCAACCCGCAGAACCGCATCGACGGCGAGTCGCTCAACCCGCGTCGTCTCCCGGGCGCGCACTGCCGCCGCCTCCGGGTCGGTCTGGGCGTCCAGCCATCCCCGCGTGACGACCAGGCAAGCTCCCGTCACCCGTGGCGGGCGCACAGAGATGTCGCGTTCCTGCTCGAGCTCCCTTAGTCGCCGATGAAGCCGGCGGGCGAGTGCCTCTGCGCGTTCCTGCATCTGCGATGCCGGTAGGCGCGTCTTCTTGCCTGCGCGCTCCTGCTCGCTCAACTCGAAGGCGCGGCGGTCCCAGTAGTTGATCTCACGGGTCAGGCGCTCGCGGACCAAGCGCTCGGTCTTATCGACGCGTTCGATCGTGCGCCTACCCACCTCCTCGGCGTGGTGACGTGCGATCGTAACCGACGCCTCTCGGATCACGCGGCGATCTAGGTCGGATGCCTGCGCCCATGGTTCGGCCAGGAGCGGCCGGCTCGACTTCAGTTCGCCATCGGTGGGCGCTTCGAAGTTCGGGATCGGCGAGCCGGTGAGCGGCGTGATCGTTCCGTCCGCGTCAATGCGGACATACTGCGCACGGCGCGAAACGACACGCGGCTGTCCATCGGAGGCAGTGCGCCCGTCGGTGACGTCGTGCTCCAGAAGGCCAACAACATATGGCTGGGTCGTGAGGTCAGATCGGTCGACGAGTATCGCACCACGGCGGAGCGCATCGTGATACCGGTCCGAGACGACGCTCATCGTCGCCGACACCAGCGGGTGGCCCGGATGCAGGAGTGTCGCGAGGCGGTTGTTGCCGTCGACGCGAACGAATTTCGGGTCGAAGGTGACGCGATAATACTCATCGACAACGGGCTGGCCGTACCCGGTGACGCGATCCCGCTCCTTTATCTCGCCAGGCACACGCTTGATCTCGAAGCGGTGGCTCTCGCGCATCCGCATCTGTCCTCCGACGTCCGCAAACGCACGGTGGAAGAACGCCTCGACGTGGTGGGGCTGAAGGCGCGCAGCCTCGGCACGTTCCATCTCACGCCGCATGTCGTCGATTTCGGCATCGCTCATTGCCGACGGCACTAGCTGGTTCGCCTTGAGCAACTCGGGGATGCCATCCGCGATCCTCGGCTCGACCACGTCGGTCAGGTAGCGCTGGCGCTCCGGCTTGTTAGCCTCCTTGATCGCCGCGATCATCAGGTCGCGCAAGGCGTTGCCCTGAAAGAGCTGGCCGAGCACGTCGTAAACGCGCCCGCCAAGCGTGGCGCGCTGCTCTTCGAGCTTCTCCAACAGCCGCGTATAGACGTCACCCTCTCGGGTGTCATCGGCGACGAGGGACCACATGAAGCAGGTGTTGGGCTGACCGATTCGGTGTACACGGCCGAAGCGCTGTTCGATGCGGTTCGGGTTCCAGGGCAGGTCGTAGTTGATCAGCAGGTGCGCGTTCTTGTGGAGGTTAATACCCTCTCCCGCGGCGTCCGTTGCGATGAGGAAGACGCATTGTTCGTTCTGCTCGAAGGTCTCCTTGGCCTTCTTCCGGTCCTCGCGCTTCGTGCCGCCGTGGATAGTGATGACCGCGTCGTCCCGCCCGAGGTGCTGGGTCAGGCGCATCACGAGGTCATCGAGGGTGTCCTTATGCTCGGTGAATATGATCACCTTGCGTCTGGCTCCTGTGTCGTCGCGCATCTCGTCGGAGTCGTCGAGCGTGTCGCGCAGGGCATTCCACTTGGCGTACGTGGGTGAAGCCTTCACGGCGGCGGACTTCACAAGCAGCCGTTCGAGCACTCGCAACTCGGTTTCCAGCTCCTCCGGCGTGCGCGCGTTCGTCGCACTGGCGATGGCCTGGTCTTCGAGCGCTTCGCGCTCCTCGTCGGTCAGGTCTTCGAGGTCTTCCCAATCGTCTGGAACGTCGGGGGCATCCGGCCTCACTGCGGCATACATCCGCGCTTCACGCAGTTCGGACTCGAGACGGGTCTTGCGGCGTTCGAGCGAACGGTGGATCGCGGCCGGTGACGACGCGAGTCGGCGCTGGAGCGTCGTGAGGGCGAATCCGACTGCGGTTCGGCGGCGGTTGTCTCCCTCGATCGCGTCCGCCCTGTTCATCTCCTCGCGAACGTAGTCGGTGACGGAGACGTAGAGGTCCTTCTCAGGCTGGGAAAGGTCGTACTTGACCGTGAACGCGAAGCGCTCCGGGAACAGCCGCGTGCCCTCGAACGTCCGTAGCTCTTCCTTGACCAGTCGGCGCATGAGGTCCGAGACGTCGGCCTTGCGGCTGCCTTCGCGTGCGACGCCCTCGAAGCGATCGGAGTCGAGTAGGGCCATGAACAGCTGGAACTGCTGTTCCTTCCCGGAGTGGGGCGTTGCGGTCATCATCAGGAGATTGCGCGAGTGCTTCCCTAGCTCTTCGGCCATCTGGTAGCGCTTCGTCTTCTTGACTTCGCTGCCCCACACCGTGGCGGACATCTTGTGCGCTTCGTCGAAGATGATGAGATCCCAGTCGACCTCGTTAGCCTTGTCGAGGATGCCCTCGCTATTGCGCGCCAGGACGTCGAGCCGGGCCAGCCACAGACCACCGCGGGCGAAGGGGTTACCCTCGTGGAGAATCTTGTCGCGGGTAAGTACCTCGAACTCCAGGTCGAACTTCTCCCGCATCTCCTCGTCCCACTGGTCGACAAGTGCGCCAGGGGAAACCACCATGACGTTCGCCGCGTCGCCGCGGAGCAGCAGTTCCTTGATCAGGAGTCCAGCCATCACTGTTTTCCCTGCGCCGGGGTCATCCGCCAGGACGTAACGCAGCGGCTGCTTGTGCAGCATAATCTCGTACACTGCGCGGAGCTGGTGCGGCAACGGTCGGACATCGCTCGTCCCTAGAGCCGCTTGCGGGTCGAACAGGTATGCCAAACGCATCCGACGGGCTTCGGCGGCGAGTAGGAATGCGCTCGGATCGGCATCGAATGCGAATGCCTGCCCTGCATCCACTTCGCGAATATGGCCGAGGGCATCCGCAAAGATGATCTTTTCCGCAATCCCAGTCTCAGTCCGGTATGCGACGTTCGCTGACTCCTCCGTCAACCGCTCCACGGCGACGATTTGCACAGGATCTGGTCCAGCGAGACCAGCGACGGTCGCTCCGACTCTCAACTTGTCGAGCACCTCACGCCCCCTGGGTGTTATTCAGTTCGACAATCGAGTCGAGTGAAGCCCCGGCCGCCACGTGCAACTTAGACCTCCAGAGCGAGCCGGACCAACTACAACATCCCACCGTAGCGAAGCAATGCAGATGCATCCCCGTTCCGGTCGCGCGCCGCGGGTGAGCACCCCCTTCTGGGGGTAGTGTCTCGCAGGCGTTCCTCCCGGCAGGCCAGGCAGGCCGGGACCTGATGCTCACGCGCAACGCATGTTCCAACAGATCAGTTTGAGCCGCATCCGCCAGCTCGCCCCGGCGAATGTAGTGGTGCACCGCGCTCGGGGTACCGGTGTGGCCCAACAGCTTGGCTGTGAGCTCGGCCTCCCGTCGTCGTTCACAGGCGGGGGCGACGGTCCGGCGGAACCGGTGCGGCGGATCCTGGGTGTTCGCGCCCGCTGACCATTTGCGGGGCAATATCGGAGTCCCGCCCAACGTTGGCGGGAGTCGCGACGCTCTCGGTCAGTCGTCCGGCGCCAACCGCTGCAACACCTCCGCCGCCGCCGGGTTCACCGAGCGGTCCGGCTCCGCGTAGTGCTCCTTCGTCGTCGACGTCGAGGTATGACCCAACACGTCGGCAGCAGCCTGGATGCTGACCTCGTTCGCCAGCAACGTCGCGCCGGTCCGCCGGAACGCGTGCGGCGTGATCTCCATGTCGTCCATGCCGGCGCTCGCGAGGATCGCGCGAAACGTCCGCCTCGCGTTGTTCGGCGTGAGCGGCGTGCCCTTCCGCGAGTGGAAAAGCAACGCCTCCTCGTCGTCCCGCGCGATCAGCGCCAGTCTCCTGCGGATCACCTCCGCCGCGAATGGCGGCACCGCGATGACCCGATTCGACTCGTGGGTCTTCGGGTGCGACTGTCGGAACACTCCCTTGCCCTTGCTCACGATGATCGTGCCCGTGATGTATACACGGGGCGGGTCGGCGGTCATGTCCACGTCGCACCGACGCAGCGCGAGGGCCTCGCCGATCCGGATGGCGGTGCCAAGCATTACCTCGATAAGATCTCGGATCTGTCCGTCGGGGCGAGGGCCGTATCGTCCCTCCTCAGTGCGCCAGGTGCGCGCAGCCACACGTATCTGGGCGATTTGCGCGGGCGTGAGCGCCTTCGGCACGTGCTTCGGCTTCTTCAGTCTCGAGGTCTCCTTCACCGGGTTACGCGGGACGATCTCGCGCCGTACCGCGAACGACATCACCATCCCGAGGATCGTCCGCGAGTGCTTTGCCCGCGGGTAGGACTTCGCCCGCTGTGTCTTCAGGAAGCTCTCGACGCGTCCGACGGTCACCTCGCGCACGGTGAAGTTCCCGAACGTCGGCATCACGAGCGTTCGGAGTTCGCGTTCGTACGTCTCCTTCGTGTTGTCCGCCAGATCGTGATCCCGACGCATGTCTTCCAGCCAGGCAGCGGCGAGGTCGCTGAAGGGCGAGTCCGCAGAGAGCCCGTCGGCGCCGTCACCGAGACGCATCCGACCCGTGAGCTCCTTCTTCAGCGCCCAAGCCGCCGCCGCTCGGCTCTCTGCGGTCCACGAGACCTGACGCGTCACGCCGTCCCAATCGCGGTACCGTGTCGAGGCGCGATACTTCCGCACTGCGATCTTCTGTACGGTGATCTCCCCGAACGTGCCGATCGGCAGGCGCTTCCGTCCCGCCATCAGCGTCCGCCTCCGCTGCGCATCATCGCCGGGTCGGCCTCGTGCATTCGGTCGAGCCAGCGCCGGACGTCGGAGATGCGGTAGCGGAGCTCCCGCCCGACTCGGATGCCGGAGGGACCCCTCCCGTCGGCGCGCAGATCGTAGATCGCCTGCGCCTGCACGCCGAGGTACTCGGCGAGCTCGCTGGTCGTCAACATCGGCTCGAGGCCGAGTCCGGAGATCCGTTCGCTGTCCATGACACATAGGTGTCCGAGGACATCCCAGACGAGCCGAACCCGCCCGAGCACCTTCCGTTCAGGAGGGCCCGTACGACCGTTTCTCGACCAAAAGTGTTGGATAAACGTGTTGCGCATCAAATCTCGTCCCTTCGTCTGGGACAAGAAACCCTGATGAGTCGAGATTTCGAGGTAGGGCGGACGGGACTTGAACCCGTGACCGATGGATTATGAGTCCACTGCTCTGACCGGCTGAGCTACCGCCCCTCGCCACGCGCCACCCGTGTGGAGTGATCGACGCGACGTCGGCGACGATGTCGCCGCCGAATCACCACGATACCGGCTGCCTCACGACGAGCGGCGCGATTCGATGTTCACCCGGGCCTGCAGCCTCACGGGCCCGCGGCCTCACCCGAGCCCTCGATGCCCCGCCCACCGCTCGGCAGCCCGATCGGCGGCGTTCGCGATGAGCATCGCCAGCTCGGCCCGATCGGGCACCGCGAACGACACGTATCCCCCGCGCCCGCCCGCGACGGGCCGCCCGTATGCCTTTGCGGCGAGCGTTCCGTCGGGCAGCAGCCGAACCGTGATCGACTGCAGCACGTACTCCTCGCCGCGGCGGGTGTCGGTCCACTGCAGCGATTCGGGCACCGCGACGTTGATCGCGAGCGCCGAGACCACCGCGTCGCCCGGTTCGACCGGGCCAGACGAGTCAGGGGTCATGAGTCGAACCTCATGACCGCGTCACTCGGGCAGGGCGACGGGCGTGGAGTCGGTGACGGGGTCGGTCACGGGCTCGCCGCGGTACAGGCTCTCGAACGTCGACAGCGTGCGGGTGATGTCGTGGGCGGCGATGAGCCGGATCGATCCCTCTTTGAGCGCTCGGTACTCGTCGGGCGAGGCCTCGAGCACGGTGCGCAGCTTGGCAGCGAGGTCGTCGGGGTTGCTCGGCTCGAAGAGGTAGCCGTTCTCGCCGTCGTGCACGAGGTGCGGCAGCGCCATGGCGTTGGCGGCGACGACCGGCAGGGCCGAGGCCATCGCCTCCATGGTCACGATGCTCTGCAGTTCGGCGATCGAGGGCATCGCGAGCACGGATGCGCGGTGGTAGGCGTCGCGCAGCTCTTCGTCGGTCACGTAGCCGGTGAAGGTCACGCGGTCAGCGAGGCCGAGCTCTTGGGCGAGGTGCTGCAGATTGCGCAGCTGGTCGCCGCCGCCGACGATCTCGACCTTGGCGTCGAGCTCGGCCGGCAGCTTGGTGACCGCGCGCAGCAGCACGTCGATCTGCTTCTCGCCGGTCACGCGACCGACGAACAGGATGCGGTTCTCGTTGCGCGGCTGCCAGTTCGGCGCGTACCGCTGCGCGTCGATGCCGCATGAGATGGCGTGCACGCCGTTCAGGCCGGTGGACTTCTCGAGGAACTGCGCGGCGCGCAGGGTCGGCGTCGTCACGGCCTCGGCGCGGCCGAAGGTGCGACGCGCCGCCTTCCAGGCGAGGCCGATGGCCCACTCCTGCCACGCCTTCGGGATGAGCGTGAACTCGAGCATGTTCTCGGGCATGAAGTGGTTGGTGCCGATGATGCGGATGCCCCGCTTCTGCGCCTCGATCGACAGGCCGCGACCCACCACGATGTGCGACTGGAAGTGCACCACGTCGGGCTTGACCGCGTCGATCACGCGCGCGCTGTTCTGCTTGATGCGCCACGGCAGCGCGAAGCGCAGCCAGTCGTGCGGGTACCAGCGCCAGCTGAGCAGGCGGTGGGCGGTGATCTCCTGGCCCTCGTGGATCTCGGTCCAGGTGCCGTGCTTGCGGCTGGCGGCGGGCGCCATGACGTGCACCTCGTGACCGCGTGCCACCATGCCGGCGGCGAGGCGCTCGGCGAAGCGGGCAGCGCCGTTCACGTCGGGGGCGAAGGTGTCGGCGCCGATCAGGATGCGCAGAGGTCGCTCGGCGACGGGCTGGTCATGGTCCTCGGAAGACGCACCGGGGGTCTCAGACACGTGTCGGGATCCTCACACTTTCTGCCGGGCTTCGGCCCGGATCCGCGGCCGCAGGCAGGGTCGGGGGTGCGCGGCCAACTCCGACCTTAGCTTACGAGGGTGCGCGATCGGCGATGCGGCGCGCTCGCTGCGACGGCTCGCGGATGCGTCGGCGGCAGGCGTGCGGATGTCTCAGAGCCTGGTCTGCGGATGGCTCCGGGCGAGCAGGAACACGCCCCACACGGCGATCACCCCGGTGACGGCGAAGACGACCATCGCCCACGGCGGCGCCTGGGATGCCTCGCCCAGCACGACGATGCCGATCACGACCGCGACCAGCGGGTCGACCACGGTCAGGCCGGCGATCACGAGGTCGGGCGGCCCCGACGCGTAGGCGTTCTGCACGAAGTACGCGCCGAGCGCGGTCGCCGCGAGCAGCGCGATCACGCAGAGGAGCGTCAGCCACTCGAACTCGCCCTGCTGGATGCGCCCGATGATGACCTTCGCGAGGGTGGCCACGAAGCCGTAGAGCACGCCGGCGAGCAGCACGTAGAAGATCGCGCGGATGCTTCGCCGGAAGAAGGCGAACGCGAGCCCGGCCAGCACGAGCACGATGGCGAGCACGATGAGGATCACCGCGAGCTGCCGCTCGGTCACCGGTTTGTCGACCGCGGTGAAGGCGGCGACGCCGACGAACAGGAACACGCCGCCGACGCACATCACGATCGCGGTGATCGACGTGCGGTTCAGCTGCACGTGGTTCACCTTCGAGTTGACGATCGACGTGATGACGAGGGCGATCGCCCCGAGCGGCTGCACGACGATCAGCGGCGCGAAATACAGGCTCGTGAGCTGGAAGACGATCGCGAGGCCCAGCATGAGCGTGCCGATGACCCACGACGGCCGGGCGAGCAGCAGCATGAGCTGCTTGCCGTTCAGCCCCTTGCCGAGCGTGTCGGTGGTGTGCGACTCGACCTTCACGACGCCGCGGTGCTGGAATTGCGCCCCGAGCGAGAGGAAGACCGCACCGATCAGTGCCAGCGGGATGCCGATGAACTGCTGCGGGTCGAGCGCGATCTGCTCACCCAGGTCGGTCAGGTCGGGATCCACGCCTCGACCCTACCCGCTCGCCCGACGATATCCTTGCCGAATGGCCGTCCTCCCGATCCGGATCACCGGCGACCCCGTGCTGCACGCCCCCGCCCTGCCCGTCGAGCAGATCGACGACGAAGTCCGCACCCTCGTCGCCGACATGTTCGAGACCATGGACGCCGCCCCGGGTGTCGGTCTCGCCGCCCCGCAGGTCGGCGTGGCGCTGCGACTCTTCACCTTCGGCTGGACCGACGACGACACCGAGTGGCGCGGCGTCGCCATCAACCCCGAGCTGTGGCTCTCCCCCACCGAGCCGGGCGCGCCCGACCCCGACACCGAGTCTGAGGGGTGCCTCTCGTTCCCGGGCGAACGGTTCGGGCTCCGGCGGGCCGAGCGCGCGGTCCTGCGCGCCACGAACCTCGACGGCGAACGCTACGAGATCGAGGCCGAGGGGTGGCTCGCGCGCATCTTCCAGCACGAGTACGACCACCTCGACGGGGTGCTCTACACCGATCGACTCAGCGACCGCGACCAGCGCATCGTCGCGAAGATCACGAAGAAGCTCGACTGGGGCAAGCCCGGTCGCCAGTGGGTGCCGGGCATCGACGACATCGAGGCCTGAACACGCCGGCGAGACATCCGGCCGCTCGCGTCAGGTGAAGGCGCGGATTCCCGCCGCGACCGCGGCCGCGGCGATCACGACGACGACGAACGGCACCCGCAGCGCGAACAGCGCCGCGGCGACGATGACCGCCGGCACGCGCGCGTCGACCTCGACCTGCTGACCGGTCGCGAGCGTCTGCACCGCGACGAGCGCGGCGAGCAGCGCGACGGTGAGCAGGTCGGCGATGCGGGCCGGTCGCTCGCGCTCGAGGAAGTCGGCGGGAACCAGATGGCCCGCGAGTTTCAGCGCGAGGGTCGCGGCGGATGCCACGAGCAGGATCTGCCACACCGTCATGCGCTGCGCCTCCGCGAGAACAGGTCGAACCAGCCCACCAGCACGGCGACCACGCCCGCGACGAGCACCGGCAGGCCCGGCATGAGCGCGGGCGTCGCGACGGTCGCGACGACCGCCGCGAACACGGCGACCGCACCCGCCTGCACTCGCTTCAGCCGCGGCCAGAGCAGGCCGAGGAATGCCGCCGCCGCGGCCGCGTCGAGCCCCCACGCACGAGTGTCGCCGATGGCGTCGCCGATGAGCGCACCGAGCAGGGTGGTGAGGTTCCAGCCGACGAAGATGACCAGGCCGGTCACCCAGAACCCGACCCGCGCGCCCCTCTGGTCGGATTGCGCGAGCGCGACCGCGGTCGACTCGTCGATGGTGATCCACGCGGCCAGGATGCGTCGCCAGCGGCTGCCCGTGTCGACGACGGGCTTCATGCGCATGCCGTAGACGACGTTGCGCACACCGAGCAGCGCCGCGGTCGCGATCGCCGAGCCGCCCGCGGCGACGCCGCCCGAGGCGAGCACCCCGACGAGGGCGAACTGCGAGCCGCCGGTGAACATGACGAGGCTGAGAAAGCACGCCTGCCAGACATCCAGGCCGGCGGCGACTGCGAGCGCACCGAACGAGACGCCGTAGACCGCGGTGGCGAGCCCCACCGCGAGGCCGTCGCGCACCGCGGCACCGGCCGCATCGCGCGCGGGGGCCCCGCCCGCCGTCTCGTCGTCCACGCTCACTCCACTGCTGGAACCCGTCGACGCGATGCGCCTCGGAATCGGCGAAGGGCCGCCCGGTCAACCCGGACGGCCCTCTCGGCTCCCCCACTTGGACTCGAACCAAGAACCTATCGGTTAACAGCCGATTGCTCTGCCAATTGAGCTATGGAGGATCACTGCGGTGCAGCAGAGCCATGCTAGCAAAGCCGCGCGCGGAGTCCAATTCGAGGCCGCCTCATGAGCGGCGCCGAATCAGTACCCGAGCACGGGATCCACGACGCCCCGCAACGGTCCGCCAGACACGAACGCGGCGGTGTTCTCGGTGACGCGCCGAGCGAACAGCGGCGTGGTCATCTCGACGGTGTCCGCGACGTGCGGGGTGATCAGGCAGTTCGGCGCCGACCACAGCGGATGACCCGCCGGGAGCGGCTCGGGATCGGTCACGTCGAGTCCCGCGCCGCCGAGATGCCCCGCGCGCAGGCTCGCGTCGAGCGCTGCTGCGTCGATGATCGCGCCGCGCGCGACGTTGACCACGACCGCGCCCTCGGGGAGGGTCGAGAGCGCGTCGGCGTCGATCATCCCGCGCGTCTGCTCGGTGAGCGCAGCCGCCACGAAGAGCACCTCGGCGTCGGCCAGCGCCTCGCCGAGCCGGTCGAATCCGACGGTCGCATGGGCGCCCGGCACGCGCGAGGCGCCGTCGCGCCGCACGACAGTCGTGCGCACGCCGAACGGCTCGAGCAGCCGCAGCAGCTCGACCGCGATGCCGCCCGCGCCGAGCACGGTCACGGATGCCCCGAACAGCGATCGCCCACGCTCGTCGGCCTGCCACGTCGTGGCGCGCGCACGCATCGGGAACTCGCGCAGCACGGCCAGCGCCAGCGCGAGCGCGTGCTCGGCGACCGGCTGCGCATACGCGCCCTTCGCGCTCGTCCAGATACGGCGACTGCCGTGCGATGCTTCCGCAGCGAGCACCTGGGCGAAGGCGTCGACGCCCGCCCACGGGAGCTGCACCCATTCGATACCGGGATGCCTCGCCAGCACCGCCTCGAGCGCACCGTCGCCGTCTGCTGCGACCCACACGATGCCCCGCGTCGCGTCGTCGAGCGCGCCGATACTGCCGCCCCCGAGTCGCACCGCCTCGACGATCGACGGCTCGGCGTCGGGCAGCACGGCCACCGGCCCGGCTATCGGCGGCGGGGTCGCGGCGCGACGCGTCGCAGCCCCGTCGACGGCGTGGTGGCGGGGTCGAGCCGCGGTCACCGAGCCGACCCGGAGTCGCGCTCGCCGATCGCGGCGCGCCCCTCGTCGAGCGCGGCACCGAGCGCGCGGACGTACGGGTGGATGGGATCGGCGAACACCTCGTCGATCCTGCCGAGCGCCACGAGCGAGCCGCGGTCGAGCACGGCGACCCGGTTCGTGATGCGTCGGAGCACGGCGAGGTCGTGGCTCACCACGATGGCCGAGAAGGCGCGTGCCTCGCGGAGCTCGCCGATGAGACCTGCCACCGCGTCGCGCACGGTCACATCGACGCCGGCGGTCGGTTCGTCGGCGATGAGCAGGGACGGCCCGAGCACGAGGCTTCGGGCCAGCGCCACCCGCTGGCGCTGCCCGCCGCTCAGCTCGTACGGGTAGCGGTCGAGCACGGTGAGCGGCAACCGCACCGCGTCGATGAGCGTCGCGACCCGGCTCGCGAGCGCGCGCCGCTCGTAGCGGCGATCGCGCTCGAGGATCGGCGCGCCCACGAGTTCGGCCACCGTGAACTCGGCCGGCAGCGTGGTCGCCGCGTCCTGCGCCAGGTATCCGACGTGGAACCGCAGCTCCGCAAGCCGGCGGCGCGTCATCGGCTGCAGCTTCGTGCCGAGCACGCGCACCTCGCCGCCGGTCAGCACGGGACGCACCTCGCCGCTGCGCGGCTCGAGGAACTGCCCCGACAGCACCTGGGCGAGCGTCGACTTGCCGCTTCCGGCGCTGCCGAGCACGCCCAGCACCTCGCCGGGCGCGAGGCGGAACTGGATGCCGCGCAGCGCCACGTGCGCAGGGCTCGCGCCGTGCGACGGGTACTCGACCGACAGGTCGCTCACCACGACGGGGTGGCCGTGCGCCGGCGCCGACATCAGCGCTCCGCCTCCTTGAGCGCCCACAGGTGTTCCCGACGCTCGGCCTGCGCCACGGGATCGGGTACCGGCAGCGAGGCCAGCAGCCGCTGGGTGTACGGGTCCTTCGGCGCGCCGAGCACCTCCTCGCCCGTGCCCTCCTCGACGAGTCGACCGCGGTAGAGCACCGCGATGCGGTCGGCGAGCAGGTCGACGACGGCGAGGTCGTGGCTGATGAAGAGCGAGGCGAACCCGAACTCGCGCTGCAGTTCGGCGAACAGTTCGAGCACGCGCGCCTGCACCGACACGTCGAGCGCCGAGGTGGGCTCGTCGGCGATGAGCAGTTCGGGCTCGAGCGCGAGCGCCCGCGCGAGGCTCGCACGCTGGCGCTGGCCGCCCGACAGCTCGTGCGGGAACCGGTCGCCGTACGAGCGCGGCAGCTGCACCGCCTCGAGCAGCTCGTCGACGCGCCGACGGGCGGATCGCGGATCGCGTGCGCGACCGTGGATGATGAGGGGCTCTGCCACGCAGTCGGCGATCGTCAGCAGCGGGTTGAAGCTCGTCGCCGGATCCTGGAAGACGAATCCGATGCGGCTTCGCACCGGGCGGAACTCGCGCTCGCGGATGCCGACCATCTCGTGGCCGAGCACCTGGAGCGAGCCGCCCGTCGCCTTCGTGAGCCCGGCGATCGCGCGGCCGATCGTGGTCTTGCCCGACCCCGACTCCCCCACCAGGCCGAGCACCTCGCCGGGGCGGATGAGGAAGTCGACGCCGCGCACCGCCTGGAACGGCGCCCGGCCGAACCGCCCCGGGTACTCGATCGTGAGCCCCTGCGCCGAGACGACCGGAGTCGACGTCGCCCACTCCTCGGTGCGCGCCGCGGCACGCGCGGCGGCCTTGACCGTGCCGTGGCCGACGTACGGCACGGCGGCCAGCAGTGCCTTGGTGTACTCGTCCTGCGGTGACGCGAACAGCGTGCGCGCGTCGGCCTCTTCCACGACCCTGCCCTGGTACATGACCGCGACCCGGTCGGCGAGGTCGGCGACCACGCCCATGTTGTGGGTGATGAGCACGATCGCGCTGCCGAACTCGTCACGGCAGCGACGCAGCAGGTCGAGGATCTCGGCCTGCACGGTCACGTCGAGCGCCGTGGTGGGCTCGTCGGCGACGATGAGGCCGGGGTTCAGCACGAGCGCCATCGCGATCACGATGCGCTGCTTCTGCCCGCCCGAGAACTGGTGCGGGTAGTGGTCGACGCGCTCCTCGGGGTCGGGGATGCCGACCTTGCGGAGGATGTCGATCGCCCGCTCGCGCGCCTCGGCCTTCGAGAACTCGCCGTGCGCCCGCAAGCCCTCGGCGATCTGCCACCCCACCGTGAAAACGGGGTTCAGCGCGGTCGACGGCTCCTGGAACACCATCGCGACGTCGGTGCCGCGCACGGCGCGCAGCGCCGCGCCGTCGAGCGTGACGATATCGTGCCGGTGCGTGCCCTCGCGGTTCGAGAGGATGACCGCGCCGCTCGCGGTGGCGGTCTCGGGCAGCAGCCCGAGGATCGTCTTCGCGGTCACGGTCTTGCCGCTGCCCGACTCGCCGACGATCGCGAGCACTTCGCCCGGCTCGACGCGGAGGCTCACGTCGTCGACCGCCTTCACGGCGCCCTGGTCGGTCGCGAACGACACGCCGAGCCGTTCGATGCTGACGATGCTCATGGCCTGACCTCGATTCCGTGATCCTCGATCGTCTCTCCGCCTTCGAGCCCGTCGATGCCGCCGGGGCCCGCGGTGAGCGTACCGCCCGGGACGACCGACGTGGCGGCGACCTGTCCGGCGGCCTGCGCGACGCGCCGGCGACCGCGCAGACGCGGGTCGGCGAGGTCGTTCAGGCTCTCGCCGACGAGCGTGATGCCGAGCACCGTGATCACGATCGCCATACCCGGGAAGACCGCGGTCCACCAGATGCCGCTCGTGACATCCGACTGGGCCTTCGAGAGGTCGAAGCCCCACTCGGCCGCGGCCGTCGGCTCGATGCCGAAGCCGAGGAAGCCGAGCGCGGTGAGCGTGAGGATCGCCTCGGAGGAGTTCAGCGTGATGATGAGCGGCAGGGTGCGGGTCGTATTGCGGAACACGTGCCGGAAGATGATGCGTCCGTTGGACGCCCCGAGCACCTTCGCCGACTCGACGAAGGCCTCGCCCTTGATCCGCACGACCTCGGCCCGCACGACCCGGAAGTACTGCGGCACGTAGATGACGGTGATCGACCCGGCTGCGGCGATCACGCCGCCCCAGAGGTTCGACTGCCCCTTCGAGACGACGATCGCCAGCACGATCGCCAGCAGCAGCGACGGGAACGCGTAGATCGCATCGCAGATGACGACGAGCAGCCGGTCGACCCAGCCCCCGAAGTACCCCGAGAACAGGCCGAGGAGCACGCCGACGACGATCGACAGCACGAGCGCGACGATCACCACGAGCAGCGCGGTCTGGGTGCCCCAGATCACCCGCGAGAGCACGTCGTAGCCACCGACGGTGGTGCCGAACCAGTGCTCGGCCGACGGCGGCTGCTGGGTGCCGAACTTCTGCCCGTCGGCGGTGCGCTGGGCGAACCCGTACGGGGCGAGCACCGGCGCGAGCGCCGCGGTGACGAGCCAGACGCCGATCATGATCAGGCCGGCGACCAGCATGCCGCGCTGGAGCCCGACGCTCTGACGCAGCTGGTGCACGACCGGGATCCGGTCGACGAGGCGGCGCTTGGGCACCGCGACGGGAATGGTGGCGGTCATGTCAGTACCTCACCCTCGGGTCGATGAAGGCGGCGAGGATGTCGACGACGAAGTTCGTGAGCGCGACGATCACGGCGAGCAGGGCGACGATGCCCTGCACGGCGATGAAGTCGCGGTTCTCGAGGAACTCCGCCATCTGGAACCCGAGACCGCGCCACTCGAATGTGGTCTCGGTGAGCACCGCGCCGCCGAGCAGCAGTGCGATCTGCAGCCCGATGACGGTGATGATCGGGATGAGCGCGGGCCGGTAGGCGTGCTTGCGCAGCAGGCGCGTCTCGCGCACGCCGCGCGAGCGCGCCGCATCGACGTAGTCGGTGGCGAGGGTGCCGATGACGTTGGTGCGCACGAGCCGCAGGAAGATGCCGGCGGTCAAGAGGCCCAGGGTGATCGCCGGCAGCACGGCGTGCGCCAGCACGTCGCCGATCGCGGCCGGGTCGCCGGTGAGCAGCGCATCGATGGTGTAGAACCCGGTTCGCGTTGGCAGCGTCTGCATCTGGATCTCGGTGCCGACGCTGGAGCGCCCGGCGACCGGCAGCCACTTCAGCCAGACGGCGAAGACGAGCTTCAGGATGAGGCCGGCGAAGAACACCGGCACCGCGTACCACCAGATCGCGAGCACCCGGTAGACGGCGTCTTCGGGGCGGTCGCGCTTGTACGCGGCACGAAGGCCGAGCGGGATGCCGACCGCGAACGCGACGATGAGTGCGTAGAACACCAGCTCGAACGTCGCCGGGCCGTAGGTGGTGAGCACCTCGATGACCGGTTGGTTCGTCGTGAATGTCGTGCCGAAGTCGAAGCGAACGACCTGCCCCAGGTACTCGAGGTACTGCACGAGGATCGGACGGTCGAATCCGGCCGCCTCCCTCAGGGCGGCGAGCTGGTCGGGGCTGAGTCGCCCGCCCTGCGCCGCCGTGATCGGGTCGCCCGTGAGCCGCATCAGGAAGAAGACGAGGGTGACGAGGATGAAGATGGTCGGGAAGATGAGCAGGAAGCGGATGAGCAGATAGCGGCCGAAGCCGCCACCACCCGATCTGCTTCGGGTCGGTCGGGCGCCACCGGGTGCGCCGCCGACCGCCGTCGGGTTGTCGAGTGCAGTCATTGGGTCCTCGGGAAACAGGAGACGGGGGCGACCCGCAGTCGCGGGTCGCCCCCGTCGGTCGATGGATCGACTCTAGTGCGCCGGCCTAGCCCTTCGAGAGCGCGGCGTAGCGGAACTTGAACGAGGCATCCAGCGTCTTCTCGGTGCCGCTGACGTCCTTGCCCACCACGGCGACCTGAGCACCCTGCATGTAGGGGATGGTCGACAGGTCGGCCGCGACCTTGTCCTGGATGTCCTCGATGAGCGCGGTGCGCGCGTCGGGGTCGGCCGTGACGGCCTGCTCCAGGATGAGGTCGTTGACCTCCTGGTTGTCGTAGTGGTTCGCCAGGAAGTTCTCGGTGAGGAAGAACGGCGTCAGGTAGTTGTCGGCGTCCGAGTAGTCGGGGAACCAACCCAGCTGATAGGCCGGGTAGAGGTCGGCGACGCGGTCCTTCGAGTACTGGACCCACTCGGTCGACTGCAGGTTGACCGTGAACAGGCCGCTCTCTTCGAGGTTGTCCTTGATGATCGCGTACTCATCACCCGACGACGGGCCGTACCGCTCGGCGACGTACTGGATCGAGATGTCCAGCGGCGTCGAGACGCCCGCCGCGGCGAGCCGCTCGGCCGCCTTGTCGGGGTCGGGCTGACCGTTGCCGTCGCCGTAGAGGCCCTTGAGGGACTCGGTGGCGCCGGTGAGGCCGGCCGGGATGTACGAGTACAGCGGCGTGAAGGTGCCCTTGTACACGTCCTCCGAGATCGCGTCGCGGTCGATCAGGTCGGCGATCGCCTGACGGACGGCGAGCGCCTTGGCCGGGTCGGCCTCGGCGGTCGTCGCGCCGAACGGCATCGTGTTGAAGTTGAAGACCAGGTAGCGGATCTCGCCGCCGGGGCCGTCGACGACCTTCACGTTGTCGTTGCCGCGCAGGTCTTCGATGTCGGTCGCGCTCAGCGTGCGGTTCGCGACGTCGATGTTGCCTTCCTGGACGTCGAGCTTCAGGTTCGACGCGTCGGTGTAGTACTTGACGTTGACCGTCTCGGTCTCGGCGGGGCCGAGCAGACCGTTGTAGTCGGGGTTCGCCTTGTACGCGATGAGCTCGTTGAACGAGTAGCTCGTGATCGTGTACTGGCCGGCGAACGGCTTGCCCTCGATGATGTCGTCATCGCTCGTGACCGAGTCGGCCGAGAAGACCTCTTCGTCGACGATCGGGCCCACCGGGCTCGAGAGGATCTGCGGGAAGATCTGGTCGTTCGGCGAGATCAGGTTGAACACGACCGTGAGGTCGTCGGGCGCCTCGACGCTGTCGAGGTTGTACAGCAGCGACGAGGGACCGTTCGGGTCGGCGATCGCGAGCTGGCGGTCGAACGTGAACTTGACGTCGGAGGAGGTCAGGTCGTTGCCGTTCGCGAACTTCAGGCCCTCCTTCAGCGTCACCGTGTACTCGGTGTCGGAGGTGAACTCCGCCGACTCCGCGATGTCGGGCTCGACGTCGGGGCTGCCGTACGGGGTGTTCAGCAGGAACGGGTACACCTGGTTCATGACGGCGAACGAGCCGTTGTCGTACGAGCCGGCCGGGTCGAGCGCGGTGACCTGCTCGGTCGTGCCGATCGTCAGCGTGCTCGCGCCGCCGCCCTCGTTGCCGCCGCCGCCGCCGGCGCTGCAGCCGGCGAGAGCGAGAGCGGCGACCGAGAGCCCGGCGACCACGGCGATGCCGCGGCCGGTCTGGGATGCGGATGCCATATCCGTCTACCTCTTCCTGTGGATTCGACGCACGTGGCCGGGGCAGCCACGCCGTTGCTGGTTCAGGCCTAGCACAGGCCCCGGGGAACACCCTTCGGAGGGGGCGGTCGCGCCGGCAATGTTTATCGATCTGCAACGTTGCTCCGCGCGGTCGACCCGACTCCGTTCCACTAGAGGTAGCACGGACGATCGTTCGGACAGAAGACGTGTTACGGGAATGAAACCGTTGGAGATTTCGACGAATACCCTTCCTCGATTCCCACACATGGATTTCGCGGAATGTGATGCATTACCTCGCCGCCTCCTGCCAAGCTCCCGAACAATCCGGTCCTCTCGTGCACCACCGGGAGCGGATCGCCGACTCCGGTCGGCGGACACGGGTCGCCGGCACCCGTCGGCGGCCCCGATGAAGAAGGAGCTGAATTGAGCAGGATGCAACGTCGCCGTCGCCTGCGGACCGGAGTCGCGCTCGTCGCGGCCTCCGGTGTGCTTGCCGCGGCAGCCGCCTCTACCACGGCCGCCGTCGCCGCGCCGGCCGCTCCCCCGCCCGTCGACCCTGCGGTCCTCGATCCGATCGATCCGCAGAACTGGGTCAACATGGACGACATGACCTGGGACGACTACGTCCCGGTCCCGGGCACCGACTGGGCCAACGACACCGAGGGCAGCACCCGGCAATTCAACGGCGCGATCGTGCTGCTGGACTTCGAGAACCAGCCGTTCCTCGTGACCGAAGAGGAGGGCGCCCACCCGTTCGGCGACCCGTCGTCGATCGCGAACGGCCTCGACCGCGAGGACGTTCCGCAGTTCTACCTCGACCTGCTGAACACGCCGAACGAGCTGAACCACGGCCGCACCATCAACGAGTACTGGATGGAGCAGTCGGGCGGTCGCCTGAGCGTGCAGATGGAGGCGTTCGGTCCGTACAAGCTCCCCGGCAACATCGAGGAGTACGGCCTGAACGACTCGTTCAACAAGGACCCGGGCGCCGCGGGCAACCGCGCGTACTGCCCGCAGGGCCTCAGCTGCAACAAGAACATCCGCACCGACGCGCTCTCGCTGTGGGGCGCCGACATGGGCGTTCCCGACCCGCTGCGCGAATTCGACCAGGTGTTCTACATCACCGCCGGCCACGACGAGTCCTCGACGTGGGAGGAGTTCGGCCAGATGCTGTTCGAGAACCCCGAGGACGTCACCGACGACTTCGGTCCGCCGCGTGACGAGAACGGCGTGGCGCTCGACCAGAACGGTCAGCCGATGAAGAACTGGGCCAAGACGCGGTACATCCCGTGGACCTCGTGGCAGGCCGCCATCAACCACTGGCCGAACGCGAACTTCGCGTCCGGCGGGCGGGCCGGCAACTCCACGCAGGCGGAGTCGTCGGGCATGGGTACGTTCGCGCACGAGTTCAGCCACATCCTCGGGATCTCCGACAACTACGGCAACCCGTACGGAACCGAGGGCGCCGACGGCGGCCCGCTGCGCGACACCAGCGGTCCGTTCGACGTGCTCGCGCGCGGTTCGTTCAACGGCCCGGGCGGCACGCACCAGCGGTGGAGCGTTCCGTCGATCGCCGGTGGATCGCAGCCCGCGGGCGTCGCGCTTCGCAACCGCATCAACCTGAACATCATCGACCAGTCCGAGTACGTGAACCTGCCCGAGGAGACCCTCGACCAGGTCGGACTCGTCAGCACGCGCATCACGTCGCGTGCGGTGATGGGCGAAGGGCTGACGACGGGTGTGAACCTCGTGCTCGACAAGCCCGACTCGGCCCCCGCCGACAACTCGACCGGCTCGTGCACCCGTCAGGGCAGGGACGCCGAGGGCAACGCCACGTGGAACTGCGACGGCGGCAACTTCGACAACTACACGCTCGAGGTGATCGACCGCATGGGCACGGACTCGTTCCAGCCCGACCACGGGGTCATGATCGCGAAGACGAAGAACCGGGACTCGAACCCCTTCATCTGGACGATCGACGCCAACCCGCAGGACATCGACACCGTCGACTACGTCCGCCCTGACGGCACGCCCGTCATGATCACCCGCGGTGACCAGCGCCAGCTCAACGACGCCCTCTTCCACGCCGGAACCGATTCCGGCTCGGAGTACGAGTACGTCGACGAGGCCAACGGCCTGCACTTCTACATCACCGATGTGGAGCGCGACGAGCAGGGGCTGCTGTCGTACGACGTGGCCATCCGCTCGCTGACGTCGACCTCGACGCAGGCGCGCGGTGTCGCGCTCGGCCAGCCCGTCTCCTCGGGCTCGACCGAGAGCGGCCTGATCGGCCTGACGGTTCCGGTGACGAACACCGGTGCCGCCGGTGTTGACGCGCTCTCCGACGGTGACGTCTACCGGGTCGCCGCGGCGATCCAGGGCGAGGCGGCCGGATGGCGCGTGCAGCTGCCGAACGCGCTCGTCGCGCTGGGCACCGGGGCGACCAAGGACGTGCCCGTGTACCTCGCGTACGAGGGCGAGGGCGTTCCCTCGGCCGTTCCGGCCGTCACGGTCACCGTGACCTCCGAGAGCGACCCGGCTGCGACGGCCTCGACCACGACCTCGCTCGTGGACGCGGTCAAGCCGGTGGCGACCCTGGTCACCCCGACCACCGCCGGGCCGTTCCAGGCGCTGTCGATCCAGGTCGATGCGACCGACAACTACGCGCTGAAGCGCGTCGTCGCGAACATCTACAAGGACGGCACGCTGTTCAAGAGCACGCAGACCGCGGCGAACGGCGCCTCGAGCGCCACGCACGTCGCCACGGTCGCGCTGCCCGACGGCGATTACACCGTCAAGTACAACGCCGAAGACCTCACCGGCAACATCGCAAAGACCGGGACGTTCGCGTTCTCGATCGACGCGACGGCGCCGACGGTCACGGTGAAGACGGGCGCGAACGAGACGGCCGGCGCCGACGGCGTGTACTCGTTGGTGAGCTTCAAGCTCTTCGACGCCGGCAAGATCGACAAGCTGACGCTGAACGGGGTGGTGAAGGATCTTACGGACAACGCGTGGAGTGATCTCAACTTCGTGAAGCCCGGCGCGTTCGGCGGTGTCGTCGGCGAGAACACGCTCGTCGTGTACGACGTGGCGGGCAACGCCACGACGCTCACGTTCACACTGAACTAGCGTCGACGTGGACGGGTGCCTCCTCGCTGAAGCGGGGAGGCACCCGTCCCGGGCACCCGTCACGCCCCCGCAACACCTCGGAGTTCCAGCCATGACCAGATCCCTCCCCCGCATCGCGGCCGTGGTCGCGACCGCAGCCGCGCTCGCGTTCACCGGATGCGCCGCTCAGCCCGCCGGAGCCGGCTCCACCGGAGGCGGCCCAGACGCTGCCACCGTCGACCTCCTCGTGCGCGACGCGCAGCTGCGGGTCGCGGGCGACGCCTGCTCGGGTGCACGCCCCTACCAGCACATCCACCGCGGCTCCGAGCTCGTGCTCGAGCACGCAGACGAACGCCTCGCGGTCGAGCTGCCCGACGGCGAGGCGGTGCGCATCGACGACCTCGACTACGGAGCCGCCCCTCGCATCCCGACGGCCTGTCGATTCCGGCTCGACGTGCCCGGCCTCACCGCCGACACCGAGTACGCCGTCACCATCGACGGACGCGCAGCCGGCACCTACCGCTACCTCGACACCGACACCCCGCCGATCGCAGTGCCGCCGCTCGCCGACCCCAACGCCATTCTCGAGACCGGAGACCGCTGATGCCCCTCCACCCCGGAGTCTCCCGTTCGATCACCGCCGCTGCGACCGCAGTGCTGCTCGCGCTCACGCTCGCCGGCTGCACCTCCGGCCCCCGCGGCGGCGCCGACCGCCTGCCCGGCCCGGTTCCGGGCGACATCACATTCGCCGCGACCGAGACGGCGCCGAACGCGCCCGCGATCGATGCGAAGCTCGTCGATGGCACCACGGTCGACGGCGACGACCTGTGGGGCGAGCGCCCGGCGGTCCTGCAGTTCATCACGTCCTGGTGCACCCGCTGCGACGAGCAGCAGGGCGTCATCGCGGGCATCGCGCGCGACTACGGCGACGCGCTCACCGTCGTGCTCGTCGCGGGCGACCCCGCCGACGGCGCCGACGACCTGCTGGAGCATCTCGACGAGCTCGGCGTCGACCAGCCCGTCATCCACGACCCCGACCTGCGCATCTGGCGTTCGTACGCCGTCGACGAGCCGCCCATGACCGCGCTCATCGACGCCGACGGTCGTCTCGTGAAGCTCTGGCCGGGCGGCGCCGACGAGACGAAGCTGCGCGCCGAGCTCGACCGGATCATCCAGCGCGGCTGACGCAGGCTCGGCCGTCGCCTCAATCTCCGGCGAACGCGCGCCGCTCGCGCTCGATATCGACGAGCGCGCGCTGGATCGTCGCGTACGTCTCGCGATCGGCCGCGTCGGTGCGCTGCAGCCGGCCGAGCAGCTCGCGCTTCTGGCGCAGCAGTTCGCGTTCGACCAGCGCCCCCACCACGCCCGTGACGTACACCGAGAGCTCGGCGGTGCTGCGCTGCGGCACGGGGGCCACCGCGAGCTGCTGCACCACCCCGGCGTAGGGCGCCGGCACCTCGGCCATCACCCGATCGACCTTCACCGAGCCGTCGGCGGCGAGCGTCGAGGCGATGCCGTCGCGCACCACGGCGAGCGTCTCGTTGCCGAATCGGCTGTCGGTCGCCCGGCGGATCAGCTCGTCGCCGACCGATTCTGGATACTGCAGCATCGCCTGCAGCGCGTCGCGTTCGAGCCGCGTCGACGGGTCGCCGGGCAGCTCGGTGATCGAGAACGGGCGCACCGCGACATCCGCACGGGCCTCGCCGCCGCGATCGCGACCGGATGCCTCGCCGGATGCCTCGTCGCGACCCTGCCGACCCGGCGCAGCGCTGCGCGACTGACCGCGCGCGGTGCGCACAGCGCGCTCGACCTCGCCGAGCTCCATGCCGAGCATGCGCGCGAGCTCGCGCGTGTACCCGGGCCTCAGGGCGGGGTCGCGCAGGTCGGCGACGATCGGCGCCGCCGCGCGCAGCGCACCGACGCGGCCCTCGACCGTCTCGAGGTCGAACTTCGTCACGGTGTGGCGGATCACGAAGTCGAACATCGGGGTGCGGGTCTCGACGAGGTCGCGCACCGCACGGTCGCCGCGCGACAGGCGAAGGTCGCACGGGTCGAGCCCGTCGGGGGCGACCGCGACGTAGGTCTGCGCCTGGAACCGCTGCTCCTCGGCGAAGGCGCGCATCGCCGCTTGCTGGCCGGCCGCATCGCCGTCGAACGTGAACACGACCTCGCCGACGCCCGAGTCGTCGCCGAGCACCCGGCGCAGCACCTTGATGTGCTCGACGCCGAACGCGGTGCCGCAGGTCGCGATCGCGGTCGTGACGCCGGCGAGGTGGCACGCCATCACGTCGGTGTACCCCTCGACCACCACCACGCGGTGCGACTTCGAGATGTCGCGCTTGGCGAGGTCGAGGCCGTAGAGCACCTGGGCCTTGCGATACAGCGCCGTCTCGGGGGTATTGAGGTACTTCGGGCCGTTGTCGTCGTCGAGCAGGCGTCGGGCGCCGAACCCCACGGTCTGACCGGTGACATCCCGGATCGGCCAGACCAGGCGCCCCCGGAATCGGTCGTACACGCCGCGGTCGCCTTGCGAGACGAGCCCGGCGGCGGCGAGCTCGTCGGTGGTGAAGCCGCGGCCCTTCAGGTGGTTCGTCAGGCGGTCCCAGCTCTTCGGCGCGAAGCCGACGCCGAATCTCGTGGCCGCGTCGGCGTCGAACCCGCGCTCACCGAGGAACCGGCGACCGACCTCGGCCTCGGCGGTGCCGAGCTGCTCGACGAAGTACTCGGCGGCCGCCTGGTTCGCCGCCAGCAGCCGGGCGCGGTTGCCGTGGTCTTGCGCCGGGCCGCCGTCTTCATAGTGCAGCTGGTAGCCGAGCCGGCCGGCGAGCCGCTCGACCGCCTCGCTGAACGTCACGTGGTCCATGCGCTGGAGGAACGTGTAGACGTCGCCCGACTCGCCGCAGCCGAAGCAGTGGTAGTAGCCGAGACCCGGGCGCACATGGAAGCTCGGGCTGCGCTCGTCGTGGAACGGGCAGAGTCCTTTCATCGAGCCGACGCCCGCGGACTTCAAGCTCACGTGTTCGCCGACGATATCGGCGATGTTCGTGCGGGCCTTGACCTCGTCGACGTCTGATTGTCGAATCCGGCCGGGCATGGTCACATCCTAGGCCCGCGCGGCCGGCGCACGGCCGGAGCGATCACCGCTGCACCAGCCGCTCGTACCAGGCGAGGGCTGACTGATCCGTGAGGCTCTGCACCTGATCGACGACGACGCGTCGGCGGGCCGCGTCATCGGCGGCGAGTGACCAGTCTTCGGCGAAGCCGGGGTCGAGCACGTCGGGCCCGCGATCGGAGAGCACGTCCGCGAGCGTGGTCAGCACTTCGCGCTGCTGCTCGTAGATCGGCTGTCGGGTGTTGCGCGACATCACGAACGTCGCCACGATGCCCTTCAGCACCGCGATCTCGGCCTGGATGCTGCGCGGCACGACGACGTCGGCGTCGAACCGGATGAGGCTCGCGAGCGGGAACGCCGCCCGAGTCGCCTCGGTCGCGGCGTGCGCGAACCGGCCGATGAGCTGGCTGGTGAGGTTCTTCAACCGCGCCTGGTCGCGCCGGCTCGAATCCCACGTTCGGAGCCACACGTCGAGCGACTCGAGTCGGTCGAACGCGGCCATCAGCTCGTCGTGCGGGATCGACCCGCCGATCCACGCGTACATCGACCTGACGAGCTCGTCGTGGTCGGCGCGGGCGCCGAGCGCCGCGACGTCGAGGTAGCCGTTCACGATCGCGTCCTCGAAATCGTGCACCGAGTATGCGATGTCGTCGCTGAGATCCATGACCTGCGCCTCGATGCAGAGCCGCCGGGTGGGCGCACCCCGCCGCAGCCAGCGGAACGACTCGAGATCGTCCTCGTAGACGCCGAACTTGCGTCGCCCCGACGGGTCGGGCACGCCCGAGGTCTCGGGCCAGGGGTACTTGCAGCTCGCATCGAGGCTGGCCCGGGTGAGGTTCAGCCCGTAGCTGTGCCCGTCGTCATCGAACACCTTGGGCTCGAGACGCGTGAGGATGCGCAAGGTCTGCGCGTTCCCCTCGAAGCCGCCGATGTCGGCCGCCCACGCGTTCAGCGCCTTCTCGCCGTTGTGCCCGAACGGTGGATGCCCGAGGTCGTGCGCGAGACAGGCGGTGTCGACCACGTCGGGGTCGAGCGCCAGGTTCGCCGCCAGCTCGCGACCGATCTGCGCGACCTCGAGCGAGTGCGTCAGCCGGTTGCGGGCGAAGTCGAGGCCCGCGGTCGGGCTCAGCACCTGCGTCTTCGCGGCGAGCCGGCGCAGCGCGCTCGAATGCAGCAGGCGTGCGCGGTCGCGGGCGAAGTCGCTGCGCCGCGAGGAGTGCTCTTCGGGCAGTCGCCTCTCGTGATCGGCGTCGTCGTAGCCGCCGAACAGTCGTCGCTCGCGCAACTCAGCCGCCGCTCGTGTCGAGCTCGGCGTCGACGAGCGTCGTGCGGTCGTGGCCGACGAGCTCTTGCGAGTCGAGCCAGCCGTCGGGCAGCGCGGGCTGCTTCGGCGTGCCGGCCCGGCCGCGCGGCCCCTCGGCGCCCTCGCCCGGGTACGGCATCGACCAGTCGAGCTCGCCCAGCAGATCGTCGAGATGGGCGAGCGATTCGACGGTCGCGAGCTTCGCCCGCAGCTCGCCGCCCACCGGGTAGCCCTTGAAGTACCAGGCCACGTGCTTGCGGATGTCTCGGCACCCGCGTTCTTCGCTGTCGAAGAACTCGACCAGCAGCTCGGCATGCCGCCGGAACGTGCGCGCCACGTCGCCGAGGCTCGGCTCGGCCTTGCGCTGCTCACCGCGGAACGCCGCGGCCAGATCGCCGAAGAGCCACGGCCGCCCGAGGCATCCGCGACCGACCACGACCCCGTCGCACCCGGTCTCATCGACCATGCGCAGGGCGTCGTCGGCCGACCAGATGTCGCCGTTGCCGAGCACGGGCACGGTCGTGACCGTCTCTTTCAGCTTCGCGATGGCCGGCCAGTCGGCCTGGCCCGAATAGAACTCGGCGGCCGTGCGCGCGTGCAGGGCGATCGACGCGACACCGGCGCCCTCGGCGATGCGGCCCGCCTCGAGGTAGGTGAGGTGATCGGCGTCGATGCCCTTGCGCATCTTCACCGTCAGCGGGATGTCGCCCGCCGCCTTCACTGCGCCCTCGACGATGCCGCGGAACAACCCCGACTTCCACGGCAGCGCGGCTCCCCCGCCCTTGCGGGTGACCTTCGGCACGGGGCATCCGAAGTTCAGATCGATGTGGTCGGCCCGGTCTTCAGCGACGAGCATGGTGACCGCGTCGGCGACCGTCTTGGGGTCGACGCCGTAGAGCTGGATCGACCGAGGCGTCTCGGACTCGTGGTGCGTGATGAGTCGCATCGACTCGGGCGTGCGCTCGACGAGCGCTCGGCTCGTGATCATCTCGCTCACGTAGAGGCCCGCGCCGAACTCGCGGCAGAGCCTGCGGAACGCCGTGTTGGTGATGCCCGCCATCGGCGCGAGCACGACGGGCACGTCGAGCTCGATGCCGCCGATGGAGAGCGGGTCGCGGGTGGCGGTGCTGGGAAGTGACATCGCCTCCGATTCTCCCAGACTTCTGCAGGCTCGCGGCCGATCGAGGGTCGCGACGCGCCTAGGATGCGAGAAGCGCACACCTGGGGAGGACGAGATGACGGACGGATCGCCGACCGGCGCCGAGCGAGTGCGGGCGGATGCCGCAGCCAGGGGCCTGGACATCGAGGTCATCGAGCGGCCCGCGGCGCGAAGTCTCGAGGAGGCCGCCTCGATCCTCGGCATCGAGCCCGGCGATATCGTGAAGTCGCTCGTCGTGAAGCGCAGCGACGACACCTACGTCTTCGCGCTCGTGCCCGGGGGGCGCAAGATCAGCTGGCCGAAGCTGCGTGCTCTGCTCGGCGTGAACAAACTGCAGCTGCCGGATGCCTCGCTGGCCCTCGCCGCGACCGGTTATGAACGCGGCACGATCACTCCGCTCGGCTCGACGACCGCGTGGCCGGTCATCGTCGACGAGTCCGTGGTCGGGCGCCGGGTCTCGATGGGCGCCGGCGAGCACGGACGCAGCCTCTTCGTCGACGCCGACGCCCTCATCACTGCCTTCGACGCGACGGTCGCCGACATCAGCGAGCCCGAGTAGCCCCCGCGCACCCCCCTCGCCCGCGCACCCCTCCCCCGCGCACCCCCTCCCCCGCGCACCCCGCTTCTGCCGTGCGAGGTCGATTTGCGTGACTGAGGTCGTCCTCGACCTCACTCCATCACGCAATTCGACCTTGTACGGCGCAGCGCGAGGCGATCAGTCGCGGGGATCGGCAGCGCCGTCGGGTGCCGGCACGAAGCAGACGTCGCCCTCGCACACCATGGCCGCGGGGTCGCCCGTCACCATCGTGAACGGCGCCGGTCGCGAGGCATCCGTCACCGAGGCATCCGCCGGCTCGCTCACGCGACCCGCTCCTGCTCGCCGGCCACCTGCGTGAGCACGTTGGCGAAGACCTCGGCCGGCTGCGCGCCTGAGACGCCGTACTTGCCCTCGAAGACGAAGAACGGCACGCCCTGGATGCCGTACGCACCCGCCTGCGCGATATCGGCCTGCACGTCGGAGGCGTAGCGGCCCGACTCGAGCGCCTCGCGCGCGTCGTCGGCGTCGAGGCCGACCTCGGCCGCGAACCCGACGAGCTGGTCGATGCGGTTCACCCGGCCGCCCTCCGTGAAGTACGCCTTCAGCAGCCGCTCCTTCAGCTCGAGCTGCTTGCCGTGCGCCTTCGCGAAGTGCAGCAGCTCGTGGGCCTTCAGGGTCTTGGTGTGCGCGACCTTCTCGAAGTGGTACTCGAGGCCCGCCTTGGCCGCGACGCCGGTCACGTGCTCGAGCATCTGCTCGACGCGCTCGACCGGCATGCCCTTGCGCTCCGACAGGTACTCGACCGTCGAGCCCTCGAAGTCGAGCGGCGTGTCGGGCGAGAGTTCGAACGAGTGGTACTCGATCTCGACGTCGGGCGCGTCATCGCCCAGCGCGGCGATGCCGGCCTCGAGGTGGCGCTTGCCGATGTAGCACCACGGGCAGGCGATGTCGGACCAGATGTCGATCTTGATGGGGGAAGTCACGTCAAGGGCAACGAGACATCCATGCGTTCGTATTCCCGCCGGTGCGCCGGTTCGCGAACCCGTCAGCGCACCGGCGGGCGGATTCAGCCGCCGAGCACGCGATCGCCGAGCACGATCCGGGTGGCGCGGGCCACGACGTCGTCATTGCGCACCGCATCCGCGCGGTCGGCGCGGGTCATGATCGCGAGCGTGAGCGGAGTCCGACCGGGACGCCACAGCACCCCCGCGTCGTTGACCACGCCGTAGTCGCCGCCGCCGGTCTTGTCGGCCAGCTCGTACGGCGGGGTCAGCCCGGCCCGCATACGCGTGCCGGACGTGGCGTTACGGAGCATCCATTCCCGCAGCCGCGACGACGCGAGCACGCCGGCCGCATCGTCGAGCAGCAGCGCCTCGTACATGCGTGCGATGTCATCGGGCGTCGACGTGTCACGCAAGTCGCCGGGGATCGCCGCGTTGAGGTCGGGCTCCCACCGGTCGAGTCGGGTCGCGGTGGCGCCGAGCTCGGCCGCGAACGCGGTGATCGCGGCCGGCCCGCCGAGCTCGCGCATCAGCAGGTTGCCCGCGGTGTTGTCGCTGAACCGCAGCGCAGCATCGGCCAGTTCGCCGGGTGTCGCCTGCTGCGGCTGCTTGGTGGCGAGCACGATCGAGTCGCGCACGATGTCGGCGTCGGTGTACGGGATCGCCCTGGTCCAGTACCCGTCGTCGTAGCCGCGCGCCCGCACGAGCGCGCCCGCAGCGAGCACCTTGAAGAGCGAGCACATCGGGAACCGGTCGCCGCCGCGGTACCGGAAGACGCGTTCGGTGCCGTGCACGACCGCGGTCACGCCGATCGTGACGGACGTCTCGCGCTCGAGCCGGCGGAGCGCACCCGTCGTGCCGAGCAGGGTCGTGGAGGGGGCCGTGGTCTCAGCCCACGCAGTGCCGGCGCCACCCGCCGCCACGACGGCGCCGGCGGCGGTGAGGCCGCCGAGGGCGAGAAGCGAACGGCGCGAGAGCGAGGGCTGAGCCGAAGCGGGGTGCTGCGATCGAGTGGTCATGTCGGCAGTCTCACGAGACCCACCGCATGCATGCAAAGCACCTCATGGTCGTATCGATGCAACACTGGCATGCATGCCCAAGAGCCTCGACCTCGCGGCCGCCTGCGAGGCATTCGTCGCGGTCGCCGATCGTGAGAGCTTCACCTCGGGCGCAGCCGCGGTCGGCGTTTCGCAATCGGTCGCGAGCCGTCGGGTCGCGGCGCTCGAAGCGCACCTCGGCGGTCGATTGTTCGAGCGTTCCTCGCGCCGGGTCGCGCTCACCGCGTTCGGGCGCAGCGTCCTGCCGAGCGCCGTGAAGCTCGTCACCGCGGCCGGTGAACTCGCCGACGACGCCGGGCAGGCGCGGAACCTCCCCATCGCGGTCGCGGTGCCGCATCCGATCGACGGCGGTGCCGCAGCCGCGCACGCGATCGCGGCGGCGGCGGCGGCCACGCCCTCCATGCGCGTCGAGGCCGTGAGCGGCACGCCTCGCGAACGTGCCGCCTGGCTCTCCACCGGTCGCGCACAGCTCGCCTTCGAACACGTCGAGCCCGATCGGGCGAGCTGGTCGGCGCCGCTCGGGGTGGGTACGGCGGCGACGGATGCCACGGAGCATCCGTTCTTCCTCGCGGCCATCCGCCCGCGGCGGGGATCCTCGAGCGTGCGCCGCATCCGCCTGCAGCCCGAGGACGACGTGCCCCAGGTTCGCGACCGGCTCGAGCGGGCCCGAAACGGTGCCGGGCTCTCGCCCGGGCAACTCGCCGTGGAACGGTCGCTCACCGCGGCCGTGGCGCGGGTGATCGCCGACGACGACCTGGTGCTGTGCACATCGGCCGAAGCCCGCGCGCTGAGGCTGACGTGGCATCCGCTCGGCGACCTGCACCTGCGCCGAGGGTATGCGCTCGCCCACCGCGATCATCAGCTCGCCCGGCGGTTCACGGACGCCGTCGGCGACCTCGCGCCGGCGCTCGTCGGCGCGGTCGCCGCACCCCTGCCGGCAGGCATCGCCGACCCCACGACCGAGGGTGCGCATCGTGCAGGCTGAGCTCCTCGTCGTCCGCGAGGCGGCGCGCGTCCTCGACGACGCCGGACTCACCGCATCGATCCTCGTGCGCGACCTCGCGACCGGGCGCGAGCTCGCACACCGTGCCGACGCGCCGTATCCACTCGCTTCGATCGTGAAGCTGCCGCTCGCGCTCGCCGTGCTGCGGGCTGCGGAAACGGGCGACCTCGACCTCGCCGAGCCGGTGCGGCTCGACCCCGGCCGTCGCACGCCCGGCCCGACCGGCACCTGCCGGTTCGAGTACGCCGCCGAGATCGCGATCGGCGACCTGCTCTCGCTCGCGATGTGCGTGAGCGACGACACCGCCGCCGACGCCCTGTTCGACCGATGCTCGCCCGACGCCGTCACCGCGGTGCTCCGCGAAGTCGGCGTCGAGGGCATCACGGTGCGGCACCGCATCCGCGACCTGCACGAGACGCTCGCGAGCCGCCTCTCCGAGGACGAGCGGCCGCAGGCGCTGGCCCTCGCGATCGCCGCGTCGACCGCGGGCGGCGGACACCTCATCCCGCAGCTCGACGTCACGGGCGCCAACGCCGGCACCGCGCGCGCCCTCGTCGACCTGCTCGAGCGCATCTGGGGCGACCCCGCGCTCGCGCGCGAACGCGAACCGCTGCGACGCCTGCTCAGCGGCAATCTCGTGCGTCAGCGTCTCGCGCCCGACCTCGAGTCCGACGATGCGGAGTGGTTCTCGAAGACCGGCACCTTCCTGCACCTGCGCCACGAGGTGGGGGTGATCGAGCACCGCGACGGCGGAGTGTTCGCGATCGCCGTGCTCAGCGAGTCGTCGGTGCCGGCCCAGCGTCAGCCGGCCGCAGAGCAAGCGCTCGGCGCGGCGGCGAGCCTGCTGCACGACCGGGTTCGGGCGGCGGCGACCTGACACGCCGCGTACCGCTTCGCGGCGGGCTCCGGCCCGACGGGGGCGGGCCTACGAACTCGCCGACGGGGCATCCGTGGGCGCGTCCACGGCACCGCCGAAGCGACGGTTGCGGTTCGCGTACAGCTCGATCGCCTGCCACAGGTCGACGCGCGAGAAGTCGGGCCAGAGCGTGTCGAGGAACACCATCTCGGCATACGCCGACTGCCAGAGCAGGAAGTTCGAGGTGCGCTGCTCGCCCGAGCTGCGCACGAACAGGTCGACGTCGGGCATGTCGGGCACGTAGAGGTGCCGCCCGATCAGCTTCTCGGACACCGCCGACGGGCGGATCCGACCCGCAGCGATGTCGTCGGCGATCGCCCGCACCGCGTCGACCAGCTCGTTGCGCCCGCCGTAGTTCACGCACATCGTGAACTGCAGGCCGGTGTTGCCGGCGGTCAGCCGCTCGGCATACTGCAGTTCGTCGATGACCGACTTCCACAACCGCGGCTTGCGGCCGGCCCAGCGGATGCGCACGTTCCACTCGTTGAGCTGGTCGCGGCGCCGGTGCAGCACATCGCGGTTGTACCCCATGAGGAACCGCACCTCGTCGGGTGAGCGCTTCCAGTTCTCGGTCGAGAAGGCGTACACCGACAGATGCTTCACGCCCGCCTGGATCGCACCCGCGACGACGTCGAGCAGCACCTCCTCGCCCGCCTTGTGCCCCTCGATGCGGGTGAGGCCCTGTCGGTTCGCCCAGCGCCCGTTGCCGTCCATCACGATCGCGACGTGGTTCGGCACCGCCTGCTTCGGCAGCGCCGGCGGGGTCAGCCCCGTCCAGTCGAGGGGGCGGTACGGCACCGCATCCTTGTGGGTGTACGGCTTGGGACTCACTGCTCGGATGCTCCTCTGCTCACGTGCGGCAGCGAACGCAGCCCCCGCTCGAGATGCCACTGGGTGTAGGCCGCGACGATGCCGCTGGCCTGATTGCGATCGCGCTCGCCGGATGCCTCGGCCGACGCCCAGTCGCCGCTGAGCAGCGCCCCGAGCAGGCCCACGGTCGCCGGGTCGATGCGGGGTGTGCCGGGCGGCGCGCAATCATCGCACACCACCCCGCCGACCTGCACGACCACCGCGCTGTGCGGGCCCGGCGCACCGCAGCGCGCGCAGTCTTGGAAGGTCGGCGCCCAGCCCGCCAGCGCGAGCGCGCGCAGCAGGTAGGAGTCGAGTGTGAGCCCGGCTCCGTGCTCGCGCCGCGAGAGCGAGCGCAAGGCCCCGACGAGCAGCAGGTACTGCTGCAGCGACCCTTCGGCCTCGGTGACGCGATCAGCCGTCTCGACCATGGCGCTCGCGGCCGTGTAGGCGGCGTAGTCGCGCGAGATCTCGGCGCCGTAGCTGCCGAGCGACTCGGCCTGCGTGATGACGTCGAGCGTGCGGCCCTCGTAGAGCTGCAGGTCGGCGACCATGAACGGTTCGAGCCGCGCGCCGAACTTCGACGCCGTGCGGCGCACGCCTCGCGCGACGGCCCGGATCTTGCCATGCCGGCGGCTGAGCAGGGTGACGATGCGGTCGGCTTCGCCCAGCTTGTGGGTGCGCAGCACGACGGCTTCATCTCGGTAGACCGGCACCCTGCGATTCTCCCACCTGCAGCCGACGGTCACGGCAGCGGGCACGGATGTCGCGCTGCGAGGCATCCGCGCATGATTCACTGATTCGGTGGAAGGCACCCAGTTCACCATCCCTCTGTGGCTCGACCTCACGGCCGTCGGCCTCGGCGGCATCCAGGGCGCACTCTTCGCGTCGGGGTTCCGCGGCGAACGCCGTCTCGACCTGCTCGGGGTCGCGATCATCGGCACGCTCATCGGCCTGGGCGGCGGACTCATCCGCGACCTGCTGCTCGGGCTGCCTCCGGCGAGCCTGCAGAGCAACTGGTATCTCGTGACCGCGGTCATCGCGTCGCTCGTCGGCATGCTGCTTGCCGCGCCGCTGCAGCGGCTGAACGCCGTGATCGTCGGACTCGACGCGCTCGTCATCGGCCTGTTCGGCGCGTTCGGCACGAGCAAGGCGCTGAGCCTCGGCGTGCCGTTCGTGCCCGCCGTGATGGTCGGCGCGTGCGCTGCCGTCGGCGGCGGCGTGCTGCGCGACGTGCTCATGAGCCTGCCGGTGTCGATCATGCACGTCGGCTCGCTCTATGCGGTCGCCGCGCTGACCGGATGCCTCGTGCTGGCGAGTCTGCACGAGTTCGGCGTGCCCATCGCCATCGCCGGGATCGTCGGGGCGGCGGTGACCACGCTCATCCGCTGGCTCGCCGTGATCTTCGACATCTCGCTGCCCGAGCAGCGCATGATCTACCGGCGCAAGGTCGCGACGGAGACCGGGATGATCCCGATCGTCCGTCGCTGACCCTGCGTGGCGATCAGACGGCGCCGGCGAGCGACGGCTCGGCGGTACGCACGACGCCGCGCAGCGCGCGGTTGACCGCCGAGACGATCGCCTTCAGCGACGCGGTCGAGATGTCGGCGTCGATGCCCACTCCCCAGAGCGTCCGACCCTCGACCTGCACCTCGACATAGGCCGCCGCGAGTGCGTCGCCGCTGGCCGACAGCGTGTGCTCGACGTAGTCGACCAGCTTGACCTCGACGCCCTCGGTGCCCAGCACCTGCAGGAACGCCGAGATCGGCCCGTTGCCGACGCCGGCCAGCTCGTGCCGGGTCTCGCCGTCGCGCAGGCCCACCTGCACGCGCACCTCGCCGGTGAGCTCGCTCTCGGTGCGCAGGCTCAACAGCTCGAAGCGGCCCCACTTCTCGTCGGGGCGGTCGGCCGGTGCGGGCAGGTACTCGTCGGTGAAGACGCGCCAGATCTCGTCGCTCGTGACCTCGCCGCCCTCGGTGTCGGTCTTCTGCTGCACGACGCCCGAGAACTCGATCTGCAGGCGACGCGGCAGGTCGAGCGCGTGGTCGGTCTTCAGCAGGTAGGCGACGCCGCCCTTGCCCGACTGCGAGTTGACCCGGATGACCGCCTCGTAGGAGCGCCCCAGATCCTTCGGGTCGACGGGCAGGTAGGGCACGGCCCACTCGAGTTCGTCGACGGCGACGCCGGCCGCGTCGGCGGCGGCGGCCATCGACTCGAAGCCCTTCTTGATCGCGTCCTGGTGCGACCCCGAGAACGCGGTGTAGACGAGGTCGCCGGCCCAGGGGCTGCGCTCGTGCACCGGCAGTTGGTTGCAGTACTCGGCGGTGCGCTTGATCTCGTCGACGTCTGAGAAGTCGATCTGCGGGTCGATGCCCTGCGTGAACAGGTTGATGCCGAGCGCCACGAGGTCGACGTTGCCGGTGCGCTCGCCGTTGCCGAACAGGCACCCCTCGATGCGGTCGGCGCCGGCCAGGTAGCCCAGCTCGGCCGCCGCGACCGCGGTGCCGCGGTCGTTGTGGGGATGCAGGCTCAGGATCACGTTCTCGCGGTGGTTCAGGTGCCGGCTCATCCACTCGATCGAGTCGGCGTACACGTTGGGCGTGGCCATCTCGACCGTGGCCGGCAGGTTGATGATGACCTTGCGCTCGGGCGTCGGCTCGAAGACCTCGAGCACCTGGTTGCAGATGTCGACGGCGAA
Organism: Agromyces intestinalis; assembly: GCF_008365295.1. Classification (NCBI taxonomy): domain Bacteria; kingdom Bacillati; phylum Actinomycetota; class Actinomycetes; order Micrococcales; family Microbacteriaceae; genus Agromyces; species Agromyces intestinalis. Next base: position 200,996 of record NZ_CP043505.1, read on the forward strand.
CTCGAGCTCGGTGCCGGTGTACGACTCGGGCGAGTACTCGTAGTAGACGGTCGTGCCGGGCACGGTCGCCTCGTATTCGCGACACTTGCGCGCGCCGTTCAGGGCGATGTCGACGATGCCCTGGCGGTCGGTGCGGAACACCACGTCGCGCTGCAGGATGCTCGTCGAGTTGTAGAGATGCACGATCGCCTGCTTGGCGCCCCTGATCGACTCGTAGGTGCGCTCGATGAGGTGGTCGCGTGCCTGCGTCAGCACCTGGATCGTCACGTCGTCGGGGATCGCGCCCTCTTCGATGAGGCTGCGCACGAAATCGAAGTCGGTCTGGCTCGCGCTCGGGAACCCGACCTCGATCTCCTTATAGCCCATGCGCACAAGCAGGTCGAACATGATGCGCTTGCGCTCGGGGCTCATCGGATCGATGAGCGCCTGGTTGCCGTCGCGCAGGTCGACCGCGCACCAGCGCGGGGCCTCGGTGATGCGCTTGGACGGCCAGGTGCGGTCGGGCAGGTCGACGCGGATCTGCTCGTGGAACGGCCGGTAGCGATGCACGGGCATCGAGGACGGCTTCTGCTGGTTCTTCACTGGACTCTTCTCTCGCTTGGTTCGGTTTCAGCCGACGACGAACTCCGCAGCGAGGGAGGCCTTCGAACTAGGACTCGCTGCGGCAGCTAAGGAGAAGCAGGCCGTGAAGCACGCAGCAAGGCTAGCACCGTCGCCGCGGTGCGCGAAACGTCGGCGGCCGGATGACCCGCCCCCGAGTCATCCGGCCGCCGACGCCCCTGCCCGTCGCGCGGGTCTCGCCTATTCGACCGCGAGCGCGACCACCGGCGAGATGCGCACCGCCCGCCGGGCGGGCGTGATCGATGCCGCGAGGGTGAGCACGAGGGCCGCGAGGATGACGATGCCGACGATCACCCATGGCACGACCGGGGCGATGAGCTGCGGTTCGCCCGTCATCGACCCGAGCATCGACTGCGCCCCGAACCATCCGTACGCCGTGCCGAGCACGAGGCCCGTGAGCGTCGCGGCGACCGTGAGCGCCGCGGCCTCGGCGAGGATCATCCGCGTGATCTGCGACCGGTCGAAACCGAGGGCGCGCAGCAGACCGATCTCACGCGTGCGCTGCAGCACGCTGATCGACAGCGTGTTCACGAGGCCCACACCCGCGATCACCGCGCTGAACCCGACGAGCGCCGAGAAGACCGCGACGGTGCCGTCGATGACCGGCCCGATCGCCTCCTCGAGCTGCTCCTGCCCGCTCAGCGCGTCGAGCACCGCGTGCCGGTAGGTCTCCATCGTCACCGCGAACATGGTGACCAGCGTGACTCCGATGACGAGGCCGATCGTCATGCGGGTCGATCGCTCGGGGTGACGCACCGCGTTCTCGGCCGCGAGGCGCGCCGACGGCGAACCGCCCAGGAATCGGCCGACGCCCCGCAGCACGCGCGGCATGATGCGGTCGGCGACCAGCACGATGCCGGTGAACGAGAGGATGCCGCCCACCACGCCGACGAGCACGCCGGTGGGGTGCACGAGCCCGACCAGCACGCCGAGCGCGAGCGCCGCAGCGCCCAGCACGATGAGCACGATGCCCACAACGGTGCGCCCGACCCGCCGGTCGACCTCGGCCACCGACGACTCCCCCGCGTTGCCGAGCGCCTCGGCCGGGCGCACCGAGAGCACCCGGCGCGAACCCGCCCACGCGGCCAGCCAGGTGGTGACCACGACCGCCACCATCGGCACGAGCAGCACGGGGTCGAGGTACCCGTAATCGAATGCCGGGATCGTCTCGGTCGCCACGCCGATCCGGCCGACCACCCAGGCCGCGCCGGTGCCGACGAGCGCGCCGATGACGGCGCCGATCGCCCCGACCGCGAGGCCCTCGCGCGCGATCACGGCGCGCTGCGCCCGCCCCGACGAGCCGATGAGCCGAAGCAAGGCGATGAGGCGGGTGCGCCCGGCGACGACGGTCGCGACGGTGTTCGCCGTGGTGACGGCAGCGACGTACACCGCGATCGCGATGAAGGCGATCGCGAGGAGGTTCAGCAGGAGCGCCACCGTCGCGCTCGACCCCATGACGTCGTCGGCCGAGACGACGGCGGTGAGCATGCCGGTGATCTGCAGCAGCGTCACGCCGAACCCGGACGACAGGGCGGCGACCAGCAGCGTGGGCAGGTGGTCGCGGATGCCCCGGCTCACGCCGCCGCCTCCATCTGCAACATCAGCGACGAGATCTCCTCCGCGCTGGCGCGACCCTGGTCGCGCACGATCCGCCCGTCGGCGAGGAACAGGATGCGGTCGGCGTGGCTCGCGGCGATCGGGTCGTGGGTCACCATCGCGATCGCCTGGCCCGACCGCGACGAAGCCGAAGCCAGCAGCCCCAGCACCTCACGGCCGGTGCGGGAGTCGAGGTTGCCGGTCGGCTCGTCGGCGAAGACCAGGTCGGGCCGAGTCGCCAGCGCCCGCGCGATCGCGACGCGCTGCTGCTGACCGCCCGAAAGTTCGTGCGGCCGGTGCGCCAGCCTGGCGCGCAGCCCGAGGGTGTCGATGAGCTCGTCGATCCAAGCCTGTTCGGTGGCCGCGGGCTTGCGTCCGTCGAGCTCGAACGGCAGCAGGATGTTGCCGCGAACGTCGAGGGTGGGCACGAGGTTGAACGACTGGAAGACGAACCCGATGCGACGCCGGCGCAGCACCGTGAGGGCGCTGTCGCCGAGTTCGGTGATGTCGGTGTCGCCGAGCCATACTCGACCGCTCGTCGGAGTGTCGAGACCGGCCATCAGGTGCATGAGGGTCGACTTGCCCGAGCCCGACGGGCCCATGATCGCGGTGAACTCGCCGCGGCGCAGCCCGATCGACACGTCGTCGAGGGCGATGACCTCGCCCTGGCCGGTTCCGTACCGCTTGCCGAGACCGACGGCGCGCGCGATGAGTCCGAGTTCGGAGGGAGTGTTCTGCATGCCTTCGACGCTACGGACGGCCCCGGCGGCGAAGCATCCGGCTCGAGTCTCGTCCGCGTCATCCGTTCGGATGACCCTCCCACCCACCCCCACCCGACCTTTCTCAGGAGAGATCCTGCGAAGCGCACGTTTCTCAGGAGAACACGCCGTGCACGACGCCGAACCGACCCATTACGCCTGAAAAAGGATCGGGTTGTGCTGGGCGCCTGAAGACCGCCGGCGGGTCAGGCGGGGAGGTCGTGCTCGTAGGCGAAGACGACCAGCTGCACCCGATCGCGCAGTCCGAGCTTCTGCAGCACGCGGCTGACGTGGGTCTTCACGGTCGCCTCGCTCACGAACTCGGCCGCGGCGATCTCGGAGTTCGACAGGCCGCGCGCAGCGAGGTCGAAGATCTCGCGCTCGCGCGACGTGAGCTCGCCCCACGCCGCGGGCGCCGGCCGCCGGCCGTTGCCCCGGCCGACGTGCGCGAACAATTCGCGCGTCGCCGTCGCGGCGAGCACCGCGTTGCCCTGGTGCACGGTGCGGATCGCCGCGAGCAGGAACTCTGGCGCCGCATCCTTCAGGACGAACCCGCTCGCACCCGCGCGGATCGCGCGCGCGGCGTTCTCGTCGAGGTCGAACGTGGTGAGCACGATGATCCGCGGCGCGGGCCGCCCGGCGCGATCTGTGTCGGCGAGGATCCGCTGGGTGGCGGCGATGCCGTCGAGCAGCGGCATCCGAACGTCCATGAGCACGACGTCGGGTTGCGACTCGGCGACCAGCTGCACCGCGGCGACGCCGTCGCCCGCCTCGCCGGCGAACACGAGATCGGGCTGCGACTCGACGAGCATGCGGATGCCCGCGCGGAACAGCGCCTGATCGTCGACGAGGGCGACGCGGATCGGTCTCATGCGGTGGCCTCCGTCATCGGGCTCGCGGGAATCTCTGCGACGAGACGGAATCGTCGGCCGGCCGTCTCCTCGACCTGCAGGCCGCCGCCGCTCAACTGCGCCCGCTCGCGCATGCCGGGGATGCCGTGGCGGAACCCCACCGCGTCAGTCGGGGCATCCGCTCGCAGCACGTTCTCGATCACGAGCCGCACCGCCGACGGGCTCCACGCCAGTTCGAACTCGACCGGACTCGACGTGTCGCCGTGCCGAAGCGCATTCGTGAGCCCCTCCTGCGCAATGCGGTAGACCGCGATCTGATGGCCCGCGCCGAGCGGGACCCTCACGCCCGATTCGGTGAACCGCACGTCGAGGCCGGCCCGGCGCATCTCGGCGATCAGCTCGCCCAGGTCGTCGAGCACGGGCTGCGGCGCCTCCCCCTCGGCGTGGCGCAGTTCGGCCAGCAGCAGTCGCACGTCGCCGAGCGCACGCCGTGCCACCGTCGAGACGGTCTCGAGCGCGTCGATCGCGGCCTCGGGTCGCGCGGCCGCCGCGAACCTGGCACCGTCGGCCTGAGCGATGACGACCGCGAGCGAATGCGCGACCACGTCGTGCATGTCGCGGGCGATGCGGTTGCGCTCCTGCTCGACCGCGTAGCGGTACTCGGCGAGCTCGCGTTCGCGGGTCGCGACCTCCTCGCGACGGCGGGTCTCACGTGACTCGCGCACCGCGCGCATGAGCAGGCCGGCCGTCCAGGCGAGCACCAGCACCGAGATCGCCCCGACGAACAGGATGCCGAGCAGCAGCAGCACCTGCAGCACCTCGCCGGCCGGGTCGGCGGACCCGCCGAACAGCGTCTTCACCAGTCCGAGGTAACCCGTCGCGACGAACGCGCCGACGATCGCCGACGCGAGTCCGAGCCACTTGACCGTGCGACCGCCGTGCGCCGCCGTCGAATACAGCACGCCCAGCACCGCGGCGTCGTAGAGTTGCAGGTCGCGCAGCGCGAGCATCTGCAGCACCGCGCCGGCCCAGGCGATACCGAGCGACCACGCCGGCGAGAGCCGGCGCACCGCCAAGGCGGTGCCGAACAGCACCAGCGCCACGAGGTCGACTCCGTTGCCGAGCAGCGCGAACGGCAGCGACACGAGCGAGAAGAGGGTCGCGAGCACGACGTCGGTCGTGAGCTTGCCGCGGCTCAGTCGCTCAGTGGGATGCACCGATCCACCGTACGTCGTCACCCGCCGGTCTTCGGTGCGCACCGGCCCGAATCATCCGCTCGATGTATGCGCGACACGCGCGCCGCGGGACCCGCGCGCCGCGCGGCACGCGCGCCGAGGGACCCGCGCGCCGCTCGGAACCGACCCGCTCAGAACCCGAGCCGCCCCAGCTGCTTCGGATCGCGCTGCCAGTCCTTGGCGACCTTCACGTGCAGCGCCAGGTACACCTTGCGACCCAGCAACTGCTCGATCTGTGCGCGCGCACTCGCGCCCACCTCCTTGAGCCGCGAGCCGCCCTTGCCGATGATGATGCCCTTCTGGCTGTCGCGCTCGACGTACACGTTCGCGTAGACCTCGAGCAGGTCCTTGTCGTCGCGCTCGATCAGGTCATCGACGGTGACGGCGATCGAGTGCGGCAGCTCGTCGGAGACGCCCTCGAGCGCGGCCTCGCGCACCAGCTCGGCGATGCGCTCGGTGACGTCCTCGTCGGTGAGGGTCTCGGCCGGGTAGAGCGGCTGCTCGGACTCGGGCATGAGCGCCAGCAGCTCGTCGACGAGCACGTCGAGCTGCTCGCCCTTCGGCGCCGACACCGGGATGATCGACGCCCACTCGCGCAGCTGCGAGACGGCGAGCAGCTGCTCGGCCACCTTCGCCTTCGACGCGGCATCCGTCTTGGTCACGATCGCGACCTTCTTCGCCCGCGGATACTGGTCGAGCTGCTCGTTGATGAATCGGTCCCCCGGGCCGATCGCCTCGTTGGCAGGCACGCAGAACGCGATCACGTCGACGTCGCCGAGCGTGGTCTGCACGAGCGTGTTGAGCCGCTCGCCGAGCAGGGTGCGCGGGCGGTGCAGACCCGGCGTGTCGACCAGGATGAGCTGGCCGCGCTCGCGGTGCACGATGCCGCGGATGGCCCGGCGCGTCGTCTGCGGCTTCGAGCTCGTGATGGCGACCTTCTCGCCGACGAGGGCGTTCGTGAGCGTGGACTTGCCCACGTTCGGCCGCCCGACGAACGACACGAACCCGGCACGGTATTCAGTCACGACCGTTCCTTCCCTCGGCGCCTGACTCGAAGGCCGCGCGCACGTCGATGAGCGCCTGGTCGGCCCAGGCGAGGATGGTGGAGATCCGGCGGCGCCGGCCCTCGGTGCGCTCGGCCTCGAGCACGAGCCCCGACACCGCGACCCGTTCGCCGGGTTGCGGCAGCCGGCCGAGCTCCTTGGTCAGCAGGCCGCCGACCGAGTCGACGTCGTCATCGTCGAGTTCGATGCCGAACAGCTCGCCGAGCTCGTCGATCGCCAGTCGCGCGTTCACCCGGAAGCGCCCGCCGTCGAGGGGTTCGACCTGGGCGGCCTCGCGGTCGTACTCATCGGAGATGTCGCCGACCAGCTCCTCGATGAGGTCTTCGAGGGTGACCAGACCGGCGATGCCGCCGTACTCGTCGACGACCATCGCCAGATGGTTCGACTCGCGCTGCATGCGCCGCAGCAGTGCGTCGGCCTTCATCGACTCGGGCACGTAGGCGGCCGGGCGCACCAGTTCGCCGACGGTCAGCGTCTCGGCGTCGAGCGATCGTTCGAACCCCACCTTCGCGAGATCGCGCAGGTACAGCACGCCGATGACGTCGTCGGCGTCGCGCCCCACCACGGGGATGCGCGAGTACCCGGCGCCCAGGAACACCGCCATCGCATGCGGCAGGTGGGCGGTCGACTCGATCGTGACCATGTCGGTGCGAGGCACCATGACCTCGCGCACCACCGTCGCGTTGAACTCGAAGATCGAGTGGATGAGCTCGCGGTCCTCCTCCTCGAGCACGTCGTGCTCGGTGGCGTCGTCGACGATGCTCAGCAGTTGCTCCTCGCTCGCCACGCCCGAAAATCGCGCACGCGACGGCGTCACCCGGTTGCCGAGCGCCACCAGCGCGTTGGCGATCGGCCCGAGCAGCAGCCGGATGAACCGCACGACGGGTGCGGCGACGCGCAGCACACCCCGCGCGTGCGCGCGGCCGACGCTGCGGGGGCTCGCCCCGACGAGCACGAACGACACCCCCGTCATGATGAGCGCCGACCACAGCAGCGCCCACCAGACGTTGTCGGCGAACGACGTGAAGGCGAGCGTCACGAGCACCGCCGCCGTGGTCTCGGCGATGATGCGGGTGAAGTTCACCGCGTTGACGTGGGCACCGGTGTCGTCGGCGATCGCAAGCAACGATCGACGTGCCCGCGACGCGAGCGCGAGGTCGACGAGGTCGGCCCGCGAGAGGGTGGCGAGGGCGGCGTCGACGGCGGCCATCAGGCCGCCGAACGCCACCAGCACGAGGGCGGCGGCGAGGAAGAGCCAGGGCTCCATGGTCAGCGGCGGCGCTCCTGCATGGCGAAGCCGACGAGGATGTCACGCTGGATGCCGAACATCTCCTTCTCTTCGGCCGGTTCGGCGTGATCGAAGCCCAGCAGATGCAGGATGCCGTGCGTGGTGAGCAGCTGCAGCTCGTCGAGCAGCGAGTGTCCGGCGGTCTTCGCCTGCGACTCGGCGACCTGCGGGCAGAGCACGACATCGCCGAGCAGCCCGGGCGGGGTGGGGTGGTCGGCGGTGCCGGGGCGCAGCTCGTCCATCGGGAAGCTGAGGACGTCCGTCGGGCCGGGCTCGTCCATCCACTGCACGTGGAGTTGCTCCATAGCGCCTTCGTCGACGAGCACGATCGCCAGCTCGGCATCGGCGTGCACGTGCATCGCGTCGAGGGCGTAGACCGCGAGGCGCTGCAGCGCGGCCTCGTCGACCTCGATCGCCGACTCGTTGTTGATCTCGATGCTCACTTGGTCCTCTCGAAGGTCGGCGTGGTCACGATGCGGTCGGCCGTCGCCCGCTCACGCCCGCGGCCGCGGGGGCTGGTGGTCGCGTGGCATCCGCCCGCGCCGTTCGGCGCGATTCGCGAATTCGCGCGCCTGGTCGCGTTCGAAGCGCTGCGCCTGGGTGCGCTGGTCGTACTCGGTGTAGGCGTCGACGATGCGACCGACGAGCGAGTGACGCACGACGTCGTCGCTCGTGAGCCGCGAGAAGTGGATGTCGTCGATGCCGTCGAGGATGCGCGTCACGAGCCGAAGGCCCGATGCCCCGCCGGGGAGGTCGATCTGCGTGATGTCGCCCGTGACGACCATCTTCGAGCCGAAGCCGAGGCGGGTGAGGAACATCTTCATCTGCTCGGGCGTGGTGTTCTGGGCCTCGTCGAGCACGACGAACGAGTCGTTCAGCGTGCGGCCGCGCATGTACGCGAGCGGTGCGACCTCGACGGTGCCCGACGCCAGCAGCTTCGGCACCAGCTCGGGGTCCATCATCTCGTTGAGCGCGTCGTACAGCGGGCGCAGGTACGGGTCGATCTTGTCCGTCAGCGTGCCGGGCAGGAACCCGAGGCGCTCGCCGGCCTCCACGGCCGGACGGGTCAGGATGATGCGGCTCACCTCTTTGCGCTGCAGCGCCTGCACGGCCTTCGCCATCGCCAGGTACGTCTTGCCGGTGCCCGCGGGGCCGATGCCGAACACGATGGTGTGCTCGTCGATCGCGTCGACGTATTCGCGCTGCCCCTCGGTCTTCGGCCGGATCGACTTGCCGCGGCTCGACACGATGACCTGGCTCAGCAGTTCGGAGGGCCGTGCCGCGGGGTCGGCGTCGAGGATGCGCGCCGAGGTGCGCACCTCGGTCGGCGTCGGGTCCTGGCCGTTGCGCACGAGCTCGAGCAGCTCTTCGATGAGCCGCCGCACGCGCACGCGCTCGGCCTCGCCGCCGCGGATGGCGATCTCGTTGCCGCGCACGTGCACGGTCACGCCGGGGTACTCGCGTTGGATCGACGAGAGCAGTCGGTCTTGCGGGCCGAGCAGACGCACCATCGCGACGCCGTCGATGCTCAGCCGCTCCTCGTCGGGCGACTCGGTGATGGGCTCAGCGCCCGGGTCGGGTTCAGCCGCCGGCAAGCGTGCCCTCCTCGAGTCCCCCGGCGAGCACGTGGGCGTGCACGTGGAAAACGGTCTGGCCGGCCGCGGGGCCGGAGTTGAAGATCAGTCGGTAGTCGCCGTCGGCGAGGTCGGATGCCACGCCCTTCGCCACTTCGACCAGTTCGACGAGCAGGGCGGGGTCGCCCGCGGCGAGCTCGGCGACATCGCGGTAGTCGCCCGATTTGGGCGTCACGACGACGTGCACCGGCGCCTGGGGCGCGATGTCGTGGAACGCGATGACGCGCTCGGTTTCGGCGACGATCCGCGCGGGGATCTCGCCGGCGGCGATGCGCTCGAAGACGGTGGGCCGGTCGGCAGTGTCGGTCATATCACTCCATCGTAGCGAGGGAACGCTCACCAGCGGCCGAGCGCGGCGCTGAGCACCGCGATGGCCGCCGGGCCGGCGGTCGAGGTGCGCAGCACGGATGCTCCGAGCCTGACGGGTTCGGCGCCGGCGGCGACGAGCCGGTCGAGTTCGGCGGGGGCGATGCCGCCCTCGGGGCCGACGACGAGCGCGAGGTCGCGACCGTCGGGCTCGAGATCGGTGAGGCGGACCGATGCGGTCGGCTCGAGCAGCAGCATCCGCTGGCCGTCGAGGCGCGCGGGAAGCTGCGCGGTCGTGGCCGGCTCGTCGACCTCGGCGAGGTACGACCGGATCGACTGCTTGGTCGCCTCGCGTACGATCGCGGCCCACCGGGCCCGGCCCTTCTGCGCCTTCTGCCCCTCCCAGCGCGACACCGAGCGCGCGGCGGCCCACGGGACGACCCGGTCGACGCCGAGTTCGGTGGCCGCCTGCACCGCGAGTTCGTCGCGGTCGCCCTTCGCGAGCGCCTGCACGAGCGTGAGCCGGACGGCCGGCGGCTCCTCGAAGACGACCTCGTCGACCTCGATCGCGAGTTCGCGCGGCCCCGTCGAGGCGACCGCACCCGATGCGATCGTGCCGCGGCCGTCGCCGATCGCGACGCGCTCGCCGACCCGCACCCGGGCGACGGTCACGGCGTGCCGCGCCTCGTCGCCGGTGAGCTCGACCGTCGCGCCGGGCGCGACCGCGGCCGCGTCGAGCCGCTCATCGAGGTACAGGTTGCTCATCGAGGCATCCGATCTTCGCGCTCAGCCCAGGAACCGGTCGCGCAACCGCGCGAACAGACCCTGCTGGAAGTGGCTGAGCTGCGGCTTCTGGGGCTTGTGCGCCTGCGCGAACTGCTCGATGAGCTGCCGCTCCTTGTGCGAGAGCTTCGTCGGGGTGACCACCTGCACGCCGATCTTCAGGTCGCCGCGGCCCGAGCCGCGCAGTCGCGTCACACCGCGGTCTTTCACCGTGATCACCTCGCCCGCCTGCAGACCGGGCTTCAGCTCGACGTCGACGTCGCCGTCGAGCGCCGGGATCGTGGTCGTCGTGCCCAGCACCGCGTCGGACATCTGCACCTCGATCGTGCAGAGCAGGTCGTCGCCGTTGCGGCTGAACACGTCGTGGGTCTTGACCTTGATCTCGAGGTAGAGGTCGCCGTTCGGCCCGCCCGCGGGCCCGGCCTCGCCCGAGCCGGGCATCTGCAGCCGCAGGCCGGTGTCGACTCCGGCGGGGATGTCGACCGGCACGGTGCGCCGCGCGCGCACCCGGCCCTGCCCCTGGCAGGTCACGCACGGCGTGGCGATGATGGTGCCGTAGCCGCGGCAGGTGCCGCAGGGGCTCGAGGTCATGACGTTGCCGAGCAGCGACCGCACGGTGCGCTGGATCTGCCCGCTGCCGTGACAGATGTCGCACGTGACGGGCGACGTGCCCGGCTGACAGCACGAGCCGTTGCAGGTCTCGCACAGCACGGCGGAGTCGACCTCGAGATCGCGATGCGTGCCGAAGATCACCTCGTCGAGGCCGACCTCGACGCGGATCAGCGCGTCCTGGCCGCGCTCGCGCCGGCTGCGCGGCCCTCGGGTCTGCCCGCCGCCGCCGAAGAACGTCTCGAAGATGTCGCCGAACCCGCCGAAGCCCTGCGCACCGCCGAAGCCGCCCTGGCCGCCGAGGTCGTACTGCTGGCGCTGCTTGGGGTCGCTCAGCACGTCATAGGCGTGCGTGACCTCTTTGAATCGTTCGGATGCCTCGGCGCCCGGGTTGACGTCGGGGTGGAGTTCTCGGGCGAGGCGACGATACGCCTTCTTGATCTCGTCGGGCGTTGCGTCGCGTGAGACGCCGAGGACCTCGTAGTGGTCTGCCACGGAGGGCGGTTCCTTTCGATCGGATGCGGCCGAGGCCGCGGGTCAGTGCTCGCCGAGCGTGCGCGACAGGTAGCGCGCGACCGCGCGGACGGCGGCCATGCTGGCGGAGTAGTCCATACGGGTGGGCCCGACGACGCCGAGCCGCGAGATGTCGCGCCCGGGCACCGCGAACGAGGTGGACACGACGGAAGCCTCGGGCAACCCGAACGGCGCGTTCTCTCGGCCGATGCGCACCGCGATGCCGTGCGGGTCGGCGGCCATCTCGCCGAAGAGGCGCAGCAGCACCACCTGCTCTTCGATCGCCTCGATGACCTCGAGGATCGAGCCCGAGAAGTCCTGCTCGATGCGCACGAGGTTCGCCGCGCCGGCGACGACCAGCCGGTCGCCGCCGCGCTGCGCGCGCGCCTGCTCGGCGAGGGTGAGCGCGAGCGTGTGCAGCACCGCCGCGTGCCGGGGGTCGGCGCCTTCGATCTCGCCCGACAGCACGGCGGCCGCGTCGCTCATGGTGAGGCCCGCGGCGACGCGGTTCAGGCGCAGCCGCAGGTCGGCGAGGGTGTCGACGTCGACGTCGTCGGCGAGCTCGGCGATGCGCTGCTCGACTTGGCCGGCATCGGTGATGAGAATGCACAGCACCCGCGTCGGCGCGAGCTGCACGAGCTCGACGTGCCGCACGCGCGCGCTGTGGAAGCTCGGCACCTGCACGACCGCGAGCTGGTTGGTGAGCTGGGCGATGAGGCGCACGGTGCGGCTCAGCAGCTCGTCGAGGTCGCCCGCCTCGCCGAGGAACGTCTCGATCGCGTGCCGCTGGGCCTGGCTCATCGGCCGCAGCTCGGTGAGCTGGTCGACGAACACCCGGTAGCCCTTGTCGGTCGGGATGCGCCCCGATGAGGTGTGCGGGGCGGCGATGAGTTCTTCCTCTTCGAGGATCGCCATGTCGTTGCGGATCGTCGCCGCGGACACCCCGAACGCGTGGCGTTCGACGATCGCCTTGGAGCCGACGGGCTCGCGTGAGGCGACGTAGTCCTGCACGATGGCGCGGAGCACCGCGAGACCACGCTCGGAGACCATGCGTCCTCCCGTTCCGACGAACTGGCACTCGACGTTCCTGAGTGCCAATCCTATCGTGACGTTCAGGGCCAGCACCGTTGCCGCAGGCGGCGGCGCGGCACTAGCTTTGCACCGTTCGCGCAGGTCCCGGCGCGGACGCCGCTCCCCCGGCGGCTCACCTCGCAGTCTGAAAGGCATGCCATGTCCGACCAGAACCCCGCTCCCGACCCGGCTGCACCGCAGCAGCCCGCGCCCGGCCAGTACGCGCAGCCCGCCGCTCCGCTCACGCCCGAACAGGACGTGCAGTGGGCCTCGTTCGCCCACCTCGGCGGCATCCTCGGCTTGCTGCCGTCGCTCATCATCTGGCTGGTCTTCAAGGATCGCGGCCAGTTCACGAACACCGAGGCGAAGGAGGCGTTGAACTTCCAGATCACGCTGACGATCGCGTCGATCGCGCTGTGGATCCTCGTGACCATCATCACGATCCTGACGTTCGGGTTCGGCGCCCTGCTCACCTTCCTGGTGTGGGTGCCGTGGATCCTCGGCGTCGTCTTCTCGATCATCGCCTTCCTGAAGGCCAAGGACGGCCAGCACTACCGCTACCCGTTCGCCATCCGTCTCATCAAGTAATCCGGCACCGGCACGCCGGGCGGGGTCTTCCCCCCGGCGTGCCGCTCTGGGAATATGGCGGCATACCCCGCGAACGCGGGCACCCCGAAGGAGCCTCATGTCAGACGCAACGCCTCCGACCCCGCCGCCTCCGCCCGGTCCCCCGACGCCGCCGCCGGCAGGTCCGCCGCCCGGCAATCCGTACCAGCAGAGCCAGCCGCTCAGCCCGTCCGACGAGAAGCTCTGGGCGACGCTGATCCACATCGGCGGCATCCTGTTCGGGTTCCTGCCGGCTCTAATCGGCTACCTCGTCCTGAAAGACAAGGGTCCGTTCATCCGCGGGCATTCCGCGACCGCGCTGAACTTCCAGATCACGCTGCTGATCGCCTACGTGGTCGGCTGGGTTCTGGCGTTCGTGCTGATCGGGTTCCTGCTGCTGGCCGCGGCCTGGATCGCGTCGATCGTCTTCGGCATCATCGCTGCGATCAAGGCCAACCAGGGCCAGCCCTACGTGTACCCGGTGGCCATCAAGTTCGTGAGCTGATCGACCCGGCCGCCTGACCGAAGCCCGCTCGCCCGGATCCCCGGGCCGGCGGGCTTCGTCGTGCCCGCCGGCGCCCCCCCTGCCGGTGGGCGCCGTCGCGTCTGATGGCGCCCTGGCCCGCGCGTCGGGGTCGCTTGTGGTCGCTGCGCGCGGCGCTACGCGACCACGAGCGACCCCGACGAAGGTGGTGGCGAGGTGCGGTCGTGCAGGGTGTCTTGCAGATCGAGTAGTTGATCAGATACAGTACTGGTCATGACAGACCACACCGTGCCCGCCGCCGACGACGCGTTCGCCGCCGACCTGCTGCGCGGTCACACCGACACGATCGTCCTCGGCGTCCTGCGACGCGGCGAGCGCTACGGCTTCGAGATCTACAAGACGATCCGCGATGCCACCGGCGGTCGCTACGAGATCAAGGAGGCGACCCTGTACGCCACCTACCGACGCCTCGAACGCGACGGACTCGCCGAGTCGTACTGGGGCGACGAGACGCAGGGCGGCCGCCGCAAGTACTACCGCATCACCGACGCCGGTCGGTCGGTCTACCACCGCAACGTCACCGCGTGGGTCGCCACGCGGACGATCATCGACTCCCTGCTCGAGACGAGCGACTGAAAGGCTCCGAATGATGGCCATCGACAACATCCACCGCCTGCTCGACGAGGCCTTCGCGGGCATCCCGTCGACGCCCGAAGTGCAAGACCTGAAAGAAGAGATGCGCTCGAACCTCATCGCGCGGGTCGCCGAGCTCGAGGCCGGCGGTTCAACGCCGCAGGATGCCGCGCATCGCGCGATCCGCGAGCTCGGCGACATCCACGCCCTCGTCGAGGCCGAGTCGATCGCGACGGCGCAGCCGGCCGTGCGACCCAGCGCCGAGCTGTTGCACGCGCGCTACCGCGTGCGGCCGAAGCCGGCGTTCGTCGTGCGCGTCACCGTCGCGGCTGCGATCGGCGCCGCGGCGCTCGTGTTCGGCGTCGTGCTGGGTTCGGGAGCCACGGCCGCCGAACCCGTCGCCGCGCTCGGCATGGCGGGCTTGCTCTCGACCGCCGTCTTCTGGATCGTCGCCGACTCGCTCCAGCAGGAGACGACGACGAACCATCCCATGCCGCAACCCCGCGCCGCGGGCTACGGGCTCGGCGCCGGAGTCACCGTGCTCGGGCTCGGGCTCACCGCGCTCATCGTGATCGGCGCGATCCCCGTATGGGTCGCGTTCGTTCCGGCTCTGCTCGTGGCCGGCGCCGCGGTGCTGTTCGCCTTCCTCGGCGCGACGCAGACCAACCGCCACAAGGCGTGGGTGCGTGAGATCCAGCGCAGCCAGGTCGTCGCGAACCATTTCGACCACGACCCGGCCAGCGCCGCCCGCTTCGGCATCTACTCCGCGGCGATCTGGACCACCGCCCTCGTCGCGTTCATCGTGCTCGGGCTCACGGTCGGCTGGTGGTGGGCGCTGCTCGCCTTCCCGGCTGCCCTCGTCGTGATGTTCGTCACGCTCGCCCGCATGCTCTTCCCGGCGAAGCGCTGAGGCGCAGCGCCCACCGTTCAGTCACGGTTCCGAAGGATTCCGACATGACCTCCTCCTCCCCTGCCATCACGGCGGCGGCGCTCGCCAAGACGTACCGGGTCGGGCGCGGCAAGCCGCCGGTGCACGCGCTGCGCGGCCTCGATCTCGACCTGCCCGCCGGCCTCGTCACCGGCCTGCTCGGCCCGAACGGCGCCGGCAAGTCGACCACCACGAAGATCCTGACCACGCTCGCGCGGCCCACCTCGGGCACCGCCACCGTGGCCGGTATCGACGTCACGCGCGATCCGGCGGCGGTGCGCCGGCGCATCGGGTACGTCTCGCAGGGCACGGGCACCGATCCGCTGCTCACCGCCGAGGAGAACCTGGTGCTCGCGGCACGGCTGCGAGGCATCCCGGCCGCCGATGCCCGCGAACGCGCACGACGCCTGCTGCACGAGTTCGGCCTCGACGACGCGCGCGGCCGCACCGTCGCCCGGTTCTCGGGCGGCATGCGCCGGCGGCTCGACGTCGCCGCGGCGCTCGTGCACCGCCCCTCGGTGCTGTTCCTCGACGAGCCGACGACCGGACTCGACCCCGAGTCGCGCGCGGCGATGTGGGCCGAGATCCGCCGGCTGTCGGCCGAGGACGCGCTCACCGTCGTGCTCACCACCCACTACCTCGAAGAGGCCGACCGCCTCGCCGACCGGCTCGTCATCATCGATCGCGGCGTCGAGGTGGTGTCGGGCACAGCGGCTGCGCTGAAGGCGGGGCTGCGCGGCGAGACGCTGCGCGTCACGCTCGTCGAACCGGATGCCACGGCGGTCCGCCGCGCGATCGACGGCGTTCCCGGCCTGCATGACGTGGTCGTCGAGACGCAGGGCACCGCGGGGTCCGTCACCGCCCGCGTCGACGACGCGACCGCGGCGCTTGCCGCCGTCATCGCCGCGCTCACCGCCGGCGGGGTCGCCTTCGGCGCGGCATCCGTGTCGGCGCCGACGCTGGACGACGTGTACCTGCACCACGTCGGCCACAGCTTCGACGCGGGCCTCGCCGACGCCGCGTCCGACCAGGAGGGAGTCGCCGCATGAGCGCGACCATCGCATCTTCTGCGTCCGCCCCCGTGCGCGACGCCGGGTGGTTCACCCAGACCGGCCAGGTCTTCCGCCGATGGATGGTGGGCACCGCCAGACAGGCCTGGGGCCCGGTCATGAGCCTCATCCAGCCGATCATCTGGATCCTGCTGTTCGGGCAGGTGTTCGCGTCGCTCGGCGCATTTCCCGCGTTCGGCGACGCCGGTTACCTGGCGTACCTGGTGCCGGGCGTGCTCATGATGACCGTGCTCTACTCGGGCGCGTGGGCCGGCACCGGGTACATCGACGACATCCGCTCGGGCGTCATGGATCAGCTGCTGACCGCACCGATCTCGCGCACGGCGATCATCACGGGTCAGTTGCTGCAGCAACTCGTGATCAACCTCGCGCAGTCGGCGATCGTGCTCGGCATCGGATGGCTCGGCGGAGCCCGCTACCCGGGCGGGCTGCCCGGCATCCTGCTCGCCCTCGCCGCGGCGACCCTGCTCGCGGCCGCGTTCTGCTCGATGTCGAGCGCCGTCGCGCTCAGCACCCGGAACCAGGTCGCGCTCATCGGGCTCTCGCAGACGGTCGTGCTGCCGGCGACGTTCCTGTCGACGACGATGATGCCCGCCGACCTGCTGCCCGACTGGATCGCGGCGGTCGCGGCGTGGAACCCGCTCACCTGGGCCGTCGAGGCCGGGCGCGCAGGGCTCGACGGCACGGCGTTCGACGGCTCGGGCGACGGGCTGCTCGTCGCCGGCCGGATGCTGCTGCTCGCGCTGCTCGCCGCTGCCTCGTTCGTCTGGGCCGTGTCGTCGCTGCGCAGTTACCAGCGCTCGGCCTGACGGCCCGCGCCTGCTGTCCGTTGCCTGGCGCCGTCCACCTGCTGCGTGCCCCGGTCCGTCGCTCTGCGCCAGTTCGGCTCCCGCTGCGCCAGCTCGGGTGGCGCGCAGGCCGCGCATGTGGCGCAGCGGGAGGGAACCCGCGGCAGCGGGGCGCGCGCCGGAGAGCGAGCGGGGCGGGCGACGGACAGCGCGCGTGCGAGGGACAGCGGGCGGGCGATCAGTCGGCGAGCAGCCGCCGCACCACCGCGTCGGCCAGCAGCCGGCCGCGGCGGGTCAGCACGAGCCGACCGCCGAGCGCGGTGCGCGCCTCGACGAGCCCGTCGGCGATGAGGCCCGCCACGGCGTGCCGCCCGCCTGCGCCCAACGACGACACCGCGATGCCCTCGCGGATGCGGGTCGCAAGCAGCACGCGCTCGGTCTCGCGGGTGGGCGCGTCGAGCGTCTCGCGGCCGACCGCGGGCGAGACGCCGGCGGCGATGCGCTCGGCATAGGCGGCCGGATGCTTCGCATTCCACCAGCGCACGCCGCCGATGTGGCTGTGCGCGCCCGGGCCGACGCCCCACCAGTCGTCACCACGCCAGTAGCCGAGGTTGTGACGCGAACGATGGTCGGGCGACGTCGCCCAGTTCGAGACTTCGTACCACTCGTAGCCCGCCGCCGCGAACGCGTCGTCGGCGAGCTCGTACATGTCGGCCTCGAGGTCGTCGGACGGCTCGGCGAGCTCGCCGCGGCGGATCTGCCGGGCGAGCTTCGTGCCCTCCTCGACGATGAGGGCGTACGCGCTGACGTGGTCGGGACGCTCGGCGACGACGGCGTCGACGCTGCGGCGCCAGTCGTCGAGCGATTCCCCCGGGGTGCCGTAGATGAGGTCGAGGCTGACGTCCAGACCCGCGTCGCGTGCCCAGCGCACGACGAGCGGCACTCGCGCGGGGTCGTGCGTGCGGTCGAGGGCTGCGAGCACATGCGGCACCGCCGACTGCATGCCGAACGAGACGCGGGTGAATCCGCCGGCGGCCAGCGCCTCGAGGTCGGCGGGCCCGACCGAGTCGGGGTTCGCCTCGGTGGTCACCTCGGCGCCGGGTGCGAGCCCGAATTCGTCGCGCACCGCCGCGAGCATGCGCACCAGGTCGGCGGCCGGCAGCAGGGTCGGCGTGCCACCGCCGAAGAACACGGTGGATGCCTCGCGGCCGGGCAGCCCGGATGCCTCGAGCGTCCGCCGCGCGAACCGCACCTCGTCGACGGCGTGGCCGGCGTAGTCCTCTTGTCGCGCGCCGCGCAGCTCGGTCGCGGTGTAGGTGTTGAAGTCGCAGTAGCCGCACCGCACCCGGCAGAACGGCACGTGGAGGTACACGCCGAACCCGCGCTCGGCGGCGTCGCGCGCTGCGCTCGTGGGCAGCAGCCCGTCGGCCGGAGCCGGGTCGCCGAGCGGCAGTGCGGCGCCCATCAGACGAATGCGGGATGCAGCGCCCGCAGTTCGCGCCGCGTCAGCTCGCGCCGACGACGGCGCACGACGGGCGCGGCGACCGCCCCGGCGCCGCCCGACCCCTGCAGGATCGAACGGATCGTCAGCCAGACGCCGTCGTCTTCCCGGCGCTCGAGGATGAACGACTCCTCGCCGCTCTCGGCGCTGCGCCCGGTGGTGCCGTACGCGAACCCGACCCGGTCGGGCTCGTCGATGACGTACACCACGAGCACCGGGGTGCGGGCGGCGCGGAACCGGCCGCGCCGCACGAGCGTGGCCGCGACGCCCGCGGTGATCCACGGCGTGCCGTCGGCGCTGTACCGCTGCTCGGTGCGCGGCGCTTCACCGCTCACGGGAGCACCCTCGGGGTCGTAGACGACGCCGGTGTACTGGATGCCTGTGCCCGCAGACACGTCGACGACCTCGAGGCCGGCGCCGCGCTGCACGCCCCACGTCATGAGGTCCTCGGCGGCACGCTCGAAGCGCTCGGCGCCGGAACCGATGCGCACCGCGTCCTCGGAGGGGCGGAACCCCTTCGGCGGATAGCGCAGGAAATCAGGGTCGAGGGTGGCGCCGATCGCCCCGTACGTGACGGACTGGTCGGTGAAGGTGCTGCGACGAGACATCCGCGACAGCCTACTTCTTGCCGCCCGCCTTGCCCTCGGTTTCTCCTGAGAGCGCGGCGATGAACGCTTCCTGCGGAACCTCGACGCGGCCGACCATCTTCATGCGCTTCTTGCCCTCTTTCTGCTTCTCGAGGAGCTTGCGCTTGCGGGTGATGTCGCCGCCGTAGCACTTGGCGAGCACGTCCTTGCGCATCGCGCGGATCGACTCTCGCGCGATGATGCGCGCGCCGATCGCGGCCTGGATCGGCACTTCGAACTGCTGCCGCGGGATGAGCTCGCGAAGCCGCCCGGTCATGAGCACGCCGTACGCGTAGGCCTTGTCACGGTGCACGATCGCACTGAACGCGT
The DNA here is from genome assembly GCF_008365295.1 of Agromyces intestinalis. Classification (NCBI taxonomy): domain Bacteria; kingdom Bacillati; phylum Actinomycetota; class Actinomycetes; order Micrococcales; family Microbacteriaceae; genus Agromyces; species Agromyces intestinalis. The sequence continues at coordinate 220,291 of NZ_CP043505.1, forward strand.
CGACCTGCTCGCCCTGCAGCAGGATGTCGACCTTGACGAGGTCGGCCGCCTGGTCGCCGCTCGGCTCGTAGTCGAGCGACGCGTAGCCCGCGGTCTTCGACTTCAGGTTGTCGAAGAAGTCGAAGACGATCTCGCCGAGCGGCATGTTGTAGCGGATCTCCACCCGGTCCTCGCCGAGGTACTCCATGCCGAGCAGCGTGCCGCGGCGCGACTGGCAGAGCTCCATGATGGTGCCGACGTAGTCTTTCGGGGCGAGGATCGCCGCGCGCACCATGGGCTCGCGCACCTCGGCGATCTTGCCGCCGGTCGGGAACTCGCTCGGGTTCGTAACCGTCACGGTCTTCTTGTCTTCGGTCGTGACCTCGTAGACCACGCTCGGCGCCGTCGCGATGATGTCGAGCCCGAACTCGCGGCGCAACCGCTCGGTGATGATCTCGAGGTGCAGCAGGCCCAGGAACCCGGCGCGGAACCCGAAGCCGAGCGCCACCGAGGTCTCGGGCTCGTAGACGAGCGCAGCATCCGACAGCTTCAGCTTGTCGAGCGCCTCGCGCAGCTCGGGGTAGTCGCTGCCGTCGATCGGATAGAGGCCCGAGAACACCATCGGCAGCGGCTCGGTGTACCCCGCGAGCGCCTCGGTCGCCGGCTTCGACGCCGTCGTCACCGTGTCGCCGACCTTCGACTGACGCACGTCCTTCACGCCCGTGATCAGGTATCCGACCTCGCCGACGCCGAGCCCCTTGGTGGGCGTCGGCTCGGGGGCGCTCACGCCGATCTCGAGGATCTCGTGGGTCGCCCGCGTCGACATCATCTGGATGCGCTCGCGCGGGTTCAGCTGACCGTCGACCATGCGCACGTAGGTCACCACGCCGCGGTAGCTGTCGTATACCGAGTCGAAGATCATCGCGCGGGCCGGGGCGTCCGCCTGGCCCACCGGAGCGGGGATGCGCTCGACGACGCGGTCGAGCAGGTCCTCGACGCCCAGGCCGGTCTTCCCCGAGACCTTGAGGACATCGTCGGGCGAGCCGCCGATCAGGTCGGCCAGCTCCTTCGCGTACTTCTCGGGCTCGGCGGCCGGCAGGTCGATCTTGTTCAACACGGGGATGATCTCGAGGTCGTTCTCGAGCGCGAGGTACAGGTTCGCGAGCGTCTGCGCCTCGATGCCCTGGGCCGCGTCGACGAGCAGGATGGCGCCCTCGCACGCCGCCAGCGACCGCGACACCTCGTAGCTGAAGTCGACGTGGCCGGGCGTGTCGATCATGTTCAGCGCGTACGACGTGCCGTCGACCTGCCACGGCATGCGCACCGCCTGGCTCTTGATCGTGATGCCCCGCTCGCGCTCGATGTCCATGCGGTCGAGATACTGCGCACGCATGTCTCGGTCGCTGACCACGCCCGTGATGCCGAGCATGCGGTCGGCGAGGGTCGACTTGCCGTGGTCGATGTGCGCGATGATGCAGAAGTTGCGGATCAGCGCGGGGTCGGTGGCGGCGGGCACCGGCGGGTTGGCGGCTCTCGGAGACATCCTGTCGATTCTCCCATGCTTCGCTCCCCCGGGCCGCCCCTGCCCGATGGACCCGGCTCGTAGGCTTGAGGCATGGGCGAGGCGGGTCGCGACCGAGCGGCGACGAAGCGGATGCCGCGGGCACGCGTCGTGCTCGTGCACGGGATCCGCACCTCGGCGACGATGTGGCGCAACCAGCTCGCACCACTGCGTGCGCACGGCGTCGAGGTCGACGCCATCGACCTGCCGGGTCACGGAGCGCACCTCGGCGAGGCGTTCTCGCTCGACGCCGCCTACGCGGCGATCGATGCGGCCCTCGCGCGATCCCAGGCGCAGGGCGAGACGGATGCCACGGTGCCGCGCCTGCTCGTCGGGCTGAGCCTCGGCGCCTACCTCGCGATCGGGTACGCGGCGGAGCATCCCGGCCGCATCGACGGGCTCGTCGCAGCGTCGGCCGGCACCCGCCCGCGCGGAGCGGGCCTGGCCGGCTACCGGGCGCTCGCGGCGGCGATCCGCCGGCTTCCCGACCAGGGCCGGTCGTTGAACGATGCCATGGCCGCGCTGTTCCTGCCTGCCGACGCGGCCGCCGACATCGTTGCGGGCGGCGTGGCGCTCGACGTCATGGCCGACGCGCTCGGGGCGATCGGCACCATCGACCTCGAGGCCGCGCTCGGCGGTATCGCCGTGCCGGTCTGGTTCGTCAACGGACGCTGGGATCACTTCCGCTTCGAAGAGCGACGGATGCTCCGCGCTGCGCGCGACGCGCGGCTCGTCGTGGTTCCCGGCGCCACGCACCTGGTCAGCCTCGTCAAGCCCGACCACTTCACCGCGGCGGTGCTCGATGCGGTGGCCGAGCTCGACCGCCGGGCGGCTCGCGAGCGCCGCGCCCGGGCGCGAACGGCGCGCACCCGAGTGGAGACGTGAGCGCCGAACTGGTATCGTTGCCTGTTGGCTTGCGTGTGGGTCCCACCCCGCACGAGACGCCGTGACGGCCCCTCTACCGCTCGCGGCACATCCCGTACCCGCACGAGAACGAAAGAACCGACGTGGCAAACATCAAGTCGCAGATCAAGCGCATCAAGACCAACCTCAAGGCGCAGGAGCGCAACAAGGCCGTCAAGAGCGAGCTCAAGACCGTCGTCCGCGCGACCCGCGAGGCCATCGCCGCCGGCGACAAGGAGAAGGCGAACGCCGCCCTCAAGGTCGCGACCCGCAAGCTCGACAAGGCCGTCTCGAAGGGCGTCATCCACCAGAACCAGGCCGCGAACCGCAAGTCGGCGATCGCGAAGCAGGTCGCCGCGCTCTGACGCAGCCCGCTCGAAGGGCCCCGCACGGATCGTGCGGGGCCCTTCGTCATCTCGAGCGCCGATTCAGCAGCCCGAAGCCTTTCCGGCCTTGTACGTCGTCTGAGCGATCGCGTAGTCGGGCGCGCCCGACCGGATGTTCGCGCCCAGCCAGTTGGCGACCCAGCAGAGCTCCGACCACGTCTTGGGTCCGACGACACCGTCGCCCGTGAGGCACTTGGACTTCTGGAACGCGATGACGCGGCTCTTCGTGGCCGGGCCGAAGTAGCCGTCGGCGGTGATGCGGTTGTTCGCATACCCGACGCCACGACACGTGCTGCGCAGCACCGTCGCGCCGTTGAGGATCGTCTGGATGTTCTTGACGCAGGACGCGTAGGTCGAGTTCTGGCCGTAGACATAGCTGACGCACGGTGCCGCGGCCTGTGCGGGCTCACTCGGCGCGACCACGGGCGCGATCGCCCCGATGGCCAACGCCAGGCCCGCCAGAATGGTGCCGATCCTCTTACGCGCTCGCATGGTGTCCTTTCGAAAGGGTTGACTGGGAAGTTCCCGAGAGCCGGGTCCGCGCCGAGTCTATGTGCGCCGAGCGGACCGTGAGCGGAACTGTCCACAGCCCCCGGCTGCAGCACGGAGAGGCGACGCAGCGCCCGTGCGTCAACGCATCAGCGCGTCAACGCGTCGACGCCGACCGCACCCGACCCCGGCTCGCGATGACCGCGATGAGCCGTTCGAGGGCGAACACCGGGTCGCGTTCGGCGCCCTTCACCGCGGCATCGGCGGCGGCCAACGCCTCGATCGCGCGGCCGAGCCCCTCATCGTCCCATCCGGCGAGATCGCGCCGCGCGCGGTCGACCTGCCACGGCGCCATACCGAGACTCGACGCCAGCTGACCCGAGCCGCCGCGCGGCGCCCCCGCGACCTTGGCCATCTGGCGCACCTTCGCCGCGAACGCGCCCACGATCGGCACCGGGTCGGCACCGCTCTCGAGGGCGTGCCGCAGAGCGACGAGCGCTGCCCCGTGCCGGCCGGCGATTGCGGCGTCGGCGACCGCGAACGCGGTGGTCTCGACGCGTCCGCCGTAGTACCGCGCGACGGTGCGCTCGTCGATGTCGCCGGGAGCGTCGGCGAGCAGCTGACGGCACGCCGCCGCGAGCTCGGCGAGATCGTCGCTGAAGGCGCCGACCAGGTCGCGCAACGCACCCGGCGTGATGCGCCGGCCCGCCGCGCGGAACTCGTCGTGCACGAAGTCTTGCTTCTCGGCGTCTTTCTTGAGCTCGGCGCACACGATCTCGACCCCGCCGCCGGTACCCGCGCGGATCGCGTCGAGCAGCTTCTTGCCCCGCACACCGCCGCGGTGCCGCAGCACGAGCGTCGTATCGGACGCGGTCTGCTCGAGGTAGCCGAGCGCGTCGAGGAGGAAGTCGTCGCTCGCGTGCTCGACGCCCGAGACCCGGATGAGCCGGGACTCGCCGAACAGCGACGGGCTCGCGAGGGTCAGCAGTTCGCCGCGCGGGTAACCGGCCGCGTCGAGGTCGCTCACCTCGAGGGCGGGGTCTTCGGTGCGCAGGAACTCGCGCAGCATCGAGATCGCGCGGTCGGCCAGCACGTCTTCGGGGCCCGACACCAGCACCACGGGTGCCGGACGAACGGCGTTCCACCCGAGCTGCGGGATCGCCGTCTTGGTCTTCGTCGCGCTGGGGCGAGCCGCCACCGTGCCTCCCGTGCCTCGCGTTCTGCCGCTCCCAGTGTACGGTCGGCCTCCGACGTCGCTTCGCCCCGCTCGGTCCACAGTCGGATGTCTCGGCGCTCGTCGATCGTGAGCACCGACGTGCCGTCGCGGTCGGTGCGGACGACGGCGATGCCGGCATCCGCGAGCAGGTCGACGGTCTTGGCCGTCGGATGCCCGTAGCCGTTGTCGGCGCCGACGCCGATCAACCCGACGCGTGCGCCCAGCGAGCGGTAGAGCTCGGGGTACTGGTCGGCCGACCCGTGGTGCGCGACCTTCACGACGTCGACCGGCGGCAGGTCTGCGGTCCGCGACATCCGCCGCTGCGCGTCCTCGCCGAGGTCGCCGAGGAAGAGCGCACGGAACCCGGGCGCATCGAGCTGGATCACCACGCTCGCATCGTTGCCCGGCGGCTCGTCGGGCTCGGGCCACCGCACGGTCCAGCGGTCGTCGCCGAGCCGGCCCGACCGGCCCGCGACGACCTCGACCGACTCGGCACCGCCGGCGACGAGCGGCCCGAGCACGCGCGACGATCGCCCACCGTCGAGCGGGCCGTGCAGCACCGTGCCGACTCGGCCGTCGACGGCCTCGAACCCGCCGACGTGGTCGGTATCCCAGTGGGTCAGTACGAGCAGGTCGATGTGCCCGATGCCGAGCCGGCCGAGGCACGTCGACAGGGCGGCGGGGTCGGGGCCCGTGTCGATGAGTGCCACCGCCCCCGCCGAGCGCACCAGCATCGCGTCGCCCTGGCCGACGTCGCACGCGGCGAACTGCCAGTCGCCCGGCATCGACCATGATCGCAGCGTCGGCGCGCCCGCGGTCACGCCGACCGGGATCGCGACGAGTACCGCGAGTGCACCCGCGCCGAACGCGGTGGCCCAGCCTCGTCGACGGCGCACCAGCACCAGCCACAGCGTGAGCCCCGTGATCGCGGCCAGCAGCAGCGCCCCGATCGCATCGGGAAGCCAGGGCAGTCGGGCGCCCGGCAACGCGGCGACGCCGCGCGCCACCGCGGCGATCCAGGACGCGGGCAGCCACGCGACCTGCAGCAGGGCGGTGCCGACGCCGGGCAGGACGGGCAGCACGAGGCATCCGATCATGCCGATCACCGTGCCGATCGGCGCGGCCGGATCCGCGAGCAGGTTCGCGACCACTCCGTGCACCGCGATGCCCGGGTCGAGCAGGATCAGGATCGGCTGGCATGCGAGCTGGGCGGCCATCGGCACGGCGAGCACGTCGGCGATGCGTCGGGGCATGACCCGCGCCAGCGCGCCGCCGAGCGGGCGCGAGAGCAGCAGCAGGCCGGCGGTCGCACTCGCCGACAGCGCGAATCCGTAGTCGCGCGCCATCCAGGGGTCTGCGGCGAGCAGGATCACGACTGCGCCCGACAGCGCCGCGACGCCCCCGCCCGGGCGCCCCGACGCGCGGGCGAGGAGCACGACGACAGCCATCGCGGTGGCGCGCACCACGCTCGACTCGGGTGTCACGAGCGCGACGAACGCGCCCAGCGCGAGCAGGGCGACCACGATGCGCCATCGAGTCGCGAGTCCCGCGGCGGCCGCGATGGCGAACGCCGCGGCGGTCACGATCGCGCAGTTCGCGCCCGATACGGCGGTGAGGTGGCTGAGTGAAGACGCCTTCATCGCGGCGTCGAGATCATCGCTCACGGCGGCGGTGTCACCGATCGCCAGCCCCGGCACGAGGGCGCCGCCGTCGCCGGGCAGATCGGCAGCGGCGTCGCGGAACGCCGCCCGAAGCGACGCCGCCCAGGCGAGCCACGGCGGTGGCGATGCGACGTCGAGGTCGTCCCCCACCGCGCGCAACCGGAACGCGGTGCCCTCCTCGGCGGGCTGCGCCTCGACCCGCGCACGGAATCCGATCCGGGCGCCGAACGCGAGCCGTTCGTCGTCGGCGAGCACCGCGCTCACCGTCACCGCGGCGACCGCCCTGCCGTCGACCGCGATCGCGCGACCGTCGATGACGACGTCGACGACCCGCCCCTCGCCGGAGTCGTCGTCGACCGCCCACGGTGGGGCGGACTTCGACGCGCGCGGCGCCCGCACGAGTTCGACGACGACATCGACCGTGCGGTGGGCCACGGCCGCCTCGGCGAGGGGCGAATCGAGCCGAACCCCGATGCCCAGGGCCGCGGCGTGGAACGCCAGCGCCGCGGCGGCGGTCGCGACCGCGACGGCGGGCACGGCGCCGACGAAGCCGCGGCGACCGCCCCGATCCGTTCGACCGGCGGCGGTCTCCGCCGGCGCCCGCCGCGGCGCGCGCCCGAGTCCGGCCGCACCGATGGCCACCGCGCCGGCCACGAGCACGCCGGTGACGACCCATGCCGCCACGGTGACCGCGACCACGACCGCGCGCCCGGCCGACGAGGCGACCAGCGGCGCCGTCCAGGCGGCCGCCCACGCGACGAGCGCGGGCCACGCCAATCGCAGGTCAGGAGTGCGCACGGCACCTCACAGCGTCACGAGGTCGACGAGGCCGGCGAAGGTGGCGTCCCCGATGCCGGTGACCTCACGCAACTGGTCGACGCTCGTGAACGGGCCGTTCGCCTCACGGAAGTCGATGATGCGTTGGGCCAACGCCGGCCCGATCCGCGGAAGAGTGTCGAGGTCGGTCATCGTCGCCGAGTTCAACGAGACCAGCCCGCCCGCGGCCGCGCCGCCGCCGGCACCGAACGTCCCGCCGCCCGACGACGCTGCCGCCGGCGGCGGCACCTCGCCCTGCGCGGGCACCCGCAGCTGTTCGCCGTCGGCGACCGGGCGAGCGAGGTTCACGCCGGCCGGGTCGGCGGCCTCGGTCAACCCGCCCGCGGCGGCGATCGCGTCGACGACCCGCGAGCCCGGTGCGAGTTCGACCAGGCCGGGGGTAGCGACCGCGCCCAGCACGTGCACGAGCAGGGGCGGCGCGTCGACGGCGCCGACCGCGGCGGAGGTCGCGACATCCGCGTCGCCGCCGAACCCGGCACCCTCGGCGGCGCCGGACCCGGCTGCGATGACCCCGCGTTCTCCGCCGCCCGATGTGGCGGCCGACAGCACCGCCGCGACCGCCACCGCGGCGACGAACAGCACGACCGACGCACCGATCGCGACCCGCGCGCGGGGACCGGCGCGACGGGCGCTCGCGTCCAGCCGGTCGAGGGGGTCCAGCCGGTCGAGGGGGTCCAGCCGGTCGAGGGGGTCGTCGGGGTCGTCCGCACGCATGCGGGCAGGCTAGAAGCCCGCTCGCCTCAGCTCGGCGCACCCGATCACGGGTGGGCGAACCACGTATCGAGCGCCCTCCTGTCGAGGAGTGCTCGGGCGAGCGACGCTACCGCCGCGTGGCGATGTTGACCAGCTTCGGCGCACGCACGATGACGTTCGCGATCTCGCGCTCACCGACCGCGCGGGCAACCGCCGCCGACCCGCGGGCGAGCGACTCGAGTTCGTCGGTCGAGATCTTCGGCGACACCTCGAGCCGATCGCGCACCTTGCCGTCGACCTGCACGATCGCGGTGACCTGCTCGGCGACCAGCAACGCCGAGTCGGCCTTGCGCCACGGCACGAGGGCCACCGGGGTGTCGTAGCCGAGCCGCTGCCACATGTCGGCCGCGGTGTACGGTGCGAACAGGTCGAGCACCATCGCGGTGACCTCGGCCGCCTCGCGCACCGCCGCGTCGCCCGCGCCGGGCCCCTGGTCGATCGTCTTGCGGGTCGCGTTCACGAGCTCCATGAGCCGCGCCACGACCACATTGAACTTGAACGACTCGATCAGCCCCGGGGCATCCGCCAGCAGTCGGTGCGTGACGCGCCGAAGCGCACGATCGCCCGTCTTCCACTCCACCTGCGGGCTCGAAGTGACCTCCCCCGCGATGCGCCACGCGCGCGCGAGGAACTTCGCCGAACCCACCGGCGAGACATCCGCCCAGTCGATGTCGTCTTCAGGCGGGCCCGCGAACGCGAGCGTGACGCGCAGCGCGTCGGTGCCGTGCTGGTTCAGTTCGGCGGCGAATTCGACGAGGTTGCCCTTCGACTTCGACATCTTCGACCCGTCCATGAGCACCATGCCCTGGTTGAGCAGCGAGGTGAACGGCTCGGTGAAGCTGAGATACCCGAGGTCGAACAGCACCTTCGTCACGAACCGCGAGTACAGCAGGTGCAGAATCGCATGCTCGACCCCGCCGACGTACTGGTCGACGGGCGCCCACTTCTCGGCCTCGACCGGGTCGAACGCCCGGGTTTCGTCGTTCGCGTTCAGGTACCGCAGGTAGTACCACGAGCTGTCGACGAAGGTGTCCATCGTGTCCGAGTCGCGCTTGGCCGCGCCGCCGCACGTCGGGCAGGAGACGTTGACCCAGTCCTCGGCTGCGCCGAGCGGGCTCGATCCCTTGGGGGCGAGATCGAGGCCCTTGGCCTCGGGGAGGCGCACCGGCAGGTCGGCCTCGGGCACCGGCACCTCGCCGCAGTCGGGGCAGTGGATGATCGGAATCGGCGTGCCCCAGAACCGCTGCCGCGAGATCAGCCAGTCGCGCAGGCGGTAGTTCTTGGCGGCACGGCCCGTGCCGCGCTCGGCGAGAACCTCGATCGCCCGGTGGATCGCGCGCGACTTCGAGAGCCCGTCGAGCGGACCCGAGTTGATCAGCCGGCCCTCGCCCGTGAGCGCGGTGCCCGTCGACGCCGGATCGAGCGGCGGCAGGTCGTCGGGCAGCACCGGGTTGCCCTCGTCGTCGGTCGGGATGACCGGGATGACGCCGGTGACCGGCTGGTTCACGTCGACAACGACGCGCACCGGCAGGCCGAACGCTCGGGCGAAGTCGAGGTCGCGCTGGTCGTGCGCGGGCACCGCCATGATCGCGCCGTGACCGTAGTCGGCGAGCACGTAATCGCTCGCCCAGATCGGCAGCCGCTCGCCGTTCAGCGGGTTGATCGCGTAGCGCTCGAGGAACACGCCCGTCTTCGGCTTGTCGGTCGCGAGGCGCTCGATATCGGTCTCGGCACCCACCTCGGCCAGGTAGTCGGCGAAGCGGCGCTGCACCTCGTCGGACGCTCCGCCGGCCAGCTCGGCCGCCAGCGGCGAGTCGACCGCGACGACCATGAAGGTCGCGCCGTACAGCGTGTCGGGGCGGGTCGTGAACACGGTCACCCGCTCATCGCGCCCCTCGATCTCGAAGTCGACGTCGGCACCCGACGAGCGGCCGATCCAGTTGCGCTGCATCGACAGCACCTTCTGCGGCCAGGCGCCCTCGAGCTGGTTCAGGTCGTCGACGAGCCGGTCGGCGTAGTCGGTCACCCGGAAGTACCACTGCGTCAGGTCCTTCTTCACGACGACCGCGCCGCAGCGCTCGCAGTGCCCGTCGATGACCTGCTCGTTGGCGAGCACGGTCTGATCGACCGGGCACCAGTTGACCTTGCCGTCCTTGCGGTACGCGATGCCCTGCTCGTAGAGCTTCAGGAACAGCCACTGGTTCCACCGGTAGTACTCGGGGTCCGAGGTGTGCAGCTCGCGCGACCAGTCGAACGAGGGCGCGTACCGGCGGAACGACGCCTTCTGCTGCGCGATGTTGGTGTAGGTCCACTCGCGGGGGTCGGCGCCGCGCTTGATCGCGGCGTTCTCGGCGGGCAGGCCGAACGAGTCCCAGCCGATCGGGTGCAGCACGTCGAAGCCCTGGTGTCGCCAGTACCGCGCCGAGACGTCACCGAACCCGAACGCCTCGGCGTGCCCCATGTGCAGGTCGCCGGAGGGGTACGGGAACATGTCGAGCACGTACTTGCGCGGGCGGGTGTCGCCCGGGCGCCCGGAACGGAACAGCTCCTGCTCCTCCCACACCGGGAGCCACTTCGCCTCGAGGGCGGCGAAATCGTAGGTGCCGGCATCGGCGGTCTGGGCGGGGTCGTGCTCGGTGGCCACGTGACTCACAATCGGTTCGAAGCTCGGATTCGCGGAATCCGCGCGCGCGAAGAGGGCGCGCGCACACCCGACCAGCCTATTCGATCGCCGCTGATCGTCGCCCGAGCAGGGCTTGGAGCAGTGCGCGGGCCTTGATGCGCGTCTCCTCGACCTCATCGTCGGCGACCGACAGCGCGGTGATGCCGCCGCCCGTGCCGATGCTCGCGCCGTCGGGGGTCGCGACGATCGAGCGGATCACCATCGCGAGATCTGCGGATCCGTCGACCGACAGGCTCCCGAACGCGCCCGAGTAGATCCCGCGCGGCCCCTCCTCGAGCGAGTGCAGGATCGTCATCGCGCTGTGCTTAGGCGCCCCGGTCATCGAGCCGGCCGGGAATGCGGCGACGACCGCATCGAGCGCCGTCGCCCCGGGTCGCAGCCGCGCCGTCACGGTCGACACCAGCTGATGCACCTGGGGGTACTCCTCGACGACGTGCAGCTCGGGCACCGACACGGTGCCGAGCTCGGCGATACGGCCGAGGTCGTTGCGCATGAGGTCGACGATCATCAGGTTCTCGGCCCGCTCCTTGTCGCTTGCGAGCAGTTCGGCGCGCAGCGCCAGATCGGATGCCTCGTCGTACCCGCGCGGGCGGGTGCCCTTCATCGGCCGGGTCGTGACGAGCCCGGATCGGTCGACGAGCAGGAACTGCTCGGGCGAGGCCGACAGCAGCGCGACGTCGTCGAAGCGCACGAATCCGCCGTGGTGCGCGGGGCTCAGGCGGCGCAACCGCAGGTACACCGAGAGCGCATCGGCCGGAGCATCCAAGTCGATGCGGTTGGTGAGGCAGAGCTGGTAGGCGTCGCCCCGCGTGATCGCGGTGCGGCACGCCTCGATGCGCGCAGCGTACGCGTCGGGCGCGTGGCGCCAGCGGATCGCGGATGGGCTCACGGGCGCGTTCGGCTCGACCTGCGCGGAAGCCTCGGATGTCTCACCCGGTTCGGATGCCTCGGATGCCTCCGGCGCGGGCGCCGCCCCGTCGAGACGTTCGGCGACGTCGTCGGCCCACGCGTCGGCGTCGGCTCCGTCGAGCCACTCGAGCTCGACCTCGCGACGCGCGTGGTCGAACACGATCGCCCGGTCGGCGAAGAGGAACGCCGCATCGGGAACCGCGGTCGCCGCAACCGGCACACCGAGCCTGGCCGCACCCCACTCGTACCCGAACCAGCCGAGCCAGCCGAGCACGCTCGACCCCTCGTCGTCGCGCTGTGCGGCACGCTCGTCGAGGCGCGAGCGCAGCGTGTCGATGAGGTCGTCCCCGTCGGTCGCGTCCGCGACGACGAACGCCGACTCGTCGTGCCCGACTGCGATCGCACTCCGACCCGACGTGGCATCCGGTCCGGCGTCGAGCCACACCGCTCGGCTCGCGCGCGCCCCGAGGAGCCGGAACGCGATCTCGGGGTCGACCCACGCGTCGAGACGACGGATGCGGACCTGCTGCGGCATCCCTTCAGCGTACGGGGCGAGCGGCACGCGAGCCCGGCGCGGCCGGCGCAGTGCGACCGGCGTCGATCTCGACCACCCGATCGATGATCGACGGATCGACGTCGACGTGACTGATGAGCAGCACCGATCGGCCGTCGCGCGCCGCCGCCCGCATCAGCTCGTCGAGCACCGCCGCGGCCTGCGCGGCGTCGACGTTCGCGGTCGGCTCGTCGAGCACGAGCACGGGGAACTCCGCGAGCAGTGCCCGAGCGAGCGCGATGCGCTGCGCCTGACCGCCCGATACGAGGGCACCGCGTTCGCCCACGGGTGCGTCGAGCCCGCCGCGCTCGCGCGCCCAGTCGGCGAGACCGACCTGTCCGAGCACGGCGAGGAGTTCGTCGTCGGAGGCCGTGTCACGTGCGAACAGGAGGTTCTGTCTCAGGTCCTCGTCGAAGATCCACGGGCGCTGCTCGACGAGACCGATACGTCTGCGCACCCGGGCCGGATCGAGCTCGGCCGCCTCGACGCCGTCGATGCGATACGAGCCCGTGCCCGCGAGGAACCGCACGAGCACGTGCGCCAGCGTGGTCTTGCCCGCTCCCGACGCGCCGCGCAGCAGCACGCGCTCCCCCGGCGCGAGATCGAGGTCGACGTGCGAAAGCGCGGCGCCCGCCGCGATGCCGTTCACCGCGGGCCACGCGGCGCCGACGCCACGCAGCCGAATGGTCGGCGGCCGCACCCCGCCTGTGCCGGGCGCCGCCGGGTCCATCTCGTCGGGCGTCGCGCCGGCCGGCGCCTCCGACGCCGCGATCATCGCCGACAGTTCGGGCGGCACCACCGCCGGCACCGCCTCGGCCACGCGCCGCGCGCTCGCCCCGGCCTGACGTGCAGCGGCCACGGCGACCGGCACGGCTGCGGCCACCTCCGCGATCGCGAGCGGCACGAGCGCGAGCACGGCGAACGCCGGACCGGTGATGCGGCCGTCCGCGAGCACCGGGGCGCCGGCCGCCGCGCTGGCCGCGGCCGCGATGCCGGCGATGGCGGCCATCACGGCGGCCGCTCCCCCGGCCGCCAGCGACCTGCGTCGCGCGGTGCGGGCGAGCCGCTCGCCGAACTCGTCGATCCGGCGCGCACTCGAGTCGGCCGCGTCGAACGCGACGAGCACGTCGATCGCCTGGAGGTGGTCGACGATCGCCGCCTGCAGTCGCCCGCGCAGCGGTGCGAGCTCGCGCTCGGCCCGGCGCGCCGCCACGCGCTGCAGGGCCAGGGCCGCGGCGACGCCGACCACGAGGCATCCGGCCAGTGCCGCACCCGACGCCGGCGCGATGAGCCACACGCCTGCGATCGCGAGCACGAGCACCACGCCGGCGCTCACGAGCGGCTGCACGACGCGCAGCGCGACCATCTGCAGGTCGTCGACGTCGCCGACGAACCGGGCGAGCAGGTCGCCGCGGCGGGTCGCCGCGAGTCCGTCGGGCGCGAACGGCAGCAACCGCTCGTAGACGCCCGACCGAATCGCCGCGAGCTGGCGGAAGGATGCGTCGTGCCCGGCGATGCGCTCGAGATAGCGAAAACTCGCGCGCCCCAGCGCGAACGCCCGCACCCCGACGACTGCGACCGAAAGGTAGAGGATCGGCGGCTGCTCGGCAGCGCGCACGATGAGCCAGGCCGAGCAGGCGAGCAGGGCGACGCTCGACGCCGCCGACAGGACGCCGAGCAGGATCGCGGGCAGCAGTCGACGCACCGGCGGTACGGCCTGCCGCAGCACGGCGCGGGTGGTCGGCTCAGACATGCGCCGCCTCCAGTTCGACGACGCGATCGGCCGCAGCAGCGAGTGCCGGCCGGTGCGTGGCGACGAGCACCGCGTGCCCCTTGGCGGTCAGTTCGCGCAGCGAGGCCGCGAGGTGCGCTTCCCGCTCGACGTCGAGGGCCGAGGTCGGTTCGTCGAGCACGAGCAGCGCCGTGTCCCTGACGAGCAGACGGTGCACCGCTCGGGCGGTCGCGATGCGCTGCGCCTGCCCGCCCGACACCCCGCTGCCGCCGGGCCCGAGCTCGACCGAGGCGTCGAGTTCGACGCCCGCGAGTCGCAGCGACCGCTCGAGCACCCATTCGTCGGCCGCTTCGTCGCCGAGCCGCACGTTGTCGGCGATGGTGCCCGCGAGCAGCGTCGGCGACTGCCCGGCCCACGCGAGTCGGGCGCGCACATCGTCGGGGCGGGTCGCACCGTCGAGGCCGATGCGGCCCTCGAACACCACCGCGCCGAGCAGGGCCGCGATGAGCGACGACTTGCCGACGCCCGACGGACCCGTCACGGCCACGAACTCGCCCGGCCGCACGTTCAGCGTGAGCCCGTCGACCACGGTCCGATCGCCGCGCCGCACCACGAGGTCGGCGACGGTCAGCCCGAGATCGACCGGCAGGATGCGCCGGCTCGACGGCGTGGCATCCGTCGTGCCTGCCGCAGCGCGGTCGAGCCGATCGCGCGCGGCGCCCCAACCGGCGCGGCGCCCGCCTGCGGCTTCCGGCGCGGCCGGATCGGCCGCCGTCTCGAGCACCTCGAATGCGTCCTGCGAGGCCTCGACCCCCGCGGCCGACGAGTGGAACGCGGCCCCGACGTTGCGCAGCGGCAGGAACACCTCGGGCGCGAGCACGAGCACGAACAGGCCGGGCAGCAGCGTCACCTCGCCCGACACCAGCCGCAGGCCGACGGTCACCGCGACCAGCGCGACCGAGAGGCTCGCCGCGAGCTCGAGCGTGAACCCCGAGAGGAACGTCACGCCGAGCACCCGCATCGTGCGTCGCCGATAGTCGTCGGTCACCGCGCGGATCCGCTGCGCCTGGCGCGCCGCACGCCCGTACAGCACGAGCGTCGAGAGCCCGCCCAGCACCTCGAGGAACGCTCGCGAGAGCGAGGCGAGGCCCTCCCATTGGCGGCGTTGCACCTGCTGGGTGGCCATGCCGATGAGCGCCATGAACACGGGGATGAGCGGCAGCACGATGGTGAGGATGAGGCCCGACAGCGGGTCGGCCAGCCACGCCGCGACCAGGAACACCGGCGTCGCGACCGCGGTGAGCACGAGCTGCGGCAGGTACGCGCCGAAGTAGTCGTCGAGTGCGTCGAGCCCGGGGCCGAGCAGGGTCGTGAGCCGGGCGGTCGAGGCGTTCCGGATGCCGCCGGGCCGGCGCCCGACCGCGGCGAGAAGCTCCGAACGCAGCTCGCCCTTCACCCGCAGCGCGGCCGACGACGAGGTCGCCTCCCAGCCCCAGGCGGCCAGCGCGCGAACGCACGCGGCCCCGGCGAGCATCAGGAGCCAACCGGACGCCTCGCCCGACGCGTCGCCCGCGACCAGCACCGCGACCGTGCTCGCGAGCGCCCAGGCGAACGCGACCGTGGCCGCGGCCTGCACCACGGCCAGCCCCGCGCCGCCGACGAGGAACCACCGCGTGCCGCGGGTGCGGCGCACGAGCCGGGGGTCGAGCGGTTTCACGTCTGCGTCCTCTCGGATCGGATGAGCGGTTCGGGCGGGCTCAGTGCGCCGGCGCCGTCTCGATCGCTTCGCGAGTGACGCGCTTGCGGAACACCCAGTACGTCCACGCCTGGTAGGCCAGCACGAGTGGCAGCGCGATGAGGGCCACCCAGCTCATCACGGTCAGCGTGTATTCGCTGCTCGAGGCGTTGGAGATCGTGAGGCTGTTGGCCGGATCGTTCGACGCGGGCATCACGTCGGGGAACAGCGCCGAGAACAGCGCCAGCACCGCGGTGGCGACGGTGAGTGCGAGGAACGTGAACGCGACGCCCTCGGCCTTGCGCGCGTTCGCGAGCCAGCCGGCGATGAGCGCGAGCGCTGCGACAGCCGCGAAGACCCAGAACCAGAGGGTGCCGAATGCGAGCCCGGTCCAGACCAGGAACGTCGCCGCGACGACGATCGTGACGACGCCCGACCGCGCGGCCAGCCGCTGGGCGCGCTCACGCAGCTCGCCGACCGTCTTCAACGACACGAACACCGCGCCGTGCGTGAAGAACAGCAGCAGGGTCGTGAGGCCGCCGGTGAGCGCGTACGGGTTCAGCAGGTCGATGAGCGTGCCGGTGTAGTTGTGGTCGGCGTCGAGCGGCACGCCCTGCACGATGTTCGCGAACGCGACGCCCCAGAGCAGCGCGGGCACGGCGCTGCCGACGACGATCATGCCGTCGAACCAGCGCTTCCACTCGGGGTGCGCTCCCTTCTGGCGGTACTCGAACGACACGCCGCGGGCGATGAGCGCGAGCAGGATGAGCAGCAGCGCCAGGTAGAACCCGCTGAAGAGCGTCGCATACCACTCGGGGAAGGCGGCGAACAGGGATGCCCCGGCGACGATGACCCACGTCTCGTTGAGGTCCCAGACGGGGCCGATGGTGTTGATGAGCACGCGGCGGTCGGTGTCGTCCTTGCCGAGGAAGGGCAGCGACATTCCGACGCCGAAGTCGAACCCGTCGAGCACGAAGTACCCGACGAACAGGAACGCGACGATCCAGAACCAGAGCACTGCGAGATCCATGTGCTGTTCCTCCTAGTACACCGTGGTGGCGGGTTCGACCCGGCCGGTCTCGGGATCGGGCTCGCCCACGTCGGGCGGGCCCGTGCGCACGGCCTTGATGATGAGCCCGAACTCCACGACCGCGAGCGCGCCGTAGACGAGCGTGAAGGCGACGAGCGAGATGAGCACGTCGAGGCCGGTGACGTTCGGCGAGACCGCCGACTCGGTCCACAGCAGGCTGAAGACGATCCATGGCTGGCGGCCCATTTCGGTGAAGATCCAGCCGACGGTCATCGCCGCGAGCGACAGCGGGAAGCTCCAGACCGCGATCTTCCACACCCACTGCTGCGTCGGCATGCGGCCCTTGCGGGTGAGCCAGAGGCCGACGACGGCGACGAGCACGTGCGCGAGGCCCAGGCCGATCATCCACCGGAACGCCCAGTAGGTGACCCAGAGAATGGGCGCGTAGTCGCCGGGACCGAAGGCCTCGGTGTACTGGGCCTGCAGGTCGTTGATGCCCTCGACGCAGCCGTCGAGGCTGTGCGTCGACAGCAGCGAGAGCAGGTAGGGGATGCGGATCGAGAACAGTTCGGATGACCCGTCGGGGGTGCCGAGCGTGAAGATCGAGAACGAGGCATCCGCCCCGCAGACCGTGTCGAACGTCGCCTCGGCCGCGGCCATCTTCATCGGCTGGGTGGCCACCATCGCGAGGCTGAGCTGATCGCCGAAAAGCGTGGTCAGCGCGCCCGAGACGACCATGCCCCAGAGGCCGAACTTCAGGGCCGGACGCATGGTGTCGAGGTGCTGGTTGCGGGCGAGGTGCCACGCAGCCGCGCTGATGATGAGACCCGACGACACCATGAAGGACGCCGCGATGGTGTGCGGGAACGCCGCGACGGCGACGGGGTTGGTCAGCACCGCCCCGATGTCGACGAGTTCGGCGCGCTCGTTCACCTCGTTGAGCTCGTAGCCGACGGGGTTCTGCATGAACGCGTTGGCGGCGATGATGAAGTACGCCGAGATGATGCTGCCGATCGCGGTGCACCAGATGGTCGCGAGATGGATGCCGCGGGGCAGCTTGTCCCATCCGAAGATCCACAGCCCGATGAAGGTCGCCTCGAAGAAGAACGCGAGCAGGCCCTCGAGCGCGAGCGGCGCGCCGAACACGTCGCCGACGAACCGCGAGTACTCCGACCAGTTCATGCCGAACTGGAACTCCTGCACGATGCCGGTGACCACGCCCATCGCGAAATTGATGAGGAAGATGTTGCCGAGGAACCGGGTGATCTTCAGGTACTCGACCTTGCCGGTGCGGAACCACGCCGTCTGGAAGATCGCGGTCGTGGTCGCGAGGCCGATCGTGATCGGCACGAACAGGAAGTGGTAGACGGTGGTGAGCCCGAACTGCCATCTCGCGAGGAGCAGTGGGTCGAGCAGGTCGTTCACGTGGTTCCCTCCGGATTCCGCCGTGGTGCGGTCGAACCGCAATTTCTACACACCGTAGAACATACAGCCGATCGAGGGTACCCTTGGACCATGGCGAATCTCGGCGAACTCGAGCGAGCGGTCATGGAACAGCTCTGGGCCTCCGGCACCGCCCTCACGGCGAACGACATCCGCGACCGCATCACGGTGCTCGACACGGGCGACGGCCGCGCGCCCGCGACCACGACCGTGCTCACCGTGCTCTCACGCCTCGAGCGCAAGGGCTTCGTCACTCGTTCGCGCGACGCCCGCCCGCACCGCTACCAGGCGCTGCTCAGCCGCGAAGACCACACCGCCGAACTCATGCACGAGGTGCTCGATCGCGCGAGCGACCGCGACGCCGCGCTCGCGCGGTTCCTCACCACCTCCTCCCGCCAGGAGGCGGCGACACTGCGCCGGCTGCTCGACGAGATGGTGCGCGGCTGAGGTGATCGCCTGGGCGCTGGCACTCGGCGTGCTCGCGGTCGCGCTCGCGTGGCCCGTGCCCGTCACGCTGTCGGCCGCGCACTGGCCCGCCGCGCGCCCGGCCGTCGCGCTCGCCCTCTGGCAGCTCATCGCCCTCGCCGGCGGACTCTCGATGATCGGCAGCCTGCTGCTGCTCGGATCGGCGCCGGCCGGGTCGATCGTCGGCGCCGCCGAAGCCCTGCTGCCCCACTTCTTCGACGGCGACCTGCCGCCGGGCTTCGGGGTGGCGCATCTGGCGGCGCTCACCCTCGCGGTGGGCCTCGCCGTGCACCTCTCGCTCAACCTCGGGCTCACCGTCGCCCGCGCCGAACGCGAACGTCGGCGCCAGCACCACCTCATCGCCGTGCTCAGCGACCCGCTGCCCGATTCGCCGCAGACCCGGGTGCTTCCCCATCCGGTTCCGCTCGCCTACTGCGTGCCCGGTGTCCGCACGGCGACCGTGCTCACCGATGGGCTCGTATCCGCCCTCGACGACCGCGAGCTCGCCGCGGTCGTCGCCCACGAGCGCTCGCACCTCGACCAGCTCCACCACCTCGTCCTGGTCGCCTTCCGCGCCTGGCACAGTGCGCTGCCCTGGTTCCCGATCGCGAACCGAGCTGAGCGCAGCGTGACGCTGCTCACCGAGATGCTCGCCGACGACGGTGCGATCCGCGAGGTCGGCGCAGACCCGCTGCGTCGGGCGCTCGCCCGGCTCGGCACCGCCGGCGAGCCCGGCGCCTATGCCGACTCGGGCGGCGTCGCCCCCGACGCGATGATGCTCGAGGCACGCCTGGCCCGCCTCGTCCCGGCGGATCCTCAGGCAGACCCCCGGGACATCCGCCCGCACGCCGCCTAGGCTCGGGGGCGTGAACGACGTCCTCGATTGGATCCTGCAGACCGTGCAGGGAGTCGACCCCCTGCTTCGAACCCTGCTGGCCGGCGTCGGAGTCATGCTCGAGACCTCGATCCTCATCGGGCTCATCGTGCCCGGCGACACGATCGTGCTCGTGGCCTCCACGGCGATCGAGAATCCCGTGCAGTACGTCGCGCTCGTCGTGGCGGTCATCGCGGGCGCCCTCGCGGGCGAGTCGATCGGCTTCGCGATCGGACGGTGGTTCGGGCTGCACCTGGTGCGTTCCCGGCTCGGTCGGCGCATCGGCGAGGCGCAGTGGACGCGGGCGCAACGGTACGTCGACCGGCGCGGCGGCCCGGCCGTCTTCCTCTCGCGATTCCTTCCCGTGCTGCACTCGCTCGTGCCGCTCGTGGTCGGCATGAGCGCGATGCGCTACCGCCGGTTCATCGCCTGGACGCTGCCGGCCTGCGTCATCTGGGCGTTCGCCTACGCGACGGTCGGATGGCTCGCCGCCGACAGCTACCGCGAGCTCAGCCGCGAGCTGCACTGGGCGGGGTACATCTTCGTCGCGGTCATCGCGCTCTTCCTCGTCGTCGTCTGGCTGGCCAAGCGCGTCATCGTGCGCCTCGAGGCGCGGCATTTCGAGGCGGATGCCACGGGGGCGGACGCGGGCGCTACGGATGCCACCGCGGCATCGACGGCCGAGGGGCCGGACGCCGTGGCATCCGACCCCTCTGACACTCCCGAGACTGAAGCTCCCGAAGCGGGGACTTCCGAGCGGAACCCGGGCGCCCGCTCCTAGACGAGCCCCTTCGATGCGAGCCACTCGGCCGCGATGTCGTCGGCGTTGCGCTGCTGGTTCACGCTCTGGTCGTTCAACGCCACCAGGTCGGCGGCGGTGAGCGCCGCGCTCACCTCGTTGATGATGTCGGCGATCTCGTCGGTGATCTTGTCGCTCACGAGCGGCACGACGTTCGACGCGAGGAACAGGCCCTTCGGGTCGTCGAGGGTGACCAGGTCGTTGGTCTTGATGTTCGGGTCGGCGCTGTAGATGTTCACGAGCTGCACCTGGTCGTCGACCAGCGCCTTGACCGTGAGCGCACCGCCCGAGTCCTCGATCGCGGTGAATCCGACCTCGACGCCGTAGACCTCCTTGAGCCCGGCCGGGCCGTAGGGTCGGGTTTCGAGCTCGGCGTTGCCACCGAGCGTCAGCGGCGTCGAGACGCCCGCGAGGTCTTCGAGGCTCGTCACGCCGTTCGCGTCGCTGAACGCCTGGGTGACGTTGTACGAGTCCTGGTCGGTCGCGGGCGACTGGTCGAGCACGCGCAGCCCGTCGGGCAGTGCGTCCTGCAGCGCCGCGAACACGTCGTCGCTCGTGCGCGCCTCGGTGTCGGGCTCGTAGAACTGCAGCAGGTTGCCCGTGTACTCGGGGAACAGGTCGATCTCGCCGGCCTCGATCTCGGGCAGGTAGACCTCGCGCTGACCGATCTGGAACTGCCGGTCGACGGTGAAGCCGTTCGCCTCGAGCGCCTGCGCATAGATCTCGGCGATGATCTCGTTCGAGTAGTAGGCCTGCGAGCCGATGACGATCGTCTCGGACGATGCCTCGGTCTCGGTGCCGGATCCTTCGTCGAGCGGATCGCTCGTGGCACACCCTGCCAGGGCTACTACCGCCCCGACCGCGACCGCCGCCAGGGCGACGTGCCGGCCTCTTCCAGCTGTGAACATGTTGCTTCCCTTCGGTGTTGGGCTCAGCCCATGGCCGCGCGCGCCCGAGCCGGACGTGCGCGGAGGTTCGTGGTGGTGCGACCGACGCGAACGCCCTCGGGCACCACGAGTCGTTGGACGATCGCGAAGACGCCGTCGAGCACGAGCGCCAGCGCGATGATGAGGATCGACACGCCGAGCATGGCCGGGTAGTCGCGGGTCTTGAGCGCCACGAACAGCGTGGAGCCGAGACCGCCGCCGCCGACGTAGGCCGCGAGGGTCGCCGTGGCGATCACCTGCAGCACCGCGGCCCGCACGCCGCCGATGATCGTGGGCAGGGCGAGCGGCGACTCGACGCGCAGCACGATCTGGGGCTCGGTCATACCCACCGCTCGTGCCGCGTCGACCGTCCGACGGTCGACCGCGCCGATGCCCGCGTACGCGCCGGCGAGCACCGAGGGCAGGGCGAGCACGACCAGCGCGATGAACGGCGCGACCGGACCGATGCCGATCGCGAGGCCGATGAGCGTGAGCAGGCCGAGGGTGGGCAGGGCGCGCAGGCCC
The DNA here is from genome assembly GCF_008365295.1 of Agromyces intestinalis. Classification (NCBI taxonomy): domain Bacteria; kingdom Bacillati; phylum Actinomycetota; class Actinomycetes; order Micrococcales; family Microbacteriaceae; genus Agromyces; species Agromyces intestinalis. The sequence continues at coordinate 241,750 of NZ_CP043505.1, forward strand.
CCCGAGGTGAGCACGGCCACCTCGCGCCCCCGGCCCGTGTGGCCCACGAGCGCGCCGATCGGCAGTGCGATCACGCACGCCGCCACGACGACGGCGAGGCTGAACACGACGTGATAGCCGAGTTGCGCGCCGAGACCCGAGGGGCCCACCCAGTTGTCGGGTTCGAACAGCCACGCGAACGCGTCGAGGATCAGGTTCACGCGATCGCCTCCACGTTCGCCAGCCGCGACGGACGGCGACCGCGCCGCTCGAGCTTCGTCCACGGCATGAGCAGGCGCCCGGCGACGACCGCGACGAGGTCGAGCACGAACGCGAGCGCGACCGTCGCGACGATGCCGGTGGTGATCTCGAGCGGGATGTTGCGCTGGAACCCGTCGGTGAACAGGCTGCCGAGACTGGGGATGCCGAGCACCGCGCTCACGGTCACGAGGCTGACCGTGCTGACGATGACCACCCGGAGCCCGGCGAGCAACGCCGGACCCGCGAGCGGCAGCTCGACCGCGAAGAACCGCCCGAACGACGAGTACCCGACCGCGGTCGCCGACATGCGGATGTCGCGATCCACGTCGGCGAAGCCGTCGGCCGCCGACCGCACCATGAGCGCAACGCCGTACAACGTCATCGCCACGACCACGTTCACGGGCGACCGCAGCTGCGTGCCGATGAGCGCGGGCAGGGCGATGAACAGCGGCAGCGACGGGATCGCGTACAGGATGCCGCACACGCTGAGCAGCACCGCACGACTCCAGCGGAATCGCCACGCCACCCAGCCGATCGGGATCGAGAGCACGAAGCTCAGTATGATCGCGGGCACCGACAACCCCAGGTGCACGAGCGCCAGCTCGCCGACCCGGTCGAGGTTCGACCAGAGCCAGGTCACGAGGCGAGCACTCCCGCCGGGCGACCGTCGGCATCGACGACGACCTGCCGACCGTCGACCTGCGTGACGCGCAGCGCCCGCTCGGCGCGATCGGCGCCGATGAACCCCGCGACGAACTCGTCGGCCGGGCTCGCGATGATCTCGGCCGGCGTGCCCCGCTGCACGATCTCACCGCGCTCGCGCAGGATCACGATCTGGTCGCCCAGGCGGAACGCCTCGTCGATGTCGTGCGTGACGAACAGCACGGTCTTGCCGAGCTCGCGCTGCAGACGCAGCAGTTCGTCCTGCAGCTCGGTGCGCACGATCGGGTCGACCGCACCGAACGGCTCGTCCATGAGCAGGATATTCGGGTCGACCGCCAGCCCGCGTGCGACGCCCACGCGCTGCTGCTGCCCGCCAGAGAGCTGCGAGGGGTACTTGTCGGCGAGCGAGCGGTCGAGCCCGACGGTGTCCATGAGCTCGAGTGCCTTGGCCCGCGCGTCTCGGCGGCGCTCGCCGCGCAGCACCGGGACCGTGGCGATGTTGTCGACCACCCGGCGGTGGGGCAGCAGCCCCGAGTTCTGCATCACGTAGCCGATCGACCGGCGCAGCTTCACGGGATCGACGGTCGAGACATCCGTGCCGTCGATGCGCACCTCGCCTGCGGTCGGATCAACCATGCGATTGACCATCCGCAGCAGCGTCGTCTTGCCCGAGCCCGAGGAGCCGACGAGCACGGTCGTGCGGTGCGGCGGCACGACGAGATCGACATCCGCGACGGCGACCGTGCCGTCGGGATACTGCTTGGTGACGCTGCGGAACTCGATCATGCCGCCCCGTTTCCGCGGGCCGGCATTCGCGCCCCGCCTCACCCAGCCAAACACCATTCGAGACGGCAGGCAAACGACTTGACGCCGTGCGACGAAGGTGTCGCGGCGGCGTTCGGGAGTCGCTCAGGCCGCGTTCGAGGCGATGAGGCGCCCCGCGAGGTGCGGTTCGAGGTAGTCGCGCACGATGCGCTTGGCCTCGTCGAGGTAGCGCGGGTCGCCGTCGAGGTCGCGGGTGAACGCACGGTTGATGAGCGCGCCCCCGAGCTCCAGCGCGACGCCCAGGCGGAAGCGCAGTTCGGCGCTGTCGGATGCCTCGCCGAACTCGGCCTCGATCACCGACGCCATGCGCGCGGCGATCTCGGGCTCGCCGTCTTCGGCGAGGTCGCGGTCGCCGCGGTGGATCACCGAGAACCCGGGCTCTTCGCGGTGCAGGTCGGTGCACGCGTCGAGCGCCGTCTCGACCACTCGCCACCAGTCGTCGGTGCTCACCGAAGCGAGCCGTTCGGCGATCCGCAGCCGGAAGCGCTCGACCGACCGCTCACGCAACGCGTGCAGCACGGCGACGCGGTCGGGGAAGTAGCGGTACACGGTGCCGATCGACGCGCCCGCTCGCTCGGCCACCATCTGCGTGGTGAGCCGTTCGAAGCCGATCTCGTCGGTGATCTCGGCAGCAGCGTCGAGCAGCGCGTCGAGCCGCTGGCTGCTGCGGCGCTGCGTCGGCTCCGTGCGCACGGTGCGCCGACGCCCGTGGTCGGCCCCCAGAATCAGGTCGATGTGCGGCACGGAACCTCCCTCATGTTCGCCGGACTACTCTACCCGGGGCCGCGGGGCCCGAAGACCAGCCGGTGAACCGCCCTGGCCACCCGCGCCATCCGGTTCGCCCCGCGAGATCATGACGGGCCGGAGGTCATGACAGACTGAGAGGATGCCGGTCGACACCCCGCCCCCGGCCGGTCCTCACGCGCGCATGGCCCGGCACCGCGCCGCGCGCCTCGAGGACTGGATCCACGACGTCCGCGAGCGGTGGGCGCGCCGGCGCGGGCATCTGCCGACGGTGATTCCCTACACCGGCTACGGCTCGACCGAGTGGGTGCGGGTGTTCTGCCGCGTGCTGCTGTCCAAGCCGAAGCCGTCGGTCGCGGGCTCCGCTCGCCGACTGCAGCAGGGCATCCGCGGCTGGCGCAGCTTCACGAGCGTGCCCGTCGGCGACGTGCCCGTGTCGATCGAGGTCGGCGGATCGCGCATCGAGGTCCTGGCCGACCGCGGCGGTGTGGTCGACACGAGGGTGCCCGTCCGCCTCGAGCCCGGCTGGCACACCGCGACCCTGCACACCGAGGGCGCCGAGCCGGTCGAGGCCCCGATCACGGTCGTCGCGCCCGAGACCCGCTTCGGCATCATCTCCGACGTCGACGACACGGTCATGGTCACCGCACTGCCCCGGCCGCTCGTCGCCGCGTGGAACACCTTCGTGCTCGACGAGCACGCGCGCATCCCGACGCCGGGCATGGCGGTGCTGTACGAGCGGATCGTGCGCGCGAACCCCGGGATCCCCGTGATCTACCTCTCGACCGGGGCCTGGAACGTCGCGCCGACGCTCAGCCGGTTCCTGTCCCGCAACCTCTACCCCGCCGGGCCCCTGCTGCTCACCGACTGGGGCCCGACGCATGATCGCTGGTTCCGCAGCGGACGCGAGCATAAAGACGAGAACCTGCGCCGGCTCGCCGAGGAGTTCCCCGACATCAAGTGGCTGCTCATCGGCGACGATGGCCAGCACGATGAGGAGCACTACGCGCGCTTCGCGACGGAGCACCCCGATCGCGTCGCGGCGGTCGCGATCCGGCGGCTCTCCACCGGCGAGGCGGTGCTCGCCGGCGGCCGCTCCAAGACCGACGGGCACGAGTCGGATGTCCCGTGGGTGTCGGCGAGCGACGGCTCGCGCCTGGCCGATCAGCTCGCCGAGGTCGGCGTCCCGATCGCCTGAGCGGGTCGTCGAGCCCGATCAGGTCGCCGGCAGCCGACCGTCAGCTCGGCAACACCGCCGCGCGCGCCTGCCGGAATCGCAGCAGGCCGCGGTTGACCTGCCGAGCCCACAGCGGACCGCGATAGATGAACGCCGAGTACCCCTGCACGAGTGTGGCTCCGGCGTCGAGCCGGTCCTGCACATCGGCCGCGGTCTCGACGCCGCCCACCGAGATCACGCACAGCTCGGCCGGAACCTGCTCGCGCACGATGCGCAGCACCTCGAGCGACCTCGCTGCGAGGGGCGCACCCGACAGCCCGCCGGCGCCGATCCGCTCGACCTCGGCCGCGGGGGTCTTCAGGCCGTCGCGCGAGATGGTCGTGTTCGTAGCGATGATGCCGTCGAGACCGAGCGAGACCGCGAGCGCGCAGATGCGCCGGACCTCGTCGTCGGTGAGGTCGGGTGCGATCTTCACGAGCAGCGGTGTGTCGCCGGCCGCGCCGCGGACGGTGCGCAGCAGCGGCTCGAGTGCGTCGAGCTCCTGCAGGCCGCGAAGGCCCGGCGTGTTCGGCGAGCTGACGTTGACGGCGAGGTAGTCGGCATGGGGCGCGAGCACCCGCGCGCTGCGCTCGTAGTCGGCCGCCGCTTCATCGACCGGGGTGACCCGGCTCTTTCCGATGTTGACGCCCAGCACCGGCCGGTGCGTGCGACGGGCCAGCCGCGAGAGGCGGCCGGCCGCGGCATCCGCACCGCCGTTGTTGAAGCCCATCCGGTTGACCAGCGCGCGATCGGCGATGAGCCGGAACAGACGCGGACGGTCGTTGCCCGGCTGCGCGATCGCGGTGAGGGTGCCCACCTCGACGTGGCCGAATCCGAGGTTGCCGAGGCCCCGCACGGCGAAGCCGTCTTTGTCGAACCCGGCTGCCACGCCGAACGGCGACGGGAAGCGCAGCCCGAGCGCCTCCACCGCGAGCGACGGATCGGGGCGTGTGACGCGCTCGACGAGTCGCCCGAACCCGAGCGTCGGGAGCAGGCGGATGACCCGGAACGCGAGGTGATGCGCGTTCTCTGGGTCCATACGGGAGAAGACCAGCGAGAAGAGGAGTCGATACATGCCGCGTTCAGGCTACCCGAGCGCGCTCACTCGACCGGTCGGGCCGGGAGCCTGCCGTGTTCGGCGCGCAGCTGGCCGATCGCCGACTCGAAGTCGTCGAGCGAGTCGAACGCCTGGTAGACGCTCGCGAACCGCAGATAGGCGACCTCGTCGAGCTCGCGCAACGGAGGCAGCACGGCGAGGCCGATGTCGTTCGCGTCGATCTGCGACGCACCCGTCGAGCGGATCGTCTCCTCGACCTTCTGCGCGAGCACGGCGAGGTCGCTGTCGGTGACGGGGCGGCCCTGACACGCCTTGCGCACGCCGAGCACCACCTTCTCGCGGCTGAACGGCTCGACCACTCCCGAGCGCTTGATCACCGACAGGCTCGCGGTCTCGGTCGTCGAGAACCGCCGGCCGCACTCGGGGCATTGGCGCCGGCGACGGATCGAGAGGCCGTCGTCACTCGTGCGCGAGTCGATCACCCGCGAATCGGGGTGGCGGCAGAACGGACAGTACATGGCGTCTCCAGCCTAGCCGCGGCTCAGCGGCTCTCGGCCGGGAACCGGGCCGTCACCGCGTCGCCGTGCGCCGGAAAGTCCTCTTCGGCCGACAGCGCCGCGATGACCGGGGCCACGTCGCGCAGCGCCGCCTCGTCGTATCGCACGACCTGCTGCGGTCGCAGGTAGGTCGACGCCGAGAGCCCCGACGCATATCGCGCGGTGCCGCCGGTGGGCAGCACGTGGTTCGAGCCCGCGGCGTAGTCGCCGAGGCTCACCGGCGAGTACGGCCCGATGAAGATCGCGCCGGCGTTCTCGATGCCGCCGAGCACCGCGTCGGGGTCGGCGACCTGGATCTCGAGGTGCTCGGGCGCGAATGCGTTCACGAAGTCGGCAGCCTGCGCGAGGTCGTCGACGAGCACGATCGCCGACTGCGGACCCCTGAGCGCGGTCACGGCACGCTCGGCGTGCCGGGTCGCGGCCGCGCGGGTTTCGAGCCGCCGGTCGACCTCGGCCGCGAACTCGGCCGAGTCGGTGACCAGCACGGATGCCGCGAGCTCGTCGTGCTCGGCCTGGCTCAGCAGGTCGGCGGCGACGAACTCCGCGTCGGCGGCGGCGTCGGCGATCACGACGATGTCGGTCGGCCCGGCCTCGGCGTCGATGCCCGTGACCCCGGCCACGGCGCGCTTGGCGGCCGCGACGTACACGTTGCCGGGGCCGGTGACGCGCTGCACCGGTTCGAGGTCCAGGTCCGGCACGCCGTAGGCGAACGCGCCGATCGCGCCCGCGCCGCCCATCGCGTACACCTCGTCGACGCCCAGCAGCGCGGCGATCGCCGCGATCGTCGGGTGCACCCGACCACCGTGGTCGGCCTGTGCGGGCGAGGCGAGCGCGATCGAACGCACTCCGGCCGCCTGGGCGGGCACCACGTTCATGATCACGCTCGACGGGTACACCGTCTTGCCGCCGGGCACGTACAACCCGACGCGGGCGACCGGCTGCCAGCGCTGCTCGATCACCGCGCCCGGCGCCAGCTCCGTCGTCACCGGCGGCGGCACCTGCGCGGCGCTCGCGGCGCGGACGCGGGCGATCGTCGCCTCGATCGCCGACCGCAGGTCGGGGTCGAGCGCCTCGGCGGCGGCCGCGAGCTCGTCGGCAGACACCCGCACCGACGCCGGTCGCACCCGGTCGAACCGCTCGGACTGGTCGACGAGCGCCGCCGACCCGCGCTCGCGCACGTCGTCGATGAGCTCCTGCGCCACGTGCAGGGCGGCCGACACGTCGGTCGACGCCCGCGGCACCGCCGCGAGCAGTTCGGACTCGGACGGACGGGTTCCCCGCAGATCGATGACGCGCAGCATGTCTCCCAGCGTATCGACCGGGGCGGGCCCGCTCAGACCAAGCAGTTCGGCCCGAGCAGGCTCTTCAACTCGCCGAAGAAGTCGGCGCTGACCGACACCGGGTACGGCAGCTCGAACACCCGCGCCGAGCCGCCCTTGGTGAGCCGCAGCCGCACCTCGGTGTCGCCGCGGTGCCGGATCAGCACGTCGCCCAGAGCGGTGATCGTGTCGGTCGTCGCCCGCACATCGGGAATCGAGATGACCACCGGACCGTTCTCGTCGTCGGCCGAGCCGAGGTCGGGCGAGAACACGCTGAACGCGTGCAGGTTCATGCCATCGTCGCGGAGCGAGACACGCCCACGCACGACGACGATCGAGTCGCTGCGCAGCGCCGGTGCGAACTCCTGGTACGCCTTGCCCATGAACATGACCGTGATCTCGCCCGAGAAGTCCTCGACCTGGATCATGCCGTACTGGTTGCCGCTCTGACGGGCAACCCGGTGCTGCACGCTCGTGACGAGGCCGGCGACCGTCACCGTCTCGCCGTCCTGCGTCGAGTCCGACCCGGTGAGGTCGGTGATCGAGATCGACGCGTGCTTGGCCAGCGGCGCCTCGAGCCCCGCGAGCGGGTGATCGGAGACGTAGAGGCCGAGCATCTCGCGTTCGAAGGCGAGCTTGTCCTTCTTGGCCCACTCGGGGCGATCGGGCACGAGCGACGGCGCAGCATCCTTCTCGTGCTCCTCGAAGAGGCTGTCGAAGTCGAAGCCGATATCGCCGTTCTCCTCGGCCCGCTTGTCCTTCACCGCCTGCTCGACCGCGCCCTCGTGGATTTCGACGAGCGAGCGCCGGGTGTGCCCGAGCGAGTCGAAGGCGCCGGCCTTCACGAGCGACTCGATCGTGCGCTTGTTCGCGACGGGGATCGGCACCTTCTTCAGGAAGTCGTGGAACGACTCGAACCGCCCCTTCGCGTCGCGCGCGCCGCGGATCGCATCGACGACGTTGAAGCCGACGTTGCGCACCGCGCCGAGGCCGAAGCGGATGTCTTCGCCGACGGCGGCGAAGAACCCGATCGACTCGTTCACGTCGGGCGGTAGCACCTTGATGCCCATGCGCCGGCACTCGTTGAGGTACAGCGCGAGCTTGTCGCGGGCGTCGCCCACGCTCGTGAGCAGCGCCGCCATGTACTCGGCCGGGTAGTGGGCCTTCAGGTACGCAGTCCAATAGCTGAGCACGCCGTACGCGGCCGAGTGCGCTTTGTTGAAGGCGTAGTCGGAGAACGGCAGCAGGATGTCCCACAGGGTCTTCACTGCGGCATCCGAGTAGCCGTTCTCGTTCATGCCCGACTTGAAGCCCTCGTATTGCTTGTCGAGCTCGGACTTCTTCTTCTTGCCCATCGCGCGCCGCAGGATGTCGGCCTGACCGAGCGAGAACCCGGCGACCTTCTGCGCGATCGCCATCACCTGCTCTTGGTAGATGATGAGGCCGTACGTGGTGTCGAGGATGTCGCGCAGCGGCTCGGCGAGCTCGGGATGGATCGGGGTGATCTCTTGCTGACCGTTCTTGCGCAGCGCGTAGTTGGTGTGCGAGTTCGCGCCCATCGGGCCCGGGCGGTACAGCGCGATGACGGCCGAGATGTCCTCGAAGTTGTCGGGCTTCATGAGGCGCAGCAGCGACCGCATCGGCCCGCCGTCGAGCTGGAACACGCCGAGCGTGTCACCGCGCGACAGCAGATCGTACGCGTCCTGATCGTCGAGCGCGAGCTCCTCGAGCACCGGGCGGAAGCCCCGGTTCGCCTCGATGTTGTCGAGCGCGTCGTCGATGATCGTGAGGTTGCGCAACCCCAGGAAGTCCATCTTGATGAGGCCGAGCGACTCGCACGCCGGGTAGTCGAACTGCGTGACGATCTGACCGTCTTGCTCGCGCTTCATGATCGGGATGATGTCGATCAGCGGCTCGCTCGACATGATCACGCCGGCGGCGTGCACGCCCCACTGGCGTTTCAGGTTCTCGAGGCCGAGTGCGGTGTCGAAGACGGTCTTCGCCTCGGCGTCGGTCTCGATGAGGGCGCGGATGTCTCCGGCCTCCTTGTAGCGCGGGTGGTCTTTGTCGAGGATGCCCGAGAGCGGGATGTCTTTTCCCATCACCGCGGGCGGCATCGCCTTCGTCAGCTTCTCGCCCATGCCGAACGGGAATCCGAGCACGCGCGAGGAGTCCTTCAGCGCCTGCTTCGCCTTGATCGTGCCGTAGGTCACGATCTGCGCGACGCGCTCCTCGCCGTACTTCTCGGTGACGTACTTGATGACCTCGCCGCGACGACGCTCGTCGAAGTCGACGTCGAAGTCGGGCATCGACACGCGATCGGGGTTCAGGAACCGCTCGAAGATGAGTCCGTGCTGCAGCGGGTCGAGGTCGGTGATCTTCATGGCGTAGGCGGCCATCGACCCCGCACCCGAACCACGGCCCGGGCCGACCCGGATCCCGTTGCGCTTCGACCAGTTGATGAAGTCGGCGACGACGAGGAAGTACCCCGGGAACCCCATCTGGCTGATGACCCCGACCTCGTAGTCGGCCTGCTTGCGCACCTCGGCGGGGATGCCGTTCGGGTACCGCTCGTGCAGTCCGTGCTCGACCTCTTTCACGAACCAGCTCTGCTCATCTTCGCCGGCGGGCACCGGGAAGCGCGGCATGTAGTTGGCGCTCGTGTTGAACTGCACGTCGCAGCGCTCGGCGATCGCGAGCGTGTTGTCGCACGCCTCGGGGAAGTCGCGCCAGACGTGGCGCATCTCGGCCGCGGTCTTCAGGTAGAAGTCGTCGGCGTCGAACTTGAACCGGTTCGGGTCGTCCAGGGTCGACCCCGACTGCACGCACAGCAGCGCCGCGTGGCTCTTCGCGTCGTGCGCGTGCGTGTAGTGCAGGTCGTTCGTGGCGACCAGCGGCAGGCCGAGGTCTTTCGCGAGGCGCAGCAGGTCGCCGCGGATGCGGGTCTCGATGCCGAGCCCGTGGTCCATCAGTTCGCAGAAGTAGTTGTCTTTGCCGAAGATATCGCGGAACTCGGCCGCGGCCTTCACCGCCTCGTCGTACTGGCCGAGCCGCAGCCGCGTCTGCACCTCGCCCGACGGGCACCCGGTGGTCGCGATGAGTCCCTTGCCGTAGGTCTGCAGCAGCTCGCGGTCCATGCGGGGCTTGAAGTAGTAGCCCTCGATCGACGCCAGCGACGAGAGCCGGAACAGGTTGTGCATGCCCTCGGTCGTCTCGGCGAGCAGGGTCATGTGCGTGTACGCGCCCGCGCCCGACACGTCGTCGCCGCCGCCCGAACCCCACCGCACGCGGGTCTTGTCGCCGCGGTGGGTGCCCGGCGTGAGGTACGCCTCGGTGCCGATGATCGGCTTGATGCCGGCGTCGGTCGCCTGCTTCCAGAAGTCGTACGCACCGAACACGTTGCCGTGGTCGGTGATCGCCACAGCGGGCATCTCGTACTCCTGCGCCGCCTTGATGAGCTCGCCCACTCGCGCGGCGCCGTCGAGCATCGAGTACTCGGAATGCACGTGCAGGTGGACGAAGGAATCGGCGGCCACGGAGCTCCTCACGAGTTCGTCTGGGGAGCATCCAGTCTATGGGCGGCCGCCCACACCCGAGGGGTGCCGACCGGCGTTCCGCTCAGTCTCCGCGCAGCACCTCGAGCGCGTGCGCGAGATCGGCCGGGTACTCGGAGACGAACGTCGTCCACTCCCCCGTGGCGGGGTGCATGAACGCGAGCTGCTTCGCATGCAGCCACTGCCGGGTGAGCCCCAGGCGGGCAGACAGCGTCGGGTCGGCACCGTACATCGCGTCGCCGGCGCACGGATGCCGCTGTGCCGCCATATGCACCCTGATCTGGTGCGTGCGGCCGGTCTCGAGGTGGATCTCGAGCAGCGATGCGTAGGGGAAGGCCTCGATCGTCTCGTAGTGCGTCACGGCGTGCTTGCCCGACGCCGTGACGGCGAACTTCCACTCGGACTTCGGGTGGCGCCCGACCGGCGCGTCGATCGTGCCGGCGAGCGGATCGGGATGCCCCTGCACCACCGTGTGGTAGATCTTCTCGACCTCGCGGTCGTGGAACGCGTGCTTCAGCGCCGAGTACGCGCGCTCGGACTTGGCGACCACCATGAGCCCGCTGGTGCCCGCGTCGAGGCGGTGGACGACGCCCTGACGCTCGGGAGCGCCCGAGGTCGAGATGCGGAATCCCGCGGCCGCGAGCGCGCCGACGACGGTCGGGCCCTCCCAGCCGAGCGACGGGTGCGCCGCCACGCCGGCGGGCTTGTCGACGACCACGAGGTCGTCGTCGTCGTGGATGATGCCGAGGTCGGGCACCGCGACCGGTTCGACCGAGAGGGTGCGCGGCGGCTCCCAGTTCACCTCGAGCCAGGCACCGGCGCGCAGCTTGTCGGATTTGTCGACGGATGCCCCATCGAGGCTCACCCCGCCCGCTGCGGCGATGTCGGCCGCCTGCGTGCGCGAGAAGCCGAGGAGCTTGGCGAGCCCGGCGTCGACCCGAGCACCGTCGAGCCCGTCGGGCACCGGGAAGGAGCGGGATTCCATCTCAGGATTCGCTGGGGACGGCGCGGTCGATCGACGACACGGCGCGATCGTCGCCGGATGCCCCGGCGCCCGATGCCCCGGTCGCCTCGTCTGCGGGCGCGGCACCCGCCCGGTGCTCGCCGCGCCGCTCGCGCGACCCGTCGAGACCGACCCCCAGGATCGTCAGCAGCATGAACAGGACCATGCTCGACACGATCGCGATGTCGGCGACGTTGTAGATCGCGGGAAGCATCCACGGCGTCGAGATGAAGTCGATCACATGACCGAGCCCGAAGCTCGGCTCACGCAGCAGTCGATCGGTCAGGTTGCCGAGGACCCCGCCGAGCAGCAGGCCGAACACGACCGCCCACGCGATCGATCGGATGCGCCGGGCGAACCAGATGATGAACGTGATCACGGCGGCCGCGAGGATCGTGAAGATCCACGTCATGCCGCTCGCCATCGAGAACGCCGCACCGGGGTTGCGCACGAACTGCCACTGGAGCAGGTCGCCGAGGACGGGGACGATCTCGCCCTCGGTGAGGTTCGAGACGACGGCGGCCTTGCTCAGCTGGTCGATCGCGTAGGCAGCGACCGCTGCGGCGAAGAGGACGACGAGCGCGACCGCGCCGGAAGCCTTTCCGCCGCGCTCAGCCGCCAAAGCCCTGGAAGGTCGGTGCCGGAGCAGCCTCGCCCTGGTTCACACCGCCGACCGGAGCGCTGAAGCCCTGATTGCCCGAGACCTGCACCGGCGCGGCGGTGTCGAGGTCGCGCAACTGGCCCTCGATGTAGCTCTTGAGCTTGGCGCGGTAGTCGCGCTCGAACAGACGCAGCTCGTCGACCCGCTTCTCGAGCGCGATGCGCTCCTGGTCGAGGATGCCGATCTGCTGGCGCTGCTTGGCCTCGGCCTCGGCGACGACGCGCGCGGCGGTCGCGTGGCCCTCGGCGATGAGCGCGTCGCGCTTCTCGACGCCCTCGCGGACGTGCTCCTCGTGCAGGCGGCGGGCCAGCTGCAGCAGGTTCGTCGTCGACGTCTGCTCGTCGATCTCGGACTGCGGCGTCGAGACCTGCGTCGGCACGGCGACAGTGGGCGGCGGCGAGGCGGGCTCGGCGAACGTGACCGGCGGGGCCTGGGTCGGAGCCGGCTGCACGGCGGCGGCGGAGACGGCGTCGTTCGCACGGGCCTCGGCGGCGGCCAGACGCTGGCGGAGCTCGTCGTTCTCTTGGTTCAGACGCCGGAGCTCGACCACGACCTCGTCGAGGAAGTCGTCAACCTCATCCTGGTCGTAGCCCTCGCGGAACTTCGTCGCCTGGAAGCGCTTGTTGACCACATCTTCCGGAGTTAGCGCCATGGCTTGCACCCTCATATCTGTCTTGCGGACGGATCACGTTCTGCTAACGGTAGCAGGGTCGCCGGGCCCGACGAAGTGTCGGACGCCACGCGTCGACATGCTCGCAGGAGATCGTCAGGCGCTGAGCGCCGTCGCCGCCGAGAGGCCCGAGACGATCGTCATCAGGATGATGACCAGCAGCATCGCGAGACTCCAGCCGAGGTCGATCGCGACCTGCCCGAATCGGATCGGCGGCACCAGTCGACGGAAGAACTTCACCGGTGGATCGGTGACGGTGTACACGACCTCGACGACGACCAGGCCCACCCCGCTCGGCCGCCAGGACCGGTTGAACGTGCGCACGAGATCGAGGACGAAGCGTGCCCACATCACGAAGAAGTAGATGAGCAGCAGCGTTGAGAGGATGCTCCAGACGACGTTGAGTGCTCCCACGACGGGAGAGTCTACGCGTGCGTGAAGAAGGACTCGGCGTCGCCCTCGGCGTCGCCGGCCTCACCCGACACGACCACGTGCGCCGGCGAGAGCAGGAACACCTTGCTCGTGACGCGCTCGATCTTGCCGTAGAGGCCCTGCGACAACCCGCTCGCGAAGTCGATGAGTCGACGCGCGTCGCCCTCGGACATCTGCGAGAGGTTGATGATCACCGGCACCCCCTCGCGGAACGATTCGGCGATCACCTGGGCGTCGCGGTACTGCCTCGGGTGCACGGTCAGGATCTCGTTCATCTCCGCCTGCTGGTTCGTCGGCTGGACGTGGGGCTTGCGCAGCGGGGTGACCGCGGCACCGCCCTTGGGGCTCGGCGCGGCCTGCACGACGGGCGCAGGCTGCGGGGCGCTCGGGGTCTCGGCCTCGAGTTCCTCGTCGGCCAGTCCCAGGTAGACCATCGTCTTCTTCAGCGGGTTCGACATCGCTGACCCCTCCGTCGGTGATTCCGTCTGTGTCGAGGCTAACCGCGCACCGGGCGATTCCCGGTGATTGCGGTGCCGATCCGAAGGTGTGTCGCGCCTTCGGCGATGGCTTCGTGGAAGTCCTGGCTCATCCCGATGGACAGGTCGGACGCCTCAGGAGCAAGCGGCAGCACGACCCGGTCGCGCAACTCGCGCACGCGGGCGAACGCCGGGCGCGCGGGCTCGTCGAGCGGCGCGACCGCCATCAAGCCGCGCAGGCGCAGGCCCGGCGCATCCAGCGCCCGCTCGACGAGTGGTGCGAGCGCATCGGGCTGCACTCCCCCGCGCTCGGGGTCGTCGGTCAGGTTGACCTGCAGGAAGACGTCGACGGATGCCTCGTCGCTGCGCAGGGCGTCCACGAGCGCGTCGCGGTCGACCGAGTGGATCGCCGACGCGTAGCGGCGCACCTGTCGGGCCTTCTTCGTCTGCAGCTGGCCGACGAAATGCCACCTCAAGTCGAGGCCGGCCAGCTCGGCGGCCTTCTGCTGCGCCTCCTGGTGCCGGTTCTCGCCGAGGTCGTGCACATCGAGCGCGACCAAGTCGGCGACGAGCGAAGCGGGGTGGAACTTCGTGACCACGATGAGCGTCAGCTCGTCGGGCGAGCGCCCCGCCGAGACCGCCGACTCGGCGATCTCGGCCCGCACCAGCTCGAGGCGGGACGCGAGGCTCACTTCAGGAAGTCGGGGATGTCGAGATCGTCGCCGTCGTCGTCGAACGCGGGGTCGGTCACGATGCGGTCGGCCGACTTCGTGTCGAGCTCGCCCCAGTTCGCCGACTCGACGAGCTCCTCGATGTCGATCTCGGCGATCGGTTCGGGCGTGTCGACCGACGACGACGGGCCGGATGCCCCGACCCCGACGCTCACTGCGGCGGGGATGAGACTGGAGCGGCGGGCCTCGATCGAGACATCCTTCTGCTGCGTCGGCTCGCCGCCGTCGAAGCCGGCCGCGATGACCGTCACGCGCACCTCGTCGCCGAGGGTGTCGTCGATGACCGCGCCGAAGATGATGTTCGCCTCGGGGTGCACCGCCTCTTGCACGAGCCGGGCCGCGTCGTTGATCTCGAAGATGCCGAGGTTCGACCCGCCCTGGATCGAGAGCAGCACGCCGTGCGCGCCGTCGATGGACGCCTCGAGCAGCGGGCTCGCCACCGCGAGCTCGGCCGCCTTGATCGCCCGGTCGGCGCCGCGCGACGACCCGATTCCCATGAGCGCGGAGCCTGCGCCCTGCATGACGCTCTTGACGTCGGCGAAGTCGAGGTTGATCAGGCCGGGGGTCGTGATGAGGTCGGTGATGCCCTGCACACCGGCGAGCAGCACCTGGTCGGCGGTCGCGAACGCCTCGAGCATCGAGATGCCGCGATCGCTGATCTCGAGCAGCCGGTCGTTCGGCACGACGATGAGGGTGTCGACCTCTTCCTTCAGGCGGGCGACGCCCTGCTCGGCCTGGGTCTGCCGACGCTTGCCCTCGAAGCTGAAGGGCTTGGTGACGACACCGATCGTGAGCGCACCGATCGACTTCGCGATCCGTGCGACGACCGGGGCGCCGCCCGTGCCGGTGCCACCGCCCTCGCCCGCGGTGACGAAGACCATGTCGGCGCCCGCGAGCGCCTCCTCGATCTCCTCCGCGTGGTCTTCGGCCGCGCGGCGGCCGACCTCGGGGTCGGCACCCGCGCCGAGGCCGCGCGTGAGGTCGCGCCCGACGTCGAGCTTGACGTCGGCGTCGCTCATCAGCAGCGCCTGCGCGTCGGTGTTGATGGCGATGAACTCGACGCCACGCAGGCCGAGCTCGATCATGCGGTTGACGGCGTTGACGCCGCCGCCGCCGATGCCCACCACCTTGATGACGGCGAGGTAGTTCTGGTTCATCGACATGTCCGGCCCTCCGTGCGAACTCTCAACTCTCAACCTCTACTCGAAGGTGAAAGTCTTGCTGAGTATGCAATTCCTGACTCGAAGGTAGGTGTCCGATGCCAATCCACCGGCAAGGCGCGCCCGCGTGTCGCGAACGCATCACCCGACGACCGGGTTCATCGGCGCTGAGACGTCGTACCGGCTCGCGCCCGGCGATGCGGCCATGAGCGCCGCCAGTACATCGGCCTTCGTCGACGACTCGTCGGCGCCGCCCCACACCACAGATACCCCGCCGGCCAGTTCGAGCCGAACGTCGTCGGCGGTCTCGGCCGTGGCGCCCACGACCTGCGGGCGCACCGAGGCCGGCAGGCTGCGGATCACGGCCCCGGCGGCACGGAAGCCCTCGGAAGTCACCGCGCCGGCCTCGATGAGCGGCTGCCCCTCCGGTCGCTCGTCGACCTTCTCGATGACGACCCCCGCACCGTCGACGAGGGCGAGGCCGTTCGACGTCTCGACGACGCCGACCGGCGTGCGCTCGACGATGCGCAGCACGAGCGTGCCGGGCGGCACGGTCTCGGCGGCGTACGTCTCGATGAGCGGGAAGCCGCGTAGCGCCGCCTGCACGTCATCCGAGCCGACGAGCGCGAGCGGCGTGCCCAGCTGGTCGGCGAACGCGGCGACCACGTCTGCTTCGGGCGTGCGCACGAGCCCCTCGACGCGCACCTCGCGCAGCGCCATGATCGGCGAGTACGCCGCGGCGACCGCTCCCCCGGCCACGAGCACCACCGAGCCGGCTGCGACCAGCCAGGCGATGCGACGCCGTCGTGCGCGCTGCGTGAAGCGCCGGATCTCCTGTTTCTCGTACCGTCGCCGCTCGCGAGCCGCCTTCGCCACCGCGCGGCGCGCCGCGCGCGCGTCTGCGGGCGGATCGGGCGCCGAGGCGGGCTTCGGTGCGGCGGGCTTCGGTACCGCGGGCTTCTCCGCCGAGGGCGGGGCGATCTGAGCGGTCTGGTCGGGCAGCACGATGGGCTCGGTGATCGCACGGTCGCGATCCGCAGCCGACCGGCCACGATCTCCGCCCGCCCGGCCGCGGCCGGGTGCCGCGCCGGCGGCCGGCGGTTCGGCCCTGCCAGGACGCGCCGCCGTGGCATCCGCCGTCGTCGACGTGCGACGGACCGGCGGTCGATCGAATCCCTGCGGCCGCTTCACCCGCGCCGGGCCCTCACCCGCGCTCCCGCTCGAGCGCCTCGAGCAGCTGCGGGACGATGCGGTACACGTCGCCGCAGCCGAGCGTGATCACGAAGTCCCCGTCACGGGCGATGCGAGCCGTGTGGTCGGCGGCCGCCTGCCAGTCCGCGATGAACGCCACCTTTCGGGCGTCGCCGAAACGCTCGCTGACCAGTTCGCCCGTCACCCCCGGCACCGGGTCCTCCCGCGCGCCGTAGACGTCGAGCACGACGGTCTCGTCGGCGTACTGCTCGAGCACCTCGGCGAACTCCTTCGCGAACGCCTGCGTGCGACTGTACGTGTGCGGCTGGTGCACCGCGATGATCCGGCCCTCGCCCACGACCGTGCGCGCGGCCGCGAGCGCCGCCGCGACCTCGGTCGGGTGGTGGGCGTAGTCGTCGTAGACGGCGACGCCGCCCACCGAGCCGTGCAGTTCGAAGCGGCGGCCGGTGCCGCCGAACCGCTCGATGCCCGCCAGCGACGCGGTCGGGTCTCCGCCCAGGCCCACGAGCACCGCGAACGCCCCCGCGGCGTTGATCGCGTTGTGGCGGCCGGGAACACGCAGGCGGGCCGAGTACGTCGCACCCCGGTAGTCGATCGAGAACGCCACCGGGCCGGTGGTCTCGATCGAGTGCACGCGCACCGTCGCGTCATCCGCCTCACCGAACGTGACCACATTCGGATGCGACAGCCGCTGCGAGACGCGCACCGCGCCCGCGTCGTCGGAGGAGATGACGACCAACTCGCGCGCCCGGTCGGCGAAGTCGACGAACGCCTGCTCGAACGCGTCGCGCGACCCATAGTGGTCGAGGTGGTCGGGGTCGACGTTCGTGATGAGCGCGACCGACGTGTCGTAGAGCAGGAACGAGCCGTCGGACTCGTCGGCCTCGACGACGAACAGCTCGCCATCGCCGGCCGCGCTCGACACGCCGAGGTCGGCGATGACCCCGCCGTTCACGAAGCTCGGGTCGGCGCCCTGGGCGAGCAGCGACGTGACGATCATGCCCGTCGAGGTCGTCTTGCCGTGCGCACCCGCCACCGACACCAGACGCCGACCGGCGATGAGCGCCGCCAGCGCCTGCGACCGATGCAGCACCGGCAGGCCGCGCCGCAGCGCCGCCTGGTACTCGGGATTGTCCTGCCAGAGCGCCCCGGTGACGACGACCGTGTCGACGTCGTCGGCGAGGTTCGCGGCGTCGTGCCCGATGGCGACCTCGGCACCGAGTTCGCGCAGCGCCGCGATGTTCGCCGAGTCGCGCACGTCGGAGCCCGTCACCCGGTGGCCGTCGCCGAGCATCAGCCGAGCGATGCCGCTCATGCCCGAGCCGCCGATGCCGACGAAGTGCACGTTGCCGAGATCGGCGGGGATCACGGTGGTCGGGTCGGGCTTGATGGTCACGGGGCGGGGTCCTCCTGGGGCGGGTGGCGATCGGATGCCCGAGGCATCCGCTGATCCAACGTTACGCGTGTTCGGCGGGGCCGCCGGCTGCCCCGCCGCGCCCGGGCCGGGCCGTGCGGCCGGCCGCGAGCGCCTCGTCGACGAGCGCGATGAAGCGGTCGGTGCCGTCGCGGAAGCCCACGGCGGCCGCGGCCGCCGCCATGCTGCGCACGCGATCGCGATCGGACAGCAGCGGCACCAGCTCGGCCGCGACCCACTCGGGCGTGAAGGCCGCATCATCGACGAGGATGCCCCCGCCTGCGGCGACCACGCCGGCCGCGTTGAAGCGCTGCTCGCCGTTGCCGACCGGGTAGGGCACGTAGACCGCGGGGATGCCGAGTGCGGCGAGTTCCGAGACGGTCGCGGCGCCCGCACGCGAGACCGCGAGGTCGGCGACCGCGAGCGCGAGGTCCATGCGGTCGGCGTACTCGAGCATGCGATAGCCGTCGAGCGCCGGATCGGCGACTTCGCTCTTCGCCCCCGTGAGGTGCAGCACCTGCCAGCCCGTCGCGAGGATCGCGGCTGCGGCGTCGACCATCGTGCGATTGATCCGGCGTGCACCGAGCGACCCGCCTGTCGCGAGCAGCACGGGCCGGGCGGGGTCGAGCCCGAACGCGCCCAACGCCTCGGCCCGCACCGACTCCCGGTCGAGGGTCTCGATCTCGCGACGCAGCGGCATGCCGACCACGCGCGACCGCGGAAGCGGGGTGCCCTCGAACGCGACCCCGGTCGCCGCGGCAAACCGTGCGCCGAGCCGGTTCGCGAGGCCGGGCCGGGCGTTCGCCTCGTGGATCGCCACCGGAATGCCAGCGCGACGCGCGGCCAAGTATGCGGGCGTCGACACGTAGCCGCCGAAGCCGACGACCGCGTCGACATGCTCGCGCGCCAGGATCTCGCCGACCTCGCCGATCGAGCGCCGGAAGCGGGCCGGGAAGCGGGCGGCCGCCGCGTTCGGTCGACGCGGGAACGGCACCTTGTCGATGGTCAGCAGGTCGTAGCCGCGCGCGGGCACGAGTCGCGACTCGAGCCCTTCGCGCGTGCCGAGCACGAGCACCCGGGCCGACGGGTCGCGTTCGCGCAGCCGGTCGGCGACCGCGAGCAGCGGGTTCACGTGGCCGGCGGTGCCCCCGCCGGCCAGCAGGAATGTCGTCATCGCACGCCCGCCCGTCGGGCGACGGACAGCACGATGCCGATCGCGAACAGAGTGGTGAGCAGTGCCGTGCCGCCGGCGGACACCAGCGGGAGCGGCACGCCGAGCACGGGGAAGACCTTCAGCACGACACCGATGTTGACACACGCCTGGCCGATGACCCACACCAGCACCGCCGCCGTCGCAGCCCGACCGAACGGCGTCGGGGCGTGCCGGAGCACTCGGGTGAACGCGATCGCGAGCAGCACGAACATGCCGATCACCACGATCGCGCCGATGAGACCGAGCTCCTCCCCCACGATCGCGAAGATGAAGTCGTTGTCGGCGGCGGGCAGCCATGACCACTTCGCGGCCGAGTTGCCGAGCCCGACGCCGAAGATGCCGCCGTTCGCCAGCGCGAACATGCCGTGCTGCACCTGCCAGCAGTCGCCGGTGTCGATCGACGTGCACTGCTCCTGCAGGAACGACGTGATGCGGCGCATCCGGCTCTCGCTCGACACGGCGACCAGCCCGAACACGACGGCTCCGAGCACCACCGGCACGAGCAGCAACCGCAGCTTCACGCCGATCAGGAACAGCGCGCCGAGCAGCATGCCGCCCATGATCATGACCGTGCCGAGGTCGCCGCCGAGCAGCACCAATCCGATCGCACCGCCTCCGACGATGAGGATGGGCAGGATGCCGTGCGTGAAGTCGCCGAGCTGCTGCTGCTTCTTCGTCACGATCATGCCGAGCCACATCACCAGCGACACCTTGATCGCCTCCGACGGCTGGAACTGCACCGATCCGATCGCGAGCCAGTTCGTGTTGCCGCCGTCCTCGACGCCGAGGTCGGTCGCGACCACGAGCAACTGCAACGCGCACGAGAGCGCGAGCGCCGGCCAGGCGAGCCGCATCCACCAGTGCTCGGGCACCCGGCTCGCCAGCAGCATGAGGGGCACCCCGATGAGCGCGAACATGCCCTGCCGGCTCGCCTGCACGAGGAATCCGCCGTCTTCGATCTGGGACTCGACGAGCGAGCTCGAGACGACCATCACGAATCCGAAGACGGTCAGGAAGATCGTGGTACCGAGCAGCAGGAAGTAGTCGGCCGACTCGACCGGGAACAGACGCGCGATGCGGATCCGTGCGGCCGCGGCCGCGCCGTCGCGCTCAGGCGGGGTCGCCCGGCGCGCCGTCTTCGTCCGCTCGGACTTCGGTCGCGCCGTTCTGGGCGGTGTCGCCATCCGCCTCACCTCCCAGCATCGCTCGAACCGCCGTGTGGAACCGTCGACCGCGGTCGGCGTAGTCGGCGAACTGGTCCATGGATGCCGCGGCCGGCGCGAGGAGCACGGTGTCGCCCTCCTCGGCGACAGCCGCCGCCAGTGCCACCGCCTCGGGCATCACAGCATCAGTGTCGGTCGCCGTCACCTCGAAGACGGGGAGATCGCGCGCGTGTCGGGCGAAGGCCGCCACGAGCGCGGCGCGATCGCGGCCGATCACGATCGCCGCGCGCAGACGCTCGACGTGCGCGGCGACGAGCGCGTCGGCGTCGACACCCTTGAGCAGTCCGCCGACGATCCACACGACCTGACCGAACGCGCGCAGCGACGCCTCGGCCGCGTGCGGATTCGTCGCCTTCGAGTCGTCGATCCACCGGATGCCGCCGGCCTGCGCGACGGTCTCGATCCGGTGGGCGTCGAGGCGGAACTCCGCCAGCGCGTCGTGGATGACCCCGACGGGCACGCCCGCGGCACGCGCGAGGGCACTGGCCGCGAGGATGTTCTGCACGACATGCGGGGCGTCGAGGCCGCGCGGGGCGAGTTCGTCGAGCGTCGTGATTTCGAGGGCGGCCGTCGCCCGCTCGTCGAGGAAGGCGCGGTCGCAGAGGATCCCCTCGACGACGCCGAAGTCGCTCGGGCCAGGAGTGTCGAGCCCGAAGCCGATCGCTCGCGCGCCCTCCTCG
Source organism: Agromyces intestinalis (assembly GCF_008365295.1). Classification (NCBI taxonomy): domain Bacteria; kingdom Bacillati; phylum Actinomycetota; class Actinomycetes; order Micrococcales; family Microbacteriaceae; genus Agromyces; species Agromyces intestinalis. The sequence continues at coordinate 262,800 of NZ_CP043505.1, forward strand.
ACCTCGGCCTCCTCGACCATCCGGCGGGTCGCCTCGTCCGCGCGGTTGTACACGCAGGCGACCTTCGTATTCTCGTAGACCTTGGCCTTGGCGGCAGCGTACGCGGCGAAGGAGCCGTGCCAGTCGAGATGGTCGTCGGCGAGGTTCAGGCACACGCTCGCGAGCGGATGGATCGCTCCGGGCCCGCTGGTCGGCAGGTGATGGAGCTGGTAGCTCGAGAGCTCGACCACGAACACGTCGAACCCGCCCGGGTCGCGCACCGCGTCGAGCACGGGCACGCCGATGTTGCCGCAGGGTGCGGCGCGCAGTCCGTTCGCGGCGATGAACGTCGCGGCGAGCTGCACCGTCGTCGTCTTGCCGTTCGTGCCGGTGACGAGGATCCACTCGGCCGCACCCGAGACCTTGTCGCGCACCCGCCACGCCAGCTCGATATCGCCCCACACGGCGACGCCCTCGGCACCCGCCCACTCGAGCACGGGGTGGTCGGGGTGGAATCCGGGAGAGGCGACCACGAGATCAGGACCGAATGCCGCCAGCTCGGCCGGAACCCCGTCGAGCGGGTCGACGACGAGTCGCGCGCCGATCACGTCGAGGATGCGCGAACGATCGTCGTCGGGTGCGGGCGCGAGCACCAGCACTTCGGCGCCGAGCTCGGTGAGCGTGTCGGCGACGGCGAACCCGGTGACCCCGAGACCGAGCACCGAGACCTTCAGCCCGGCCCAGTCGGCGTGCCAGCTCGTCAACGAGTCGAGACGCGAGGCTGCGGCATCCGATGCCGTCATCGCTGGAGCCACTCGAAGTAGAACGCACCGACGCCCGCGGCCGCGAGCAGGCCCGCGATGATCCAGAAGCGCACCACGATCGTGACCTCGGCCCACCCCTTCAGCTCGAAGTGATGGTGGATCGGACTCATGAGGAAGATCCGTTTGCCGCCGGTGAGCTTGAAGTACACGCGCTGCACGATCACCGACCCCGTCTCGATGACGAACAGGCCGCCGATCAGAATCAGCAGCAGCTCGGTGCGGGTGAAGATCGCGAGCGCGACGAGCGCACCGCCGAGCGCGAGCGAGCCCGTGTCGCCCATGTAGATATGGGCGGGGTTGGTGTTCCACCACAGGAACCCGACCAGGCCGCCGATGATCGCGGTCGCGATGATCGCAAGGTCGAGGGGATCGCGCACGTCGTAGCAGCGGTACTCATCGGACGGGTTGAGGTTCTCGCCGAAGCACGACTGATTGAACTGCCAGAAGCCGATGATGACGAACGAGCCGATCGCGAGGATCGACGCGCCCGATGCCAGCCCGTCGAGCCCGTCGGTGACATTGACGCCGTTCGAGCCGGCCGTGGCCAGCAGGCAGATCCACACCACGTAGAGGATGATGCCGACGACCGAGCCGAACACCATGAAATCCAGCGGCAGATCGCGGATGAATGAGATCTTCGTCGTCGCCGGCGTCGCGCCGCCCTCGTTCGGGAACTGCAGCGCGAGCAGCGCGAAGACACCCGCGATCAGAACCTGCCCCGCGATCTTCGCCCAGCCGCCGAGGCCGAGGCTCTGCTTCTTGCGGGTCTTCAGGAAATCGTCGACGAAGCCGACGATGCCGAGGCCCACCATCATGAACAGCACGAGCAGGCCCGACGCGGTCGGCGGCTCGTTCGAGATCAGCAACGTCGCCGTGAAGTATCCGAACAGCGTGCCCAGGATGAAGATGATGCCGCCCATGGTGGGCGTGCCGCGCTTGACATGGTGGCTCTGCGGGCCGTCGTCGCGGATGAACTGCCCCCACCCGAGCTTCGTGAAGAGCCGGATGAACAGCGGAGTCAGGAAGAGCGTGAAGGCGAGCGACAACGCTCCGGCGCTCAGCAGTGCCCTCATGCGAACCATTCTCCCAATCGTTCGGCCAGAAAACGCAGACCCGCCGCGTTCGACGATTTCACCAGCACGGTGTCGCCGGGGCGCACCTTGGACACGACGAGGTCGTACGCCTCGTCGGCGGACTCGACGTAGGCGGACTCGCCGTCCCATGAGCCCTCGTTGATCGCCGAGATGTGCAGGCGCCTCGCGCCCTGGCCGACCACCACGAGCTGCGAGATGCCGAGCCGCACGGCGAGCAGCCCGATACGGTCGTGCTCCTCACCCGAGAACTCGCCGAGCTCGCTCATCTCGCCGAGCACCGCGAAGGTGCGCGCCTCGGGGCGGCGCACCTGTGCGAGCGTCTTCAGCGCGGCCGCCATCGAGTCGGGGCTCGCATTGTAGGCGTCGTTGATGATGGTGATGTCGTCGCGCCCGCCCAGCACCTCCATGCGGCCGTGCTCGGCGAGCGTCACCGTCTCGAGGGCTGCGGCGATGTGGTCGAGGCTCACGCCGAGTTGCAGGGCGGCGGCGGACGCAGCCAGCGCGTTCGCGACATGATGCTCGCCCAGCACGCCGAAGCGCACCCGAGCGGATGCCTCGCCCGCCGCGATGGTGAACTCGGTGCCGCGCGCGTGCACGACCAGGTCGGTCGCACGCACATCGGCATCGTCGCCGAGGCCGAAGAAGACGACGCGTGCGGCCGTGAGCGCCGCCATCGGCGCCACCCGCGGGTCGTCGGCGTTCAGCACCGCGACATCGGTCGGCAGCAGGTCGGTGACCATCTCGCTCTTGGCACGGACGGTCTGCTCGATGCCGCCGAACTCGCCGGCGTGCGCGAGGCCGACCTTCAGCACGATGCCGACGTCGGGTCGGGCCATCCGCACCAGGCGGGCGATCTCACCGACGCCCGAGGCGCCCATCTCCGCGACCAGGAACTCGGTTTCCTCGGTCACCTCGAGCATCGTGATCGGGCCGCCGACCTCATTGTTGAAGCTCTTGCGCGACGCGACCGTCGGCCCTTCGGCCTCGAGGATGGTGCGCAGCAGGTTCTTCGTGGTCGTCTTACCGTTCGAGCCGGTGACGCCCACCACGCGCATGCGGCCGAGCGCCCGCACCCGTCGCACGACCTCGGTCGCGAGCGCGCCGAGCGCATCGACGGTGTCGGCGACCACGACCTGCGCGACGGGCAGGTCGAGCGCATGCTCGACCACGAGCAGCGCTGCGCCGCGCTCGACGGCGGCCGGTGCGAACCGGTGGCCGTCGTCGAACTCGCCCCGCTTGGCGAAGAACAACCCGCCCGGCTCGACCTCCCGGGAGTCGGTCGTGACCGCGCCGCCGACCGACGTCTCGGGCGCAGCATCCGAACCGTCGAGGTGCAGTGCGCCGCCGACGGCGTCGGCGATCTCGGCGAGCGTGAGCGCGATCATGCCGGCCACCCCGCGTCGCGCAGGGCCTGCCGGGCGTCGTCGCGCGCCGAATAGGGGAGCTTCACGCCGTTCACCTCGTGGTAGTCCTCGTGGCCGGGGCCGGCGTACAGGATCACGTCGCCCTGGCCGGCGAGCGAGATCGCACGGCGCAGCGCCTCGCGGGGGTCGGGCACCTCGTGCAGCTCGCGGTCGGGCGCCGCGGCACGGGCGCCGGCGATCAGTTGCGCACGAATCGCGGCGGGGTCTTCGGTGCGGGGATGGAAGTCGGTGACGACCACGATGTCGGCGCCGCGCGCGGCGATCGCGCCCATCTCGGCGCGCTTGGTGGTGTCGCGGTCGCCATCGGCGCCGAACAGCATGATCACCCGCCCGGGCACGAGCGGGCGGAGCGCACGCAGCGTCTGCAGGAAGGCGTCGGGCGTGTGCCCGTAATCGATGAAGACGAGCGGGCCACGGTCGCCCGACACGCGCTCGACACGGCCCGGGATGTACGCCGGGATGCCGTCGTCGCGCTCGACGGCCTGTGCGATGCGGTCGAGGTCGATGCCGCCCTCGACGAGCATCGCGATCGCGAGCGCCGCGTTCGCGGCCATGTACCAGCCGATGAGCGGCACGCTCGTGGTGAGCGCGCGGCCGTCGGGCGCGTCGACGCGGAACGTGGTCGCCGCAGCCGTCTCGTCGATGACCGTGACCCGCCAGTCGGCCTCGACGTCGGGCAGCGTCGTCAGCGTCGTGACGGGGATCCGCGATTCGCCGACGAGCCGCCGCCCCCACTCGGAGTCGACCGTGACGACGCCCCGGCGCGCCCGCTCGGGGGTGAACAGCTCGCGCTTGGCCTCGTAGTACTCCTCCATCGAGGAGTAATCGTCGAGATGGTCGTGCGTCAAGTTGGTGAACCCGGCGACGTCGAACACGAGCCCGTCGACGCGGTGACGCGTGAGCGCCTGGGCAGACACCTCGACGCCGAAGCCCCGCACGTCGACCTCGGCGGCCCGCGCCAGCAGGGCGTGCAGCTCGCTCGCCTCGGGAGTCGTGAGGCCGCTCGTGACGGCCTCATCGCCGATGCGGCGCTCGGCGGTCGACGTGAGTCCCGCACCGAGGCCGAGCTGGCGCAGCAGGCCGTAGATCAGGTATACGACGCTCGTCTTGCCGTTCGTGCCGGTCACCGCGTACAGGGTCGCGGACTGCTCGTCGGTGCGGTGGATCCACGCGGCGACCGCGCCGAGGGCGGCCCGCGCGTCGGGCGTGACGAGCACCGGCAGCTCGGGCGCTGCGGCCGCGGCTCGTGCGGCGCCGTCGGAGTCGGTGAGGATCGCGACCGCACCGTTCTCGGCCGCGGCCGCGGCGAAGTCGGCACCGTGGGCGTGCCGGCCCGGTACGCCGACGTAGAGGTCGCCGCCCTGCACCTGCCCCGACGCCAATGCGGCGCCGGTCACCTCGAGGTCGGCGATCTCGCCGCGCACCTCGAGACCGAACGCCTCCGCGAGACCGCGGAGCGAACGTGGGCTCGGGTGCTGCGGCCGGAGTGCCGACGGTGGCGATCCGGTCACGAACCCAACTTTCTCACCAGGTGGCTGGCAGCTCGGGCGCCGGAGCGCCGGATGGAACGGTCCGATACTTCTTCAGCACCTGGCTCATCACGTCTCGGAAGACGGGGGCGGATGCGGCGGACGAGTTCATCTTAACGGGAGAGGCGAGACTCACCGAAACCACGAACTGCGGGTCGTCTGCGGGGGCGAAACCCGATACCGAGACGAGGTAGTCGCCCGAGTACCCCCCTGCGCCGTCGGACACCTGAGCGGTACCCGTCTTCGCCGCGACGCGGTACCCGGGGATGTTCCACTCGTCGGCGAGCCAGCCGTGCAGGTACACCTGCTCGAGCATCTCGGAGGTCTGCTTCGCCGCCTGCTCGGAGATCACGCGTCGGCCGGTGCCGTCGGGGGCTGCGGTCACCTCGCCGTCGGGCTGGGTGCACCCCTCGACGAGGGTGACCGGCATCCGCACACCGCCGTTCGCGATGGTTTGGTAGAGGCTCGCGATCTGCACGGCGGTCGTGGTGAGTCCCTGACCGAACATCGTCGCGTACTTGGTCTGGTTGTCCCACTCATCGGGGTCGCCGTGCAGGTCGCCGGTCTCCTCACCCGGGAACCCCACCTCGGTCTCCTCGCCGAGGCCGAACCCCCGCATGTAGTCGTAGCGCACCCGGTCGCTCAACCGCTCGCCGAACAGCGACATGCCCGTGTTCGACGAGTCGATGAGCACGCCGGTCAGCGTGTAGTTGGTCGCGTCGTGGAAGAAGCTGTCGTTGACGTCGGCGCCGTTCGGCGCGATGTACCGATAGTCGGCCGTGACGCCGGGCTCGCCCTGGCCGGCGTCGAGCACCGACGCCGCGGTCAGCGCCTTGAACGTCGAGCCAGGCTCGAACGGCGCGGTGAACGCCCGCGAGCCGCGATCGTCGGAGTCGACGCTCGTCGGGTCGTTGGGATCGACGGTCGGCACGTCGGCAACGGCGAGCAGCCGCCCGGTCTTCGCCTCCATCACGGTCACGGTCGCCCACGCCGCGCCGGTCGCCTGCACTTGCGCCTCGGCGATACGCTGCACCGCGTACTGCAGGTCGGCATCGATCGTGAGCTGCAGCGTGCCTCCGTCTCGTGCCTTCTTCACGACCTGCTCACTGCCCGGGATGGTCACCCAGTCTTTGAGGCTCCGCAGCGACCGGACCTTTCCGTCTTCGCTGGCGAGGCACTCGTCGGCCGCCTCCTCGAGCCCCGCCTGCGGCACGCCGTCGATGTCGGTGAAGCCGATCAGGTTGCCGGCCACCGCGCCGTTCGGGTAGCGGCGGGCCGGATGCTCGTGCGGCACCAGCCACGGGATACCGAGGGCTCGCACCTGTTCGAAGGTCTCGGTGTCGACGAGTCGCGCGACGTACTCGAAATCGGAGTCGGGGTTCGCTGCGAGCGCGTCGTCGATGAGCTTGAGGACATCGGCCGGCGTGCGCCCGAACACCTCGGCGATCTCGGCCGCCGATTGCTCGATCGGCACGTCGATGATCTTCGTCTCGCCCGGGTGGTCGGGGTCGTCCACCTCGCGCGTGAACGGCCCCGACCTCGCCTGCTTCGGCGAGAGCGCGATGTCGTAGCGCATCACACTGTCGGCGAGCACCACCCCGTTCGCGTCGACGATCTCGCCTCGCGTGCCGAACACCTGCTCGGTGCGCGAGCGGATGTCGAGTGCGTCCTCGTTGAGCTCGGCCGCGCGCACCACCTGGATGTCGACGAGTCGCACGATGAACAGTCCCACCATCGCGACGAGCACCAGTGCGGTGACGATGATGCGCCGCATCGGGTGCTTGGCGGTGCGGTTCATCCGGTGCGGTCCTCCGTCGGGGCGAGATCGGTCGTGGTCAGTGGGTGGACGGCGTCGGCAGCGCGTCGGCGACCGGAGGTTCGGCGCTTCCTGCCGCTCCCCCGCCGGTGGCCTCCGCCCCGCCCGGGCCGGTGCCGGGCTCCTGAGCAGGAGTCTGCTGTTGCGGCAGTTCGTTCACCGGCGGCACGCCGTCGATGAGCGAATTCGGGACGAGCGGCCCCGATGCCTGCGCGCCGCCCTCGGCGGCGCTCGGCTGACCGAGCACCGCACCGTTGCTGAGCTGCAGGTACACGGGGTCGGTGCCGGGCACCATGCCGATCGACTCGGCGTTCTGGGCGATGTTCTGGGGCGACTCGAGCCGGTCGAGGTCTTCCCGGAGCTTCTGCTGTTCCCGCTCGAGCTTGATCTGCTGCATCTGGTAGCCGTCGATCTCGTAGGCGCCCTCGGTGAGCGCCAGCGACAGCAGCAGTTGCGCGATGACGATCGCCACGAGGCCGCCGATTGCACTGATCGCGTACACGAGTCGGGGCGCCCGACGCCGTTGCGACCGCGGCACGGGACGCAGCCCGGGTACCGCCGACTGCTCGCCGGCCCGGCGCCCGGGGCGACGGTCGGGGGCGGGCCGCGTCTGAGCGGGCACTGCGCTCATGACGGCCTCCTCACGCGTTCGGCCGCTCGGAGCCTCACGGGCTTCGCGCGGGGGTTCTCGGCCTGTTCGGCCTCGCTGGCCAGTTCGGCACCGCGGACGAGCAGCTTGAACCGGGGGCGGTGCTCGGGCAGCTCCATGGGGAGCCCGGCCGGCGCCGTCGACGTCGACGCCGCCTGGAACGCGCGCTTGACGATGCGGTCCTCGAGCGACTGGTAGGCGAGCACGACGATGCGCCCGCCGACCTGGAGTGCGTCGAGCGCGGCTGGAACGGCCCGCTCGAGCACCGAGAGCTCTTCATTCACCTCGATGCGCAGCGCCTGGAACACCCGCTTGGCGGGGTGCCCCTGCCGCTGCACGGCCACCGGCGTGGCATCCGTGATGATCGCGACCAGCTCGGCCGAGCGGGTGATCGGATGGTCCGCCCGAGCCCGCACGATCGCCCGCGCGTAGCGCGCGGCGAGCTTCTCCTCGCCGTAGTCGAGGAAGATCCGGCGCAGGTCGTCTTCGGACGCCTCGGCGATCACGTCGGCCGCGGTGCGCCCGCGCGAGGAGTCCATGCGCATGTCGAGCGGGGCGTCCTTGGAGTACGCGAAGCCGCGTTCGGCGCGGTCGAGCTGCAGCGAGGAGACGCCGAGGTCCATGAGCACGCCATCGACCTCGTCGTAGCCTTCCCGCCGGATCGCGCGGCCGATGCCGTCGTAGACCGTGTGCACGAAGCGGGCGCGGTCGCCGAACGGTGCGAGCCGCTCGCGGGCGATGGCGAGCGCGTCGAGATCGCGGTCCAGGCCGATGACGGTGAGCCCGGTGAACCGCTCGAGCAGCGCGCGGGCGTGACCGCCCATGCCGAGCGTCGCGTCGACGAGCACCGCGCCGTCGTGGTCGATCGCCGGTGTCAGCAGCTCGACGGTGCGCTCGAGCATGACGGGGGTGTGGATGCGTTCGATGTCCATGATCCGTTCCGGTCTTTCTGGGCCCCGGGGCCCGATCCCCATCCGTTCGTCCTGAAGCGGGGAAGTGCCTCAGGTCGACGGCTGGGAGTCGGGCCCAGGGGACTCAGAAGAGCCCCGGAATCACCTCCTCCGCCGTCTCCGCGAAGGCCGCCTCCTGCTCGGCGAGGTATGTCTGCCACGCCTGCGCATTCCAGATCTCCACCCGGCTCCCGGCGCCGATGACGGCGAGGTCGCGTTCGAGCCCCGCGTACGCGCGGAGCGTGGCGGGGATGATGACCCGGTTCTGCTTGTCGGGGGTCTCCGCGGATGCCCCTGACAGGAAGACGCGCATGTAGTCGCGCGCCTGCTTGCTCGTCACGGGGGCCTGGCGGATCTTGTCGCTCATGCTCTCGAACTCCCTCGCGCTGAACACGTAGACGCAGCGTTCCTGCCCGCGTGTGAGCACGAGACCGTTCGACAGTTCGTCCCGGAACTTCGCCGGAAGAATGACGCGGCCCTTCTCATCGAGCTTCGGCTCGTACGTCCCGAGGAACACTGCGCCACCCCCTTTCCTCCGGCCAGGGATCCAGGTAGCGCCACTTTACTCCACTCTCCTCCACTCAGCAACGACGCGGAGGATTCAGCACCACTTCCGGGGTCTCGACACCCGCGGAATCGCGCGGATTCTCGTGGGTGGATGGAAGTGGAGGGATTTCGCGCAACCGGGCGCGTCAGGCGCTGCCGCTGGCCTGCGAGCGTGCGTCACCGTCGCTGCGGATGCCCCGCACCCGCGCCCGGAACGCCGAAAACGGGCCGATCATTCGATCGACCCGTTCAGGTGGTGGGAAGTGGAGGGCTACTCGCCGCCCTCCTGGCGGCGATCCCAGCGGTCGTTCAACCGGTCCATGAAGCCGCGCTGGCCCCGCGTGCCCGACGACGACGGCGGCGGCCCGGCCGGCGATGCCCCGGCAGCGCTGCGCTTGCCCGGGGTGATGGCGATGAGCACGCCGGCGAACATGAGCGCGAACCCGATGATTCCGACGATCAACAGCTGCAGAGCGACGCCGGCGATGAGGCCGCCCACGCCGAGGAGCGCGAGCAGGATTCCGAGCACGATCGATCGATAGTTGGGGCGACCTCGCCCGCCGACGGCGGCCACGAAGTCGGCGTCATTGCGGTAGAGGTTGCGCTCCATCTCCTCGAGAAGACGTTGCTCCTGCTCTGAAAGCGGCATCTCATTCCCCTCAGGTTCGGGATCGACGCATCCTTCCCGCATTCTAGCGCCGAGGGCCGTCGCTAGGCTAGGCGGGTGGCCAACGGTTCCCGACTCGTCGACCTCGTCCAGACCCGGATCGAGGAGTTCCTCGCCGACCGTGGTTCGATTCTCGTCGACATCAGCCCCGACCTGGGTGCTCCGCTCGACTTCTCAAGGCGCTTTCTCAGCGGCGGCAAGCGATTCCGCGCACGCTTCTGCCACGCGGGGTGGCGAGCGGCGGCCGGACCCGCCGACCTCGACCCGGCACCCGTGGTGGCCGCTGCGGCCGCGCTCGAGCTCTTCCACGCCGCCGCCCTCGTGCACGACGACCTCATCGACAACTCCGACACGCGTCGCGGCGCCCCGTCCGCGCATCGGCTGTTCGAGCGGCTGCACGCCGATTCGGGCTGGAACGGCGACGCGGCCGAGTACGGCCGGGCGGCCGCGATCCTGCTGGGCGACCTGATCCTCGGCTGGAGCGACGAACTGCTCGACGAGGCCCTCTCGCTGCTCGACGACCGCACAGCCGCCCGCCTGGCCCGCGCCGAGTTCATGCGCATGCGCACCGAGGTCGCCGCCGGGCAGTACCTCGACATCCTCGAGGAGCGCGCGTGGTCGACCCGCGGCGAGCACGCCCAGCGCGAGCTCGCTGAGCGAGTCGTCGTCTACAAGTCGGCGAAGTACAGCATCGTCGCTCCCTTGCGCATCGGCGCCGCGATCGGAGGGTCCGCACCGATCGTCGCCGATGCGCTCGCCGACTTCGGCCTGCCGCTGGGCGTCGCATTCCAGCTGCGCGACGATCTACTCGGCGTCTACGGCGACCCCGCGCTCACGGGCAAGCCCGCCGGCGACGACCTCCGGGAGGGCAAGCGCACCTTGCTCGTCGCGATCGCGCGCGAGCGCCTCGGCGCCGGGCAGCGTCGCATCCTCGACGAGCTGCTCGGCGACCCCGCGCTCACCGCAGGCCAGGTCGCCACCCTCCAGCAGACGATCGCGCGATGCGGCGCCGTCGACGAGGTCGAGACGATCATCTCCGCGCAGCTCGAGCGCGCATACGCCGCCCTCGACGACGCACCCGTCGACGACGCGGCGAAGGCCGAGCTCCGAGCGCTCGGCGCCTCGGTCACCCGCCGATCGAGCTGAGCCCCGTTTCGGGGGCGGGCCCGCCGCACGAGTCGAGCGAGACCGCGCAGGTCAGGCGAGCGCCTGCGCGACCCGGCGCACCTCGCTCTTGCGACCCGAGCGCAGGGCCTCGATCGGCGTCGTGCCCAGGCTGTCGTCCACCGCCAGCAGCCACTCGAGCGACTCGTCATCGGTGAAGCCCGCATCGGCGAGCACGATCGCGGTGCCGTGCAGCTCGGGCAGCGGTGCGTCGTCGCGCAGGAACGCGGCCGGCACCTTCAGCACCCCGTCGACGCGGGCTGCGAGCAGGTAGCGGTCGGCGATCAGCCGGCGCACGCGGCTCGGGCTCTGGCCAAGGAGTTCGACGAGGTCGGGTACGGTCAGCCACTCGGTCGCGGGTGCTTCGGTCACGATCCAAGCCTGCCATGACCCGCGGCCGGTCGGGAAGCGGTCGGATGCCTCGCTCGAGCCCGTCCGGTCCGGCCGGTCGGGGCGACCCGCGCCGAGGTCGTTGACTCGTCCCGGCCGCTGTGCGAGCGTGACGCCTGGCACGACATCGCAAGGGGGGACGATGGAGGGTCGGAGACACCCGCGCCGACGCGGAACCGTCGGGTCGGGCGAGGCGAGCGAGGCCGAGCCGCGACGGCTTCGACGCATCCTCGCCACGCCGATCGCGGTGCTCGGTGCGGTGGCGGTCACGCTGGGCATCGCGCCGCCCGCCGACGCGGCCGCGCCGCCGGCACCCAAGCGCCAGCCGAAGCCGAAGGCCGAGTCCCACCGCCCGCACTCGAGCCCGCACGCGACGGTGGCCGGCAGCGCTCCGGCGGAGTACGTGGTCGTGGCCGGCGACACCGTGAGCGGCATCGCCGAGCGGTTCGGGCTCGCCACCGCCGAGGTGCTCGCGCTGAACGGGCTGGGTTGGTCCACGCTCATCTTCCCCGGCCAGCGCCTGCTGCTGCGAGCCGGCGGCGAGCCGCACGAACCACCGCCCACCACCGCTCCCGACCTGACCCGGCACACGGTCGTCGAGGGCGACACCGTCATCGGCATCGCCGATGCGCACGGCCTCGACGTCGGCGCCGTCCTGAGCGCCAACGGACTCGACCGCACGAGCCTCATCTTCCCGGGCGAGCAACTGGTGCTTCCGCTCGGCGCGACTGCCTCGGCGCCCGCGCCCGAACCCGTATCCGAACCCGCGCCAGCACCCGAACCCACGCCCGCGCCGGGTCCCGCGGAACCCGTCGAGCCCGTGGCATCCGTCTCGATGCCCCTCAACGACGAGACCCGGCAGAACGCGGTGACCATCATCGAGATCGGCCGCAGCCTCGGCGTGCCCGACCGGGGCATCGTGATCGCGCTCGCCGCGGCGGCGCAGGAGTCGGGCCTGAAGAACTCCCCCACCGGAGATGCCGACTCACTGGGGCTCTTCCAGCAGCGGCCGAGTCAGGGCTGGGGCACCCCCGAGGAGGTCATGGATCCGGTGCGGGCGACGACGGCGTTCTACGGCGGCGATGCGAACCCCAACCCGGGTCGTACCCGCGGCCTGCTCGATGTACCCGGATGGGAATCGATGACGCTCACGCAGGCCGCCCAGGCCGTGCAGATCAGCGCCCACCCCGAGCGCTACGCCAAGTGGGAGGAGCAGGCGAGTGCCTGGCTCGCCGAGCTCGGCTGACACCCCGCCGAGCCAGAGGATCACGATGGGATTGCGATCCGCGGCGGCCCGGTGTGTATCCGGCGCGGGGAATGCCCAGATCCCTACACTCGAACGGTGACCACGTCGCCGCCCGATCCCATGATCGGCCGTCTCATCGACGGCCGCTATCAGGTGCGGTCGCGCATCGCGCGGGGCGGCATGGCGACGGTGTATCTGGCGACCGACCTGCGTCTCGAGCGCCGCGTGGCGATCAAGATCATGCACGGCCACCTCGCCGACGACAACACGTTCAAGACCCGGTTCGTGCAGGAGGCGCGTTCGGCAGCTCGGCTCGCCCACCCGAACGTGGTGAACGTATTCGACCAGGGCCAGGACGCCGACATGGCGTACCTCGTCATGGAGTACCTGCCCGGCATCACGCTGCGCGACCTGCTGAAGGACTACAAGCGGCTCACCCCCGAGCAGACCGTCGACATCATGGACGCCGTGGTCGCGGGCCTCGCCGCTGCGCACCAGGCCGGCATCGTGCACCGTGACCTGAAGCCCGAGAACGTGCTGCTGGCCGACGACGGCCGGATCAAGCTCGGCGATTTCGGACTCGCTCGGGCCGTCTCGGCGAACACCGCGACCGGCCAGGCGCTGCTCGGCACCATCGCGTATCTCTCCCCCGAGCTCGTCACGCGCGGCGTGGCCGACGCCCGCAGCGACATCTACGCGCTCGGCATCATGATGTACGAGATGCTCACGGGTGAGCAGCCCTACGTCGGCGAAGCGCCGATGCAGATCGCCTACCAGCACGCGAACGACAGCGTGCCGGTGCCCTCGTCGAAGAACCCGGCCGTCCCGCACGAGCTCGACGAGCTCGTACGCTGGGCGACCGCGCGCGACCCGCACGACCGCCCCGCCGACGCGCGCGAACTGCTGCTGCGCCTCCGTGAGATCGAGCCCGTCGTCCGCGGAACCGCCGCCGCACCGTTCGCGAGCATCCCCCTCTCGAGTGCGATGACCGAGACCGCCCCGCTCGCGGCCACCCGGGTGCTCGACCCCGCGGTCGCGGACGCACCACTCGTCGACGAGGTGGGCGAGACCGGCGAGACGGATGCTTCGAAGCTCACCGCGCTCACGCAACGTCGCCGCCGGCGCGGATACTGGATCTTCGCGTTCGTGCTGGTGCTCACGGGGCTCGCCGCCGGAACCGGCTGGTACTTCGGCGCCGGCCCGGGCGCCTTCGAGACCGTGCCCGAGACGGCGTCCCTCTCGCCCGACGAGGCGACCGCGCTGCTGCAGCAGAGCGGCTTCTCGGTCGTGCCCGACGAGCGCAACGACCCCGTGATCGCCGCAGGCCTCGTATCGGGCACCGATCCCGAGGCCGGTGCCAGCGCGCAGCGCGGATCGCAGGTGCACCTCTTCGTGTCGCTCGGCCCGCGGATCCTCGACGTGCCCCAGGTGGTCGGCATGAGCCAGGCCGACGCCCGCGCGCACCTCGTCGAGTTCGCCGTCGCCGACGACATCGTGCAGCAGTACTCGGGCGACGCCCCCGTCGACACCGTCATCGCGCTGCTCGACGGCGACGGCGCACCCCTGCCCGCCACCTACCCCGAGCGCGGCGCCATCACCCTCGTCGTGTCGGCCGGGGCGATCCCCGCCGTCACGGGTATGCCCGCCGCCGACGCCGAGGCCGCGCTCGTCGACGCCGGGCTCACGGTCGACTACGGCGACGACGTGTTCAGCGACGACGTCGAGGCGGGCATCGTGGTCTCCCAGACCCCGAACGCCGACCCGATGCGCCCCGGCGACACCGTCACGCTCGTCGTCTCCAAGGGGCCCGATCTCGTCGAGGTGCCGAACGTGATCACCGGGCAGACGGTCGCGCAGGCGCGCGCGCAGCTCGAAGCACTCGAATTCGCCGTGAGCTCCAACGTTCCCGAATTCCTCGAGGGCGCGGTCGTGGCGACCGTGCAGTCGCCCGCCGCGGGCGAGCGTGTCAAGCGCGGCTCGGAGATCCAGGTCAACTTCGGCTGACCCGGATCCCCGGCACCGCGATCAGCGTGCGGCGAGCTCCTCGGCCACGAGGAATGCGAGCTCGAGCGACTGCATGTGGTTCAGGCGGGGGTCGCACAGCGACTCGTACCGCGTCGCGAGGGTGGCCTCGTCGATGTGCTCGCTGCCGCCCAGGCACTCGGTGACATCGTCGCCCGTGAGCTCGACGTGAATGCCGCCCGGGTGCGTGCCCGCGTCGCGGTGGGCCTCGAAGAACCCGCGCACCTCGTCGACCACGTCGTCGAAGCGTCGAGTCTTGTAGCCGGTCGGCGTGGTGATGCCGTTGCCGTGCATCGGGTCGGTGACCCACAGCGGGTTCGCGTCGCTCGCCTTGATCGCCTCGAGCAGCGGCGGCAGCGCGTCGCGGATCTTCCCCGCGCCCATGCGCGTGATGAACGTGAGCCGACCCGGTTCGCGGTTGGGGTCGAGCTTCTCGACGAGCTCGAGCATCACCTCGGGGGTCGTGGTCGGGCCGAGCTTCACGCCGATGGGGTTGCGCACACGCGAGAGGAAGTCGACGTGCGCGCCGTCGAGCTCGCGCGTGCGCTCGCCGATCCAGAGGAAGTGCGCCGACGTGTCGTACGGCGTTCCGGTGCGCGAGTCGATGCGGGTCATGGGCCGCTCGTAGTCCATGAGCAGGCCTTCGTGACCGGTGTAGAACTCGGTGCGCTTCAGCTCCTCGAAGTCGGCACCGCACGCCTCCATGAACTTCACCGCGCGATCGATCTCGCGGGCCAGCTTCTCGTAGCGGATGTTCGCCGGGTTCGCGGCGAAGCCGCGGTTCCACTGGTGCACCTGGCGCAGATCGGCGAAGCCGCCCTGCGTGAACGCACGGATCAGGTTCAGCGTCGAGGCGGCCATGTGGTAGCCGCGCACCAGACGCCGAGGGTCGGCTGTTCGCGACTCGGCCGTGAAGTCGTAGCCGTTCACGATGTCGCCCCGGTACGCCGGCAGCGTCACATCGCCACGGGTTTCGGAATCGCTCGAGCGGGGCTTGGCGAACTGGCCGGCCATGCGCCCCATCTTCACCACCGGCATCGATGCGCCGTACGTGAGCACGACCGCCATCTGCAGCACGGTCTTGACCCGGTTGCGGATCTGGTCGGCCGTGGCACCCGCGAACGTCTCGGCGCAGTCGCCGCCCTGCAGCAGGAACGCCTGACCGCGGGAGGCCGCCGCCAGCCGATCGCGCAGCATGTCGACCTCGCCGGCGAACACCAGGGGCGGCAGCGTGGCGAGCTCGGCCGATGCGGCGTGCAACTCGTCGAGGTCGGACCACTGCGGCTGCTGCTTGATCGGCAGCGTGCGCCAATAGTCGAGGCCCGCGATCACGGAGGGATCTGCGTTCACTACGGGCTCGACGAGCTGGTCCACTGGTTCGTCCTGAATCGGTTCGGGCGCGCGACGGCGCGGGTGGGTTCGATGACGGATGTCCCGCAGGGCACCCGATCTTCGAGCCTAGCGCGACTGCGAGGCGCGTTGCTCCTTCACGGAGGTCGCGTAGACGTCGACGTACTCCTGGTCGCTGAGCCGACGCAGGTGGTGCACGAGCTCGTCCGTCACACTCCGCAACACGAAGCGATCGCCCTCCATGCCGGCGAACCGCGAGAAGTCGAGCGGTTCGCCGATGATGATGCCGATGCGACGGATCCGCGGCAGCCGGGTGCCGATGGGCATAACCGCCTCGGTGCCGATCATCGCGACGGGGATCACCTGCGCGCCCGACTCGAGCACCATGCGCGCGACGCCGGTGCGGCCGCGGTACAGCTTGCCGTCGGGGCTGCGGGTGCCCTCGGGGTAGATGCCGAGCACCCGCCCCTCGCCGAGCACCCGCAAGCCGGTGTTGAGCGAGGCTTCGGACGCCTTGCCGCCCGAGCGGTCGATCGGCAGTTGGCCGGCCGACTGGAAGAACATCCGCGTGGCCCAGCCCTTCAGCCCCCGGCCGGTGAAGTACTCGCTCTTCGCGAGGAAGACCACGGGGCGGTCGACCACGAGCGGCAGGAAGATCGAGTCGATGAACGACAGGTGGTTCGAGGCGAGGATCACGGGGCCGGTCGTCGGGATGTTCCGGAGCCCCGTCACCCACGGGCGGAAGATCGCCAGCACGATCGGGCCGACCACGATGTGCTTCATGATCCAGTAGAACAACCCGGACTCCTTCCGCGGTCCTGGCTCAGCCTACTCGCCGGCCCGCTGGACGCGATCGGCGACGTGCACGCGCGCGAGGTCGGCCGCGCCGACCACCCCGGCGTCGTTCACGAGCTCGGCGATCACGAAGTCGGGCTCGGGGTGGTAGCCGCGCGCCGGGAGGTGCTGGCGGAAGGCCTCGCGAATCGGATCCAGCAGCAGCTCGCCGGCATCGGCCACTCCCCCGCCGATCACGAATCGCTGCGGGTCGAGCACCGCGGCGAGGCTCGCGGACGCCTCGCCGATCCAGTGGCCGAGCTGGCGCAGGGCGGCGATGGCGCCGGCGTCCTCCTCCATGATGAGCGCACCGATCAGACGGCCGTCGAGCGCACCATGCTCGTCGCGAACGCGCGCGAGACGCTGCCCGATGCCGCCGGCGTCGGCGATCTCATCGGCCATGCGCAGCAGCGCACGCCCCGACCCGTACTGCTCGAGGCATCCGTGCTGGCCGCACCCGCACGCGTACCCGCCGGGAACGAGCCGAAGGTGGCCCAATTCGGCGCCCGCGCCGAACCCGCCGCGGAAGAGGTGGTCGTTCGCGACGATCGCTCCGCCGACCCCGGTGCCGATCGTGAGCATCACCATGTCGCTCACGAGTCGCCCGGCACCGAACCGGAACTCCGCCCAGCCCGCCGCGTTCGCGTCGTTGTCGACGACGACGGTCGTTCCGACGCGCGCTTCGAGCTTCTGGCGCAGCGGTTCGTTGCGCCAGTCGATGTTCGGCGCATAGAACACCGTCGACTGGGCTGCATCGACGAAGCCGGCAGCCGCGACGCCGACCGCCGCGACCTCGTGGTGCGACTGCAGGCGGGTGATCATCTCGACCACCGCGTCTTCGAGAGCGCCGGGTTCGAGAGGGGTGGGCACCCGCTCGGCGTCGACGATCTCACCGAGCTCGTCGATCACCGCCCCCGCGATCTTGGTGCCGCCGATGTCGATGCCGATCGCAAGGGACACGCGTGTCGTCCTCCGGGTCAGGGGTGGGTGGGGATGCCCCGACAGAGCCGTCGACGCACCGACTAGAGTGTAGTCAACCCCATGCCGAGGAACCGTGCGGCGACCCGAAACCCCCGTACCACCCTCCCGGTGCCGAAGGAGCTACCGTGATCGAATTCGAAACCCCAGCGCTCGTCCCCGCCGATCCTGACGCGAACACGACCGATCTGCTGGTCGAGCGGGTCGCCGCGACGCCCGACTCGGTGCTGTTCTCGCTGCCCACCGCCGACGGCGGCTGGTCGCCCGTGACCACGCGCGAGTTCTACGACCAGGTGATCGCGCTCGCGAAGGGCCTCGTGGCCGCCGGCATCCAGCCGGGCGACAAGATCGGCCTCATGAGCAAGACCCGCTACGAGTGGACCTTGATCGACTTCGCGACCTGGTTCGCGGGCGCCATCCTGGTGCCGGTCTACGAGACCAGCTCCCCCGCGCAGGTGCGGTGGAACCTCAGCGACTCGGGTGCGATCGCGATGATCGCCGAGACCGCCGACCACTTCGCCCGATTCGACGAGGTGCACCCCGACCTGCCCGCGATCCGCAACGTCTGGCAGATCGACCTCGGCGACCTCGACAAGCTCGCCGCGGGCGGCACCGGGGTCTCCGACGATGAGATCGAGCGTCGCCGCAAGCTCGCCAAGGGCGCCGACATCGCCACCCTCATCTACACGTCGGGCACCACCGGCCGGCCCAAGGGCTCGGTGCTCACCCATTCGAACTTCGTCGAGCTCAGCCGCAACGCCGCGGTCGCGCTCGAAGAGGTCGTGCTCGACCCGAACGGTGCCTCGACGCTCCTGTTCATCACGACCGCGCACGTGTTCGCGCGATTCATCTCGGTGCTCTGCGTGCACGGGGGTGTGCGCGTCGGCCACCAGCCCGACACCAAGCAGCTGCTGCCCTCGCTGGGCAGCTTCCAGCCGACCTTCCTGCTCGCGGTGCCGCGGGTGTTCGAGAAGGTCTACAACGTGTCCGAGCAGAAGGCCGAGGCCGGCGGCAAGGGCAAGATCTTCCGCAGTGCGGCCGACACGGCGGTCGCCTACTCGACCGCGCTCGAATCGGGTTCGGTGCCATTCGGGCTGAAGCTCAAGTTCAAGCTGTTCGACGTGCTCGTGTTCGGCAAGCTGCGCGCCGCGATGGGCGGCAAGGTCAAGTACGCCGTCTCGGGCTCGGCGCCGCTGGGCGCGCGCCTCGGCCACTTCTATCACGCGCTCGGCATCACGATCCTCGAGGGCTACGGCCTCACCGAGACCACCGCCCCCGCGACGGTCAACCTGGCGAAGAAGTCGAAGATCGGCACCGTGGGGCCCGCGCTGCCCGGGGTGGGCGTACGCGTCGCCGACGACGGCGAGATCCTCGTCAAGGGCATCAACGTCTTCCAGGGCTACTGGCAGAACGCCGAGGCGACCGCCGAGGCGTTCGACGGCGAATGGTTCAAGACCGGCGACCTCGGCGCGTTCGACGACGACGGGTTCCTCACCATCACCGGCCGCAAGAAAGAGATCATCGTCACGGCGGGCGGCAAGAACGTCTCGCCGGCAGCGCTCGAAGACCCGATCCGCGCCAACCCGCTCGTCGGGCAGGTCGTGGTGGTCGGCGACCGCAAGCCGTTCATCTCGGCGCTCGTGACGCTCGACCCCGAGATGCTGCCGGTGTGGCTGAACAACAACGGCGAGGACGCCGGCATGAGCCTCGACGAGGCCACCCGCAACCCCGCCGTGCTCGCCGAGGTGCAGCGGGCCATCGATGCCGCGAACGAGACCGTGTCGCGCGCCGAGTCCATCCGCAAGTTCACCGTGCTGCCGCTCGAGCTCACCGAGGCCAGCGGCCACCTGACGCCGAAGCTCAGCATCAAGCGCAACGTCATCCTCGAGGACTTCGCCGTCTCGATCGAGGAGATGTACTCGGGCGCCCCGGCTACCGAGGGCATCTCGACGGCCGGCTGAGCACCGGCTTCGACCACGAGGGGCCCCACGGCGATGCCGCGGGGCCCCTCTTCCTGCATCTGACGGGCGTCGCCCGCTCAGAACCAGTCGGACTCGCGCACCTGACGCATCGCGACGCGGCGCTCGGCCGGCTCCAGCCGGTCGAGGTAGAGCAGCCCGTCGAGATGGTCGGTCTCGTGCTGCAGCGCCTGCGCCATCAGCCCGGTGCCCGCCACCTCGATCTCGTTGCCGTCGAGGTCGATCCCCCGCACCCGCGCATACGCGTAGCGAGGGGTCTTGTGCCAGAGACCCGGCACCGAGAGGCACCCCTCGTCGATCTTCTCGACCTCGCCCGAGACCTCCACGATCTCGGGATTGATGACGTACCCGACCTCGCCGTCGACGTTGTAGCTGAACGCGCGCAGGTTCACGCCGATCTGCGACGCGGCGACGCCGGCTCGGCCGGGCAGGCGCACGCTGTCGATCAGGTCGGCCACCAGCGCGCGCACACCGTCGTCGATCTGTTCGACGGGGGCGGAGACGGTCTTCAGGACGGGGTCGCCGAACAGGCGAATGGGTCGTTCCGGCACGGATGCTCCGATCAGTGCCCGCGCTCGACGGGCAGGCCCTCGACCACGAGGGCGGCGAGCTCGCGCGCGGCGTCGCGGGTGACCTGGCGGAGTCCCTGCCAGTGCACCACCGATCCGGCGGCGAGTTGGGGGTCATAGGGGATGCGGACGATCTCACGGACTCGCGACGCGAAGTGCGCCTCGATCTCGTCGACCTTCACGAGGTGTGTGCCCTGGGTGGCGAGGTTGATCGCGACGACCGCGTTGCGGACGAGCTCGCCGTACCCGTTCGCCTCGAGCCAGGTGAGCGTCTCGGACGCGAGACGCGCCTCGTCGACGCTGCCGCCCGACACGATCACGATCGAGTCGGCGCGCTCGAGGGTCGAGCGCATGACCGCGTGCACGATGCCCGTGCCGCAGTCGGTGAGCACGATCGAGTAGTAGCGCGCCGCCAGCGCGGCGACGATGTTGTAGTCGTCGTCGTCGAACGCCTCCGACAGGTGCGGGTCGGTGTCCGACGCGAGGATGTCGAGACGCGTCTCGTCGCGCGAGACGAATGTCGAGAAGTCGGTGTAGCCGCCGATCGACGAGGCCTTGGCCACGACCCCGCGCACCGTCTCGCGGGTCTGGCGGTCGACGCGCTCGGCGAGGGTGCCGCGGTCGGGGTTCGCGTCGATGGCGATGACACGGTCGTCGCGGGCATCGGCGAGGGCCATGCCGAGCAGCGTCGTGACGGTCGTCTTGCCGACGCCGCCCTTGCGGGTGAGCACCGGCACGAAGCGTGCACCGCCCTCGAACCGTCGGCCGATGCGCTCGTTCATGGCTTTGTGGGCGCGCACCTTCGCCGAGTCGCCGAGGTTCACGACGTGGAACGTCGCCTCGTACAGGAACCGGTTGAACCCGCCGTGCGGAACCGGCCGGGTGGCACGCGTGACGTCGATCAGCCGATCGGCGGTGAGCGATTCGCTCGGCTCGGGGGCCTCCGCCGGCAACGCGGGCTGGGTCGACACCTCGACCACGGCGGCATGGGCGCCGGTGTCGGCTCGCGGGTCGACCCGGGAGTCGCGCCGTGCGTCGGCATCGGCGGCGAGCAGCGCGCCGTAGGGCGACGCGTCACGCCGATGGGCGCCGAGGTATCCCCCGCCGCTGGCCACGACCTCGATCGAGCGGGTGGTCGGCGCGATCTCGCCGGGATTCACCGCGACGTCGTCGATCGAGACTGCCACCTCGTCGGCCGGCACCTCGCGCACGGGCGCCGGGGGCAGATCGACCCGAACGCTCAGGCTCTCGGGAAGATCGGCACCGCCCTGCCGGCGATCATCCACGGCGTATCGACCCGATGCTCCGGTTCCCCCGTGCCCGCCGGTACGACCCGCACGGAACTGTCCATCCTGTTGCTCAACCACCGAGACCCCTCTCTCCAGCGGAACGATGCCCCAGCCTAGCGCGCACGCACCACGACGATCAGGTCTCCGGCCTCGACTTGCTGCGTCTTCGGGATGGCGACCCGCTCGACGACCCCGTCGATGGGGGACGTGATCGCCGCCTCCATCTTCATGGCCTCGATCGATGCGACGGCCTGACCGGCGGCCACCTCGGCGCCCTCATCGACCTGCAGCGTGACCACGCCCGAGAACGGCGCGGGCACCTGGCCCGGCTGCGAGGCATCCGCCTTCTCGGCCGAGCGGGCCTCGATCGCGACCGAGCGATCACGCACGAAGACCGGCCGCAACTGGCCGTTCAGCGTGGTCATGACCGTGCGCATGCCCTTCTCATCGACCTCGCCGATGGCCTCGAGCCCCGCGTAGAGCCGGACTCCGCGGTCGATCTCGATGACGTGCTCCTGGCCGGGGCGCAGGCCGTACAGGTAGTCGGCGGTGTCGACGACCGACAGGTCGCCGAACAGCTCGCGGATCTGCTCGAACTGGCGCGTCGGCGCCGGGAACAGCAGCGTGTTGAGCCGCGCGCGACGCGTGACGCTGTCGGCCTCGAGCGCGGCGCGGTCGTCGTCGCTCAGCTCGTTCACCGAGACGCGTACGTCGCGCCCGGCGAGGACCTTCGTGCGGAACGGCTCGGGCCAACCGCCCGGCAGATCGCCGAGCTCGCCCGCCATGAAGCCGATCACGGAGTCGGGGATGTCGTACTTCTCGGGGTGCGCCTCGAAGTCGGCGGGGTCGGCGCGCACCGCGGTGAGGTGCAGTGCCAGGTCGCCGACCACCTTCGATGACGGGGTCACCTTCGGCACTCGGCCGAGGATGGCGTTCGCCGCCGCGTACATGTCCTCGATGAGTTCGAAGTCGTCGGCCAGGCCGAGTGCGATCGCCTGCTGGCGCAGGTTCGAGAGCTGCCCGCCGGGGATCTCGTGGTGGTACACGCGGCCGGTCGGGCCCGGCAGCCCCGACTCGAACGGGCGGTACAGGCGGCGTACCGCCTCCCAGTAGGGCTCGAGGTCGCTGACGGCCTGCAACGAGAGGCCGGTGTCGCGCTCGGTGTGCGCGAGCGCGGCGACCAGCGCGGACGCGGAGGGCTGGCTGGTCGTGCCCGCCATCGGCGCACTCGCGACGTCGACTGCGTCGACCCCCGCGCGGCTCGCCGCGAGCAGCGTGGCGAGTTGGCCGCCGGCGGTGTCGTGCGTGTGCAGGTGCACCGGCAGGTCGAAGCGCTCGCGCAACGCCCCGACGAGCCGCTCGGCGGCCGCGGGGCGCAGCAGGCCCGCCATGTCCTTGATCGCGAGCACGTGCGCGCCGGCCTCGACGATCTCGTCGGCGAGGCGCAGGTAGTAGTCGAGCGTGTACAGGTCTTCGGCGGGGTCGAGCAGGTCGCCCGTGTAGCAGAGCGCGACCTCGGCGACGGCATGCCCGGTCTCGAGCACGGCGTCGATCGCCGGGCGCATCTGCGAGATGTCGTTCAGGGCGTCGAAGATGCGGAAGATGTCGACACCCGTCGACGCGGCCTCGCGAACGAACGCGTCGGTCACCTCGGTCGGGTACGGCGTGTACCCGACCGTGTTGCGCCCCCGCAGCAGCATCTGGATCGCGACGTTCGGCAGGGCCGCGCGCAGCGTGGCGAGGCGCTCCCACGGGTCTTCGCCGAGGAACCTGAGCGCGACGTCGTAGGTCGCACCACCCCAGGCCTCGACCGAGAGCAGGCCCGGCGTGAGCCGGGCGACGTACGGTGCCACCGCGACCAGGTCCTTCGTGCGCACGCGGGTGGCGAGCAACGACTGGTGTGCGTCGCGGAAGGTCGTCTCGGTGACCGCGAGCGGCGTCTGGGCGCGGAGCGCCGCCGCGAACCCGGCCGGGCCGAGCTCGAGGAGTCGCTGACGCGAGCCGTCGGGCGCCGGAGCAGCCAGGTCGATCGACGGCAGCTTGTCGACGGGCCGCACGCTGATCGGGGCGGCGCCGTTCGGCTGATTCACCGTGACATCCGCCAGCCAGTTGAGGATCTTGGTGCCGCGGTCCTTCGACACCCGGCCGCGAAGCAACTGCGGGCGCTCCTCGATGAACGAGGTGCTGAGGTCGCCGGCGATGAACGACGGGTCGTCGAGCACGGCCTGGAGGAACGAGATGTTCGTGGAGACGCCGCGGATCCGGAACTCGGCCAGGGCACGACGTGCGCGGGCGACGGCCGCCGGGTAGTCGCGCGCGCGGCAGGTGAGCTTGGCGAGCA
The DNA here is from genome assembly GCF_008365295.1 of Agromyces intestinalis. Lineage (NCBI taxonomy): Bacteria > Bacillati > Actinomycetota > Actinomycetes > Micrococcales > Microbacteriaceae > Agromyces > Agromyces intestinalis. The sequence continues at coordinate 286,440 of NZ_CP043505.1, forward strand.
TCGAGTCGAAGTGCGGGCTGATCTGCGAACCCGCCGCCGTGGTACCGCCGTCGAGGCGGATCCCGGCACCGCCCGGCGAGCGATAGGTGGTGATCTTGCCGGTGTCGGGGCGGAAGCCCGCGGTCGGGTCCTCGGTGGTGATGCGGCACTGCAGCGCCGCGCCACGGAGCCGGATGTCATCCTGCCGAAGCCCGAGGTCGGCGAGCGTCTCGCCCGCCGCGATGCGCATCTGCGACACCACGAGGTCGACGTCCGTGACCTCTTCGGTGACGGTGTGCTCGACCTGGATGCGCGGGTTCATCTCGATGAACACGTGCTGCCCGGCCCGCTCGCCCGCGGTGTCGAGCAGGAACTCGACGGTGCCCGCGTTCACGTACCCGATCGAGCGCGCGAACGCCACCGCGTCACGGTAGAGCGACTGACGCACCTCGTCGGAGAGGTTCGGCGCCGGCGCGATCTCGATGACTTTCTGGTGGCGGCGCTGCACCGAGCAGTCGCGCTCGAAGAGGTGCACCGTCTCGCCCGTGGCATCCGCGAGGATCTGGACCTCGATATGGCGCGGTCGCAGCACCGCCTGCTCGAGGAACATCGTCGGGTCGCCGAACGCGCTGTCGGCCTCGCGCATCGCCTCCTCGAGCGCGGGACGCAGCTCGTCGAACGTGTTGACCCGGCGCATCCCGCGCCCGCCGCCGCCCGCGACCGCCTTCGCGAAGATCGGGAATCCGATCTCGTCGGCCTGCGACACGAGCAGCTCGATGTCGCGCGACGGCGCCGTCGACTTCAGCACCGGCACGCCCGCGGCGATCGCGTGCTCTTTCGCCGTCACCTTGTTGCCCGCCATCTCGAGCACGGACTTCGTCGGGCCGATGAACGCGATGCCGGCGTCGGCCGCCGCCTGCGCGAGCTCGGGGTTCTCGGAGAGGAACCCGTACCCGGGGTAGATGGCGTCGGCCCCCGACTCCTTGGCGACTCGGATGATCTCGGCGACGTCGAGGTAGGCGCGAACCGGATGCCCCGGCTCACCGATCTGATACGCCTCGTCGGCCTTCAGCCGGTGCAGCGAGTTGCGGTCCTCGTAGGGGTAGACGGCGACCGTCTTGGCCCCGAGCTCGACGGCCGCGCGAAACGCTCGGATGGCGATCTCACCGCGATTGGCGACCAGGATCTTGGTGAACATCGAGACCTTTCTCAGCAGTTCTCAGCAGTGGGGACTCGCTCAGCGAACGCGGAGGTAGCGCCCGCCGATCAAAGGTAACGTATCTGTTCGTGCACGTTCTCTCGGTCAGTTCTCTGAAGGGCGGGGTCGGCAAGACCACCGTCACCCTCGGACTGGCGTCGGCAGCCTTCGCGCGCGGGGTGCGCACGCTTGTCGTCGACCTGGATCCGCAGTCCGACGTCTCGACCGGAATGGACATCCAGGTGGCCGGCCACCTCAACGTGGCCGACGTCCTCGCCTCGCCGAAGGAGCGCATCGTGCGCTCGGCGATCGCCCCGAGCGGCTGGGCCCGTCAGAACCCGCAGTCGACGATCGACGTCATGATCGGCAGCCCGTCGGCCATCAACTTCGACGGTCCGCACCCCTCGATCCGCGACATCTGGAAGCTCGAAGAGGCGCTCGCCAACGTCGAGAACGACTACGAGCTCGTGCTCATCGACTGCGCGCCGTCGCTCAACGCGCTGACCCGCACGGCGTGGGCCGCCAGCGATCGCGTGGCCGTCGTGACCGAGCCGGGCCTGTTCTCGGTCGCCGCTGCCGACCGCGCGCTCCGCGCGATCGAGGAGATCCGTCGGGGTCTGTCCCCCAGACTCCAGCCGCTCGGCATCATCGTGAACCGGGCCCGCGTGCAATCGCTCGAGCACCAGTTCCGCATCAAAGAGCTGCGGGACATGTTCGGTCCGCTCGTGCTCTCGCCCCAGCTGCCCGAGCGCACCTCGCTTCAGCAGGCGCAGGGCGCGGCCAAGCCGCTGCACATGTGGCCGGGCGAGAGCGCCGAAGAGATGTCGGCGCACTTCGACCAACTGCTCGAGCGCGTGCTGCGCACCGCCCGCATCGGCGAGTTCGCCCAGCAGCCGCTCACCGGCCCGACGCAGCTGCCGCTCGAGTCGGGCGCGCACTGAATAGCAGCGCGGCGCGCGTCAGTCCACCTCGCCCGATCAGCCCGCGCTCGCAGCGACGCGCCGCGGTTCAGGAGATCTTGCGTGATCTCGCGGTGCGCCGTGCCGCGAGCTCGTCGACCTGGTCGGGCGACTGGGTGTCGAGTTCGATGAGCGTGGACTCGACCTCGCGCAGCACCTTGCCGACCGCGATGCCGAACACCCCCTGGCCGCGGTTGACGAGGTCGATGACCTCGTCGTCGCTGGTGCACAGATAGACGCTCGCACCGTCGCTCATGAGGGTGGTCTGGGCGAGATCCTCGACTCCCGCCTCGCGAAGCTGCGTGACCGCGGTACGGATCTGCTGCAGCGAGATGCCCGTGTCGAGCAGGCGTTTGACGAGCTTCAGCACGAGGATGTCGCGGAATCCGTACAGCCGTTGCGTACCCGAACCCGCGGCACTTCGGACGGTCGGCTCGACGAGCTCGGTGCGGGCCCAGTAGTCGAGCTGGCGGTAGCTGATGCCGGCGGCCTTCGCCGCGATGGCACCGCGATATCCCGTGCCGTCGTCGTACTCGGGCAGGCCGTCGGTGAAGAGCACGCCGAGGTCGTAGCGCGTGCGCTCGCTCCGATCGAGCTCAGTCATCGGATCGCCCCTCACTCTCGCACCCGCACCCCGACGGGGCATCCTCAACGCTACCGACCGGTCGGGTCGCCACCAAGCACATCGGGCCGATCGTCATGGGCGTGTCGCGGCTCAGCGGACGATCTTCGACACGGCCTGACGCACGACCTGCCGGTGCACGGTCTCGAGGTGGCGGGCGAGTTCGAGGGCGCGCTCCGCGACCCGGGCCTGACCGGCCGGGTCGGGGCGACGGGCGGGTGCCACGGCTCGTTCGACGAGGGATGCCTCGCGCTCGGCCGCGACCCGGATGCTCCGCAGGTGCCGGGGCTCGATGCCGGCGGCGCGAAGCGCGGCCAGTGCGCGCAGCGCGGCGACGGCGTCATCGCCGTAGACCTCGGCGGGGGCGATGAGGCCTGCCGACACGGCGTCGTCGAGCAGCGTCGCGGGCGCGCCCGCCGCCGCGAGGAGCTCGTCACGGCGCAGTCGGGTCGCGGGCGTGCGCACCGGTGCCGCGGTCGCCCCGGGCAGCGCGGGCGTGCGCCCCTCGTCGATCGCCTCGAGGTGCGCACGGATCACCTTGAGCGGCAGGTAGTGGTCGCGCTGCATCGACAGCACGAAGCGGATGCGCTCGAGGTCGTCGGGCGAGAACTTGCGGTATCCGGCCGGCGTGCGCGACGGCGAGACGAGCCCCTGCTCTTCGAGGAAGCGGAGCTTCGACGGAGTGAGCTCGGGGAACTCGGGCTGGAGTCCGGCCAGCACTTGGCCGATGCCGAGCAGCGGTGCTCGGTCTGAGGAGGGTCGAGGGGCGGTCGTGCCCGCCACTAGGGCGCGTCTCCGGGTCGTGCGGTCACGCTCAACCGCCCGTCGCAGGCGCGAGGTCGCGGCGGGATGCGTAGAAGGTGAGTCGGTACTTGCCGATCTGCACCTCGGCGCCGTCGGTGAGCAGCGCGGTCTCGATGCGCACGCCGTCGTAGTAGGTGCCGTTCAGCGAGCTGAGGTCTTTGACCTCGAACGCCGTGCGGTGGCGTACGAACTCGGCATGCTTGCGCGAGACGGTGACGTCGTCGAGGAAGATGTCGGCGTCGGGGTGCCGACCGACCGTGGTGACGTCGGTGTCGAGCAGGAACCGGGCGCCGGTGTTCGGCCCGCGTCGCACGATCAGCAGCGCCGACCCCGAGGGCAGTGCGGCGATCGCCTCCTGCTCCTCTGCGGTGATGTCGGCGTCGAGGGCGCTCAGCGCGGCAGCGGCCTCTCGGCTGAAGCCGATCGTCGTGTCGTCGGAACGACCGAGATCACTGGTCGGCGTCGACGAGTCGTGCTGCGCGGCACGGTCGTCGTCGTTGCTGAAGTCTGCTTCCGCCACGGGCCACCTCCGTTTTCAAGCGTATCGGATCACACGTCGGGTGCTACAGGTGCAATGCGGATGACTCGCGCGGTCTCGATCGCATAGATCACGCCGGCCCACCAGTAGAGGAACGCGCCCCACAGCGTGATCGCCCAGCCCACGGGTTCGGTGATCGGCTCGAGTGCGGGCACCGCGAGCCCGAGCATGATGACCGGGAGTCCGAAGAAGAGCGCGAAGGTGGCCACCTTGCCGAGCTGGTGCACCGGCAGCGGCCCGTAGCCGTGGTTGGCGAGCACGATCCCGAGCACGAGCAGGAAGACGTCGCGGGCCACCACGACGACCACGATCCACCAGGGCACCAACCCGCCGGCCGCGAGGCCGACGAGCGCCGCGAAGATGTACAGCCGGTCGGCGGCAGGGTCGAGCAGCTGGCCGAGACGGGTGACCTGGTTCAGTCGTCGCGCGAGGAATCCGTCGAGCAGATCGCTGAGGCTCGCCGCGACGAGCACGATGAGCGCGGCCACGTAGTCGCCGAGTACGAGGTACACCAGGAATACGGGGACGAGTGCGAGCCGGAGCATGCTGAGCACGTTCGGAATCGTCCAGACCCTTCGGTCGGCTTCGCCGTTCGCGGTCCCACCCACACGTCGATCCTATCGATCCGTAGAATCGCGGCATGGACCCCCTCCTCGTGTGTCTGGTGCTGTGCGGCACGATCACCGCGGCGACCTGGTTGCTCTCGGTCATCACCCGCGAGTACTCGTGGGTCGACCGGATCTGGTCGATCGCTCCCATCGCCTACGTCTGGATCTTCGCCGCGGCCGCCGCGTTCGCGCCCCGCCTCGTGCTGATGGCGGTGCTCGTGACGCTCTGGGGCATCCGGCTCACCTACAACTTCTGGCGCAAGGGCGGCTACCGCCCCGGCGGCGAGGACTACCGGTGGAAGATCCTGCAGGGCCGCATGCCGGGGTGGGCGTACCAGACGTTCAACCTGCTCTTCATCTCGATCTACCAGAACGCCCTGATCCTCGCGTTCTGTCTGCCCGCAGCGACCGCCGCGGTCTCCGACACCCCGATCGGCGGATGGGACGTGCTGCTCGCCGCGGTGTTCCTCGCGTTCCTGGTCGGCGAGACGATCGCCGACCAGCAGCAGTGGAACTTCCACCGCTGGAAGGCGGCCGAGCGCGCCGCCGGCCGCACGCCCGAGCCGGGGTTCCTGCAGACCGGGCTGTTCCGGTACTCGCGGCATCCGAACTTCTTCTTCGAACAGGCGCAGTGGTGGGTGTTCTACGGCTTCGCGGTCGCGGCGACCGGCGTCTGGCTGCACTGGACGATCGCCGGCGCACTGCTGCTGACGCTGCTGTTCATCGGGTCGACGGTGTTCACCGAGAGCATCTCGCGCTCGCGCCACCCCGGCTACGACGACTACCGCCGCCGCACCTCCATGCTCGTGCCGTGGTTCCCGGCGCGCGAGCGTGCCGCCGCCGAGTCGGCGGTCTGAGCAGCTCGCTCAGAAGATCCGGTCGCGCAGCGAGGGCCAGGCTGCCGCGAACCCCGGGTGCAGCTGCAGCGCCGCGACCTCGTCGGCCGGTGTCCATCGCAGCTCGATGCTCTCGGCGTCGCCGGCGACCGGCTCGAATCGCCGGATGACGTCGGCGACGACGGTCGTGTAGCTCCAGAACCCGAGGTCGAGCACGGTGCTGAACCGCACCTGGACGAGTTCGGCCGGCACCCCCGCCTCTTCGTGCGCCTCTCGGATCGCCGCGCCGACCGCGGTCTCGTGCTCGTGGCGTGCGCCCCCGGGGATGCCCCAGGTGCCCCCGAAGTGACTCCACTCGGCACGATGCTGCAGCAGCACCTCGCGACCGGCGGTGACCGCGAGCAGGCCGGCCGCCCCGAATCGACCCCAGTACCGGGTGCCGTCGGGACCTTCAACCCAGGCGTCGCCGCTCGAACCGCGCATCTTCCCAGCATGGCGCACCGTCGCGGTCGGCTCCGCGTGGCGCGTCGTTCGGTGACACGTAGGCTGAGGGTATGACCGGCGACGAGGCATCCGCGCGCATCGACGCGTGGCTGTGGGCGGTCCGACAGTTCAAGACCCGCTCGGCGGCGACGGCCGCCTGCCGCGCGGGTCACGTCCGGGTGAACGGCGAGCGGGCGAAGGCCGCCCAGCCGGTGCGGGCGGGCGACGAGGTCCGCGTGCGGGTGCACGGCGTCGACCGGCACCTGGTCGTTCGTCGCACGATCGTGAAGCGCGTCTCGGCGGCACTCGCCGCTACCGCGCTCGACGACCTGACGCCCGCGCCGCCTCCGCGCGAGGAGGCACCGGCCGCGGTGCTGCGCGAGCGGGGCGCGGGCCGGCCGACCAAGCGCGAGCGGCGCGAACTCGACCGCCTGCGTCGACGGTGAGACTGGGGCGCATCGGGCGATCGGCGTAGCCTGAACCCGTGGAGAAGCAGTTCGCACACGAGCCCGACGCCCACCGCTTCGTGCTGCTCGTCGACGGCCGGATCGCGAGCGTGCTCGACTACCGGGTGCTCGGCGACGCCGTGTCGTTCCATCGCACCTTCACCAATCCTCCGTACCGCGGCGCGGGCCTGGCCGGCGAGCTCGTCGCGTTCGCGGTCGACGACGTCGAACGCACCGCGAAGCTGAAGATCGTGCCGAGCTGCTGGTACGTCGGCGAGTGGTTCGATCGGCACCCCGACCGGGCGCACCTGCTCGACCCGCGGGTGGCCTGACCGTGGTCGCCGGCTACTCCGCCGCCCAGGTCCGCGCAGCCGAGGCGCCGCACCTCGCCGCGGGCGAACCGCTGATGCGACGCGCGGCGGCCGCCCTCGCCGCCGCGATCCGTCGCGAACGCGCCGAAGGGGGCCGAAGCGGGCGGGCGGTGCTGCTGCTCGTCGGGCCGGGCGATAACGGCGGCGACGCACTCTTCGCGGGTGCCGCCCTCGCCGACGAGGGCGTCGGGGTACTCGTCGCCCCGGTCGCGCCGCGGCGCCACCCGGCCGGCGAGGCAGCCGTACGCGCGGCGGGCGCTCGGTTCGTCGGCGACGACGGGGCGGATGCCGCGGCGATCGCCGAGGCGGCTGCCGACGCCGCGGTCGTCGTCGACGGCATCCTCGGTACCGGCACGAGCACGGCGCCGGCTCTTCGCGGCACCGCCCGTGAGATCGTGCGTGCCGTGCAGGCGCGGCTCGAGGCATCCGACCCTTCGGACCGGCCCGTCGTGATCGCGGTCGACCTGCCGAGCGGCATCCACCCCGATGACGGAACGGTGCCCGACCCGACCGTGCTGCGCGCAGATCTGACCGTGACGTTCGGTGCGGTGAAGGCCGGGTTGCTGCTCGAGCCGGCCGCGCAGTACGCGGGCCGGCTCGAGCTCGTCGACCTCGGGCTCGGGCCCGAGCTGTCGACCATGTCCCCGCTCGTCGAGCGGGCGTGAGCGATCAGTACCAGTTCATCGACTGCGAGTGACCCCACGCGCTGCACGGCGAGCCGTACGCGCGCTGGATGTAGTCGAGGCCCCAGGCGATCTGGGTGCGGGCGTTGGTCTGCCAGTCGGCACCGGCGGTGGCCATCTTCTCGCCCGGCAGCGACTGCGGGATGCCGGTCGCGCCGCTGGAGGCGTTGTACGCCTGGTAGTTCCAGCCCGACTCCTTCTGCCAGAGATTGCTCAGGCACGAGAACTGGTCGGCGCCCCAGCCGTACTGCGAGGCGGCCAGGTCGGCGGCGTACGCGCGGGCGCCATCGGGGGTGTTCGCGGCGGCCTGCGCTGCGGCGGCGGCCGCGGCCTGCTCAGCCTGGACGCGGTCGAACTCCTGCACCGCGGCGAGCGCCTTCTCGGCCTCGGTCTTGGTCTGGACGGTGAGGTCGATGACCTTCTCGGTCGGTAGCGTCTCGTATTCGCCGAGCGACGCGACCGAGGCGGCGAGGCCCGACGCGTCGACCTTGCCGTCGGCGGCGGCGAGCGTGTCGGCCGCGACCGACAGGGTGTCCTTCGCGGTGTCGATGGCCTTCGCGGCGGCGATGTTGCGGTAGGCGCCGAGCTGGCCGTGGTCGAGGCCCGTCGCGTTCGTGATCGCGGCGGTCGCCTCGATGCGGGCCTGGCTTTCGGCCGCGGCCTGCACGGTGAAGCCGGTGCCGACGATGAGGCCGGCGGCGGCGATCGCGCCGGCGACGATGAGGCGTCGTCGGCCGGTGCGGTGGAGCCTCAGGCTCCGGCGGGTCTGGGGGGCGGTTGTTTCGAGCGTGTTCACATCGGTATTGCGCATAGTTGGTTCGGGCGCTCGGATGGATCGGAGATCCGGGTCGGGTTGCGCCCTCCGAGCCGGAGCGCACACACAAGTCCGACACTCTGCACGTCGAATCTGTACGGATCCTCAGTTCTGCCTGATGAAGTCGTGGGAGCGCGACCACGCTCCCTCGCCGGCACGGGGCAGAATCAGGGAGTGCCGAGTTCCTCCGAATCCGTCCGACGCCCCGCCGACGCCGACCGGTGCCCGTGCGGCTCGGGCGACGCGTTCGGCGCATGCTGCGCGCCGTTCCTGGCCGGCGCTCCCGCCCCGACCGCCGCCCAGCTGATGCGATCGCGGTACACCGCGTACGTCGTCGGCGACGCCGGGTATCTCGTCGCCACGTGGCATGCGTCGACCCGGCCGACCGAGCTCGAACTCGACCCCGACCTCGAATGGCGGGCGCTCGCGATCCTGCGCACCGAGCGCGGCGGCCCGTTCGACCGCGACGGCGTGGTCGAGTTCGTCGCGTCGTGGCGCGACGGCGCTGAACGGGGTCGGTTGCACGAGACCAGCCGGTTCGTCCGCGAGGCGGGTCGGTGGTGCTACGTCGACGGCGAGGTCGGCTGAGCGCCGACGGCGGGACTCGCGGGCGCTACTCCTGCCAGTTCGCGGGGTTCTTGCGTGAGGGCTGCACGCGCGGCGGCTCCCCCGGCATCTTCGGGAAGTCGGGCGGGAAGGGCAGCTCGCCGAGTCCGTCGTCGAGGTCGCGGGCCCACCAGTCGAGCAGCGGGTCGATGCGCGCGGCCTTCGATTGCATGCCCGCCCACGGGTCGCCGCGTTCGGTGAGCCGAGCCGGCAGCGAGCGGATCGTGAATTCACGCGGGTCGGCGTCGGCGACCTCGCTCCACTCGAGTGGGCACGACACGCTCGCCCACGGCAGCGCGCGCGGGCTGTAGGCGCCCGCCATGGTGCGATCGCGATTGGCCTGGTTGTAGTCGACGAACACCCGTTCGCCGCGCTCCTCCTTCCACCAGGCGGTCGTCACCCGGTCGGGCATGCGCCGCTCGAGCTCGCGGGCGACCGCGATCACGGCATGCCGCACGTCGAGGAACTCGTGCTCGGGTTCGATCGGGGCGAAGACGTGGATGCCCCGATTGCCCGACGTCTTCGCGAACGCCGTCAATCCGGCCTCGGCGAGCAGGTCGCGCAGCGCGAGAGCCGGTTCGATCGCTTCGGCGTACCCGGTGCCCGGCTGCGGGTCGAGATCGATGCGCAGCTGATCGGGCAGGTCGGATGCCTCGGCCCGCGATGCCCACGGGTGGAACACGACGGTGTTCATCTGGGCGGCCCAGACGGCGCCCGCCGGCTCGTCGATCACCAGTTGCGGGTGCGAACGCCCGCTCGGATAGGTGACGGGCACCGCGCGCACCCACTCGGGAGCGCCTTTCGGCGGATTCTTCGAGAAGAACTGCTCGCCGTCGACACCGCCCGGGAATCGCTGCAACGACACGGGCCGATCGCCGTTCGCCTCGACGAATGGCTCGCCGACCGCGACCAGGTACTCGGCGAGCTCGAGTTTCGTGATGCCGACCTCGGGCCAGAGCACGCGCCCCGGGCTCGAGACGCGCACCTCGCGATCCCCTCGGGGGCCGGGCACGGTCAGGGTCACTGCGTCGGCGGCCATGTGCGCGACGCTACCGCACCGGCTGCAGTCGGAACAGGCGCACCACCCGGCCCGACTCGCGCTCGTAGTTGCGATAACCGGGCCACTGCTGCTCGATGCGGGCCCACGCGGCGTCGCGCTCGTCATCGGGGATCGGACTCGCGACGACGCGCAGACGTCGGCCTCGCACGGTGATCTCGGCTGCGGGGTGCGCGAGCAGGTTGTAGGTCCAGCCGGGATGCCGCTCGCGCGCGAAGCTCGTGCCCGCCACGATGGCGCGGCCGCGGCCGTCGGGCGTGTACATCAGCACCGTGTCGCGCGGCTCACCGCTCTTGGCGCCGACTGTGTGCAACACCAGCGACGGCACGAGCAGGCCGCTCACCTGAGCGCGACCGCCCGAGAGCCGGGCGACGAGCCGTTCGAACGGCGGCAGCAGCAGCGGGCCGATGAACCGGAAGAACCGTGTGCGGGTCAGCGGGGCGACGACGCGACGGACGAGGCGCTGGGTGAACGGCATCCCTGCATTCTGCCCGCGACGGCGGCGCGACGCATCGATCGGAGCGACATCCGCCCGTGGCATCCGCTCAGGGTTTCACCCGCTCGACCGCCTCGCGGGCCCTGAGCACCTCGGCGCCCGCCTCCTTCGCGAGCCGCTCGGCCCGCCGCAGCTTCCGCAGCGCCATCGATCGTGCGCCGTAGCGCTCGGCGACACGGTCCACCCGCTCCTCGACGCCGGTCACGATGTAGGCCGAGGCGATGAGGATGACCTGGGCCGACAGATTGAGCCAGATGAGCAGGGCGATGAGCGTGCCGAATGACGCGAGCAGCGGGTTGCTCCGCGCCCCGCCCACGAACAGGCTCGACAGCACCTGGAGCACCGTGAGACCGATGCCGCCGAGGATCGCGCCGCTCCAGAGGTCTCTCGCCTTCGCGCGCACGCCCGACAGCACCCGGAACAGCCCCGCGATCACCACTGCGTCGATCGCGAACGTGACGATCACCGATACCGACTGGGTCGCGAAGCCCACCACCGGCGAGTTCGGGCCGACCCCGACGAGGTCGAGAATGCCGCCGAGCAGGATCGTGCCGCCGGCCGTCACCGCCGCCGACGCCGCGAGCAGGAGCCCGAAACCGACCGCGGTCGCGAGGTCGAGCAGCATCCGCCAGACCACGAACAGCTCGCTGTCGGGCTTCGCCGCGATCGTGCGGAACGCGACGCGCAGCGAGTCGATCGCCCCGATCGCGGTGCCGATGAGGCCGATGAGCGCGATCGAGCCGGCGATGCCGAAGGTGAGCGGCTGCACCAGGTCGTCGGGATCGATGAGCGCGCCCGTCCCGACCAGGCCCGGGATCGCGGCGTCGAGCGCGTCGATGAGCGCGTCCATCGCGTCGGGGTTGCCCGCGAGCCACAGGCCGGCGATGGCGAATCCGAGGAACACGCCCGCGAACAGCGAGAACAGTGTGCGGTACGTCACGCTGTCGGCGAGCTTCGGACCCTTGCTCTCGTTGTAGAGCAGGAACGCGCGGGCGGGCTTGGTGCTCAGCACCCATTCGATGAGACGACGGACGCCCGCGACCGGTCCGGATTCGGACTTGGTCGCGGGCGCGTCGGAGGGTTCGTCCATCCCGTCAGGCTACGGGCGTCGCGCCCGCTCCCGACAGGGGTTGCGTCAGTACCAGCCCTGGGCGTTGAACGAGTCCCAGGCGCCGCACGGCGTGCCGTAGCGGCCGGCCACGTAGCCGAGACCCCACGTGATCTGCGTCGCCGGGTTGGTCTCCCAGTCGCCGCCGGCCGAGGCCATCTTGCTGCCGGGCAGAGCCTGCGGTATGCCGTAGGCGCCGCTCGAGCCGTTGGACGCGTACACGTTCCAGCCCGACTCGTGGTTCCACAGCTCGACGAGGCAGCCGAACTGGTCGTCGCCCCAGCCGTACATCGAGGCCATCAGGCCGCGGGCGATGGCCTGGGCCTCGCTCGGGTTCGACGGGGCTGCGGGGCGCGACGAGGTCGAGGGGCCGCTCGAGGCGGCCTCCTCTGCGGCCTGCGCGGCCGCAGCCTCCTCGGCCGCCTTCGCCGCGGCGGCCTGCTCGGCCGCGACACGATCGAACTCGGCCACGCGGGCCTGCACGTCCTGGGTGAGCTGCTCGGCTTGCGTCACGAGCGTGAACACCCGCGACGGCGAGAGGCGCTCGTAGTCGTCGAGATTGGCGACCGTCGCGGCCAGCGCCGCGGCGTCGACCTTGCCCTGCGCCGCGGTGACGGCGGCACCGGCGCCGGCGAGGGCGGACTTGGCCTCGTAGGCGGCACGTGCGTCGAGCACGACGCTGTGGCTGGCGGCCTGGATCGTGTCGGCGTTGCCGGCGTCGGTGAGCACGCGCGTCTCGGCGACGCGGTCGCGCTGGGCGGCTACGGCATTCTGCGAGACGAAACCGACGCCCGACACGGCGCCGATGGCGACCACGGCGGCGCCGGTGACAACGCTCACCCGCCAGTCGTGGCGGCGGCGACGGCGGGCATCGCGGCGGGTGGGCTCGGTGTGGAGATCGGTGGAGATGGTGGAGGTCTGGTTCTGCATATCGTTCACTGGCGCACTGGGCGACGGGCTGGGCTCGTCGGGCGCGGGCGCGGTCTCGTTCCAGTCGGTGACAAACGGATGCCTCGGGCGAGCCGAGGCGGAAGCAGTCAGTCTGCAGACCCGTTCTGGACGGTTCCTCACCTTTTTCTGGCAATCCCGTGGACAGGGTCGCGGATGCCGCAGTGGCGTGATAATGGTGCGAGCGCGCGGCTGGCAGATGTGAGAACGGCCGATCAGGGCCGAGTTCAGCTCTCCCCGCGCAGCTCCATGCTGATCTGCTCGGCGTCGAGCGCGTCGAGGGCGCTCGAGAGCGCCGAGGAGCTGTAGATGCCGTCGTCGCGGGCTTCGAGCAGCGCCTCGCGCTGGGCCGCGACGATCTCGAGGCGCAGTTGTCGCACGATCTCCCGGCCCTCCTCGCCCTTCGAACGCGCCGCCTCGGTTGCCTCGCGCCGATCGGCCGAGATACGACGGGCGACCTCGATGGTCAGGCGGTCCACCTCGGCGCGCTCCGCCTCGACGGCGGCCCGATCGATGGGCGCCGGCTTCACCAGCCGCACGAACCAGCCCAGGGTGCCGCCCTGGATGAGCAGCGACAGGGCGGCGACGAAGAACGCGGTGATGATGAGCAGCGACCGGCCGGGGGTGTCGTGCGGCAGCGTCTGCGCCGCGGCCAGTGTGACCGCCCCGCGCATGCCCGCCCAGACGATGACCGCGCCCTCTCTCCACCCGAGCGGAACCGCGAGGAAGTAGTCGATGTCGGCGGCCTTGCGACGCAGCATGCGGCGTACCCGGTGCAGACGCGAGCCGTCGCCGCCGCGGTCTCGGCGCCCGCCCCGCCGACTGGATGCACCGGGCGTCGCCGTCCCGGGGGCGTCGGCGGCGCTGCCGGCGCTGCTGCCCGAGCCGGAACCGACCGCCGACGATGCCGGCTCGGCGGTGCCCTCACCGCGTTCCGCCTCGGCCGCCTCCTCGACCTCGACGGCGCCCTCGGCGCGCTCGGCGAGGTCGTGCGCGTCGAGTCGCTGCTGGATCTGCTCGATGCGGGGCCGCATCGCCGCCGCCCGACGCCGTCGGCGCGCGAGGATCCACAGCGTGACGGCGATATAGCCAGCACGCACGGCGATGACGGCGGCCAGCGCGGCGAGCGCGAGGAGCACGCCCACCTCGACGCCCAGCTGTTCGTTCGCGAGGTCGTCGATCAGGGTCGAGAGCTCGAGGCCGAGGATCAGGAACACGGTGCCCTCGAGGATGAGCTCGATCGCGCGCCAGTTCTGCGCGTCGGAGATGCGGTGGCCCGGTGCGAGGCTGCGGATCGCACCGCGCCCGGTGACGAGGCCGGCGACGACCGCGGCGACGAGGCCGGATGCCCCGAGGGCGTCGGCCGGCAGGGAGGCGAGGAACGGCACCGTGAACGAGATGACGGTGTTGACCGTGGCATCCTTCACGCGCGACCGCACCCACAGGTTGACGCGGCCGACGACCCAGCCGAGCACGACCGCCACGCCGACCGCGAACACGAAGTCGCCCACCACATCCCAGAACGTGACCGAGGCGGCGGTCGCCGCGATCGCCGAGCGCAGGAGCACGAGCGCGCTCGCGTCGTTGAGCAGGCTCTCGCCCTCGAGCACGGTGACGATGCGCGGCGACACGCCGACGCGCTTCACGATCGAGGTCGCGACCGCATCGGTCGGGCTCACGATCGCGCCGAGCGCGATGCCGAGCGCGAGTCCGAGATCGGGGATCAGCCAGGCGAACAACAGCCCGAGCACGCCCGAGCTCACCACGACCAGGCCGATCGACAATCCGCTGATGGCCCCGAACTCGCGCCGGAACTCCATCGAGGGCATGGCGATCGCCGACGCGTACAGCAGCGGCGGCAGGAGCCCGGCGAGGATCCACTCGGGGTCGATCTCGACGTCGGGGATGAACGGCAGGAAGCTGACCCCGATGCCGAGCACGACCAGCAGCAGCGGCGAGGCGACGCGCAATCGAGGTGCGATCGTGGTGGCGGCGGCGATGCCGAGCAGCCCCAGCACGATGACGACGAGGACCTCCACGGCGCGCTCCCTTCCGTTCCCGTGCGTGCCAGTCTGTCGTACCCGGGGAGTCCGGCGCGACCACCGGCGCGCTCGGGAACAGGCGGGCCCATTCCGGCGTTGCAGCGGATGGCGAGGCATCCGGCTCCGATCGACGGAGTATCCTGCCTCGACGAGGAGGACGACCATGACCGCACCTGGTGAGATCACTCGAGTCCCCGGCACCGAGACCGCGGTGCTGGCCGGAGGGTGTTTCTGGGGCGTCGAGGACCTGATCCGCAAGCAGCCCGGCGTGCTGGACACGCGGGTCGGCTACACCGGCGGACAGAACGCGGACGCCACCTACCGCAACCACCCCGGGCACGCCGAGGCCGTCGAGATCGTGTACGACCCCGCGAAGACGAGCTACCGCGACATCCTGGAGTTCTTCTTCCAGATCCACGACCCGACGACGCTGAACCGGCAGGGCAACGACATCGGCACGAGCTATCGCTCGGCGATCTTCCCGCTCTCGCCCGAGCAGGAGCAGGTCGCGCGCGACACCATCGCCGACGTTGACGCTTCGGGCCTGTGGCCCGGCGACGCCGTCACGACGATCGAGCCGGCCGGCCCGTTCTGGGAGGCCGAGCCCGAGCACCAGGACTACCTGGAGCGCATCCCGTGGGGCTACACCTGCCATTTCGTGCGGCCCGGGTGGAAGCTGCCCAAGCGCGAGGAGACGGCGAGCGCCTGACGCAGGTCGTCTGATGCTCGTCGCCTGAGATCGCGACGAGATCGACCGGATGCCCCGCGCGAGTGCGCGGGGCATCCGGACGTACGGTGGAGTGATGAGCGACCTCATCGCCGACTTCAAGACGGCCTTCCGCACCCACCCCGCCGGCATCGCGCTCGTGACCGCGGCGACGGCGACCGGCCCGGTCGGGCTGACCGCGTCGAGCGTGGCGTCGGTCGCGCTCGATCCGACCTCGCTCGTGTTCTCGGTGACTCGCGCCACCGGAACGGCGGGCGCGCTGCTCGGCGCGCACTCGCTCGTGGTGCACTTCCTCGGCACCCAGCACGAGGACCTCGCACGCGCCTTCTCCACGAGCGGGGGCCCGCGGTTCACGCCAGAGCAGCCGTGGGAACGCCTGCCGAGCGGCGAGCCGTTCCTGCCGGATGCGCGGGCCGCGATGCGGGCGGTGCCGACGCTGGTGGTGCCGGTGGGCTCGTCGTCGCTGATCGTCGCCGAGGTGGTCGACGTGCGCCTGGGACCGGATGCTCCGCCGCTGGTGTGGCACGAGACGCGGTTCCGCACGCTGACGGACTGAGACACGCGGCCTGGGCGGCCGGCGCCGCCGACCGGATCAGGACCGAGTGGCTGCGGCCCGCTGCTGGGCACGGTAGGCGCGCGTGCGGACCCGATTCTGGCAGGTGAGCGAGCAGAACCGCCGACGGCCGGCGGGCGACGCGTCGACGTAGACGTCCGCGCAGGCGTCGCCCTCGCAGATGCCGAGCCGGTCGGCATCGGGTTCGTCGCGAAGCCAGTCGACCAGCGCGACCACGGCGGAGCCGAGCACCCGGGTCGAGCCCGACGCGTCGCCCGCCTGCCGCCACGCCGCGTGGACGAGTGCGAGCTCGGAGGTTTCGCCGCCCGCCTCGAGACGCAGCGCGAGCGCCGCATCGTCGACGAGCTCGTTGAGCAGCGCCGCCGTCGATGCCGCGTCGGCGGCCGCGAAGACGGGATGCAGCCGATCGGCCGCCGCGACGAGGTCGCCCTCGGCGTGCGGGGATCCGACGGCTCGGAGCGCCGGATGCGCGGCGATGAACTCGGCGAGGGTCGGGTACGCTTCGTCGGACTCCCCCGCGACCGCCCGAGGCACGGTTCCCCATTCGTTGACGAGGTCGACCACGAGGTCGATCGGGAACGCCTCGACGGTTCGGCTCACGTCCTGCGCCATCGGCTCGGCTCCCTTCTGCGACACGCCACCGTCACGCATGAACAGCATACGACGCGTGACCGAGGCTGTGTTCGAGGTCGGCCGGATCGTCAGACCGGCCCCGGCACGGCGACGGTGTCGACCACGATCGACCCCACGATGACGCCGGCGAGGCTGAGGAGGATGACGCCGTTCGCCGTCGCAATGGCCGCGCGGCGGGTGCCGCGGGCATCAAGGTAGTCGTGCAGGGCGCCGCCCAGCAGTGCGTACGCGCTGTCGACGATGAACCCGACCGCGACGAACGAGAGCCCGAGCAGCAGCAGCTGGCCGGCGGCCGGACCTGCGTCGGCGTCGACGAACTGCGGCAGGAACGCGAGGAAGAAGAGCACGATCTTCGGGTTCGTGAGGTTCACGAGGGCGGCGCGCCAGAACACCCGACCGCCCGGTGTCGCCGACAACTCCTCTGATCCGGCACGGGCTCGCCGGGCAGCGCGAAGCGCACCGGCGCCGAGAACGACGAGGTACGCCGCGCCCACCGCCCTGATCGCGATGAGCGCTGCGGGTGCTGCGGCGAGCACGACGCCGAGGCCGGTCGTCGCGACGAGGGTGTGCACGCCCATCGACGCGGCCATGCCCGCGGCCGCGATCAGCCCCGCCACCCGGCCGTCGCGGAGGGCGACCGCGCCGAGATAGACGTGGTCGGGCCCGGGCAGCACGGTGACGGTGAACACGACCGCCAGGAACACCAGGTATGCGTCGAGGTCGAGCATGCGTCCGTCCCGTCTCATCAAATGTCACGCATGGATGACAATTCATGCGTTGCACTGTCACGCGATCATAGCGTTTATGACGTTGCTTCGCCATGGTGTCGAACCGCGCGTCCTCACGGAGGTCGTCCGGGAGGCGTGGGTCAGGTTCGGTCGGAGGTGCGTCGCTCGGGCACCGGTGGACCGAGCCGCGGCCTGCGATGGCCGGTGTCGCCGGCGCCGACCCGATTGCTGCGCTCGGTGAGCGCGACCAGGTCGAGGTGCCGGTCGGCCGTCCAGCAGATGAGCCGCCCGCGCTGGTCCTTCGATCGCCCGAGGATCCCGGCGTCGGCGAGCTCGACGAGGGCCCGGTGGGCCGCCGCCGTCGACACGCCGTGCTGCATCGCGACGGACTCGACCGTGAGCACCGGTTCGGCAGCCAGGCCCACGAGGATGCGTCGCGCCACCGCGTCGCGCCGCGGCACGGCGGGCGTGCGCCCCGATGCGCGCCGGAACTCGACGAGCTCGTCGAAGACCTGTCCGTCGAGTCGCGCGAGCTCGTCGGCCAAGCGCACGGCGTTGCCGGCCGCGAGTTCGGCCGCCCGAGCGAAACCGAGCACCCAGTCGTCGAGCCGCGGCGGATCGGCGCGGAACGCGGTGAGGCCCGCGAGGTAGGCCGTGGTGTCGCCGGCGAACACCGTACTGATCGGGATGAGCACATTGCGCAGCGCGTCGGCTCGTCGGAGAACGGTGTGGATGAGCGCGCGGCCGGTGCGGCCGTTGCCGTCGATGAACGGGTGGATCGTCTCGAACTGCGCGTGCGCGATGGCGGCCCGCACGATCGGATTGCCGTCGGTCGCGGTGACGAACCGAGCGAGGTCGTCGACGAGGCGGCGCACCTCGGTCTCGGGCGGCGGCACGAAGTCGGCGCGCAGCGGGCTCCACCCCGGCCCGCCGACCCAGTTCTGCTCGGTGCGCAGGCCGGGCGCGAGGGTGGGCTCGATGACGTGCTGCAGGTGCTCGAGGTCGGCCGTCGTGATGGTGCGGCCGGGCTCGGCGAGCGCGTCGATCGCCTCCTCGGTGGCGCGGACGTTGCCCACGACATCGAGCGCGACGCGGCTGCCGTGCTCGAGGAGCTCGGCGATCGCGAGCTTCTTCGGGGTGATGCGGTTGCCCTCGATCCACGACGACGAGATGCTCTCGCTGCGGACCAGGAGGTGGTTCAGATATCCCCCGCCGGCGCCGATGCGCTCGTCGGCCCGGGCCAGCACGGCGAGCGCATCTTCGGCCGCCTGTCGCGCCTCGTCGCCGATGGGCGGCAGGTGGTCGCCGAGCTCGTCGGGCACGTACGCGCGGTATCGGCCGGGAGCGCGGTCGCGGCGGCTGAGGCCTGCGGCGTCGTGCGGATGCCACAGCAGGTCGACGGAGTGGGCCATGGCGCCTCCGAACGTCGATAGGGGCGGGTTCAAATCAACTTTAGCTGATCGAAAGGTGATTTGCTTGTCTCGGCTCAGATCATTCGGCGAGCGCCGCGGCCACGAGCCGGCGCAGCTCGGGGACGAGTTCGGCCTCGAACCACGGGTTCCGCAGGTGCCAACCCACGTTGAGCGGCGACGGATGCACGATGGGCACGACGGCCGGAGCGTACGCTCGCCAGGCGCGCACCGTGTCGGTGAGGGTGGCGCCGCGCCGGTCGCCCAGCCGCTCACGCTGGGCGTACGCGCCGACGAGCACGGTCAGTCGCGGCCGCAGTTCGGCGAGGATGCGCGGATGCCACGCTGCCGCGATGCCCCGGCGCGGCGGCAGGTCGCCCGAAGCGCCCTTGCCGGGGTAATAGAAGTCCATCGGCACGATCGCGAACTTCGCCGGGTCGTCGAAATCCGCGCGGGTGACGCCGAGCCAGTCGAGCAGCCGCACCCCGCTCGCGTCGTTGAACGGGACGCCGCTCTCCTGCGCGCGTCGCCCGGGGGCCTGGCTCATGATCAGCACGCGCGACTCGGGCGAACCCGTGATGAGCGGGCGCCACCCGAGGGCCGTGTACTCGGCGTTGACCGGGTCGGCGGCGATCTCGTCGCGGAGCCGCTCGAAGGGGTCGCTCATCTGCGGTCGGGCTCGTCGCCGGGAGGTCGGCCGGCGGACGGCGGCTCACCCGAGGCATCCGAAGTCTGATCGGCGACGGCCGCCCGCTCCCGCGCCACCCGCCGGCGATACGCGACCCTGCTCGCGACGCCCCAACCGACGAGCACGATCGCCAGCGCGCCGAGCACGAGCCATCCGCTCGCATCGATGTCGGAAAGCGCGAAGAGCATGCCGCAAGCGTAGTGCTCAGCCTCGGACCGGCCCCGATCTAGACTCGGGCGGGTGAGCCCCCGCCACCCGAACGACGAGGTCCCCGCGCGCATCCCCTCCGACGAACCCGACGCCACCGACGACGACCTGCCCGCGCCACCCGACTCCATCCCCGACGATCGCCCGCGCCACACCCCGCTCTGGGCGCTCCTGTCCCGGTGGCTCCTCCAGCTCGAAGCGTGGCTCCGCTCGCACGGCGGCATACCGCTGCGCCGGGGCATCCGGGTGTTCTGGACCCTCGTCGCCGCAGCCGGTGTCGTCCTGCTCGTCGGGCCGGTCATCAACCCGCCCCTCACGCTCGAGGACATCACCTCGTCGGCGTCGACGGCGACCGAAGACTGGATCGCGCGTGAATTCGCGGCGGACTACGACCTCACCCGCGACGAGGCGGGCGGTCTGCGCGCCGCGGTCGAGGAGCGCATCACGGCGCACTTCCCCGACGACGTCGACCGCACTGGCATCAGACGCGTGCTCGCGACCCAGTACCAGGGGCACGCGCTCGAGCCCGAACGCATCACGGCGACCCTCGACGGGGAGGCGATCGACGTCGAGCAGGCCGCGGGCGCGACGCGGCTGACGCTCACCCTCGACGCCGGCGAGCGGCTCGACGGCGATCACGAGTTCGTGCTGCGGTACGAGTTGCGCGACCTCGCGTACGAGGCCGTCGACGAGGCATCCGGCACGCAGGTCGACCTGCTCGAGTGGGATGTGTTCGGTCCGTCGTGGCCCCAGGCGTTCAGCGGACTGGATGTCAGCGTGACGCTGCCCGAGGACGTCGACGACCGGCTCATCCGACAGCCGCGCGGGGCCCTCGCCTGGACGCTGATCGGCGGCGGAGAATGGCTCGAGCCCGAGGACGACAGCCCCGCGGGCACGGTGACGTACCGACTCACGAACGACCAGAACATCCCGCCGCACGCGAACGCCTGGTTCACGATGTCGTTCGAGCGGCGCACGTTCGCGATGCCGGGCCCGTCGCCGCTCTTCCTCACGCAGACCTTCGGGCCGCTGCTGCCGCTCGCGTTCCTCACGATCGTGCTGCTGCTCGCGCTCGCGGCGCGTGCGGTCGCGTGGGGCGACGCGCGCGGACGGCCGTGGATCGTGGCGCGGCACGATCCTCCGGGGGTCGCACCCGTCGCCGCCGCGCACGTGCTCGGCGCACCCCGCGCGGTCGCCCTCGCGGATGCCCTCGCGGCGATCCCGCGGCGCGGTCCGGCGAGCGCCGGAGACGAGCAGCGCCTCGACGCCGCACGCGCCGCGCGCCGCGCCGGAAGGCTGGGCGACCTACCGCGCGCGCTCGGACGCTACTGGTCGCGCGGCGCCCGCCGCGCGCAGATCGACCAGGGCTGGCGGCGGGTGCCGCGCGGGTTCGTGCGCGACCTGTTCCTCGCCGCACCGCCCGCGCTCGTGCTCGTGCAGTGGGGGCTGGTGCGCCAGCTCTCGCACCAGGCGAAGCTCGCGATCGTCTGGTGGCCGGCGGCGTTCGTCATCGTCTCGACGGTGATCGCGGCCGTCGTCGTCTGGATCGCGTGGTCGACGCGCCCGCTCACCCGCCGCGGGGCGCTCCTCAAGCAGCACCTCCGCGGTATCGGCGTCTTCGCCGAACGCACGCAGCTGCTCGACCGGGGCCCGTCGCGCGACCTCGCGCTCCCGTACGCGGTGCTCGTGGCACCGGCTCGCGAGGCCGGGCGACGCGTGGCCGCGATGCTCGACGCCGAGCTCGACGGGCGCGCACGCGTGCACGGGTGGCGAACCCCGACCTACCTGAGCTGGACGAGGCTGCTCGTGATCGGGGCATCCGTGCTGCTCGTTCCGGCCGCGATCGCGATGGTCGCGACCGTGCCCAACCCCTACGAGCGCGGACTCACCTACCGGGCGTACGAGGGCGACGTGCCCGGATCGCTCTGGGTCGAGGCGAATTCGGCCGAGCTCGGCGCCGAGCTCGCGCGCACCGCCGACGGACGCGCCGAGATCCGCGTGATCGAGCGCATGAGCGTCACCTTCGACGACTCGAGCTCACGCGTGCCGCAGCTGGCCGATCAGTGGCGCAACGTCGTCGACGGCCAGCAGCTCGACGTCCGCGTGGACTCGGTGCGCATCGACGGCGAGGCGGTGCCGTTCGCGACCGAACAGGACCGCGACACGCTGCTCATGCGCACGACGATGACCGACGTGTTGGCGGGCACGTTCGACACGGTCATCGAGTACACGATCGGCTCGGCCGCCGTCGCGACCGTCGATCGCGACGGCGACGTCGTCGACCGGGTGCGCTGGGTCGCGCTCCTGGAGGGCTGGGACTCCGCGCAGCTCTTCCCGACTTGGGACCATGCGATCGAACCGCTGCACGTGGAGTTCCGCCTGTCGGAGGAGCTCGCCGGGCTCGCCACCTCGGCGGGGTGGATCACCCGCGACACCGACACCGGCGAGCACCCGCGCGACTGGGCTGAGGCGGTGGTGCCGTTCGGCTCCCTCGCCGACGAGGCGGACCCCGACCGGTACGCGGGAACCGCGGAGTCGACGGATGCCTCGGGCGGCATGCGCTCGTACGGGCTCGAGCTGCACGACAGCGACTACGGGTACCCGTTCGCGCTCACCGTCGACGACCTCGGCGTCGCGCTCGACTTCCCGCAGGGCACGTTCACCGGCCCCGACGACGTGGCACGGGGGTCCGCCGCGGCCCGCCAGGCGTTCCCGTTCGCGACGAACCTGACGCTCGCGCTGCTCGCGATTACCGTGGCCGGCGCCGGAATCCTCGGCCGTCGGCAGCACTGGGCCACGCGACCAGGACCCGGCCGAGACCTGGTGCGGTGGTTCGCGCCGTTGTCGGCACTGGCCTCGACGATCCTGTTCTTCTGGCTGTGCGGCGACATGGTGCCCGACCATCCGGTGCTGCCGGCGCTCGGATTCCCGACGCTCGCGGCCGTGGTGCTCGCGGTGTGGGCGCTCATCGCGACTCGGCGGCGGCCCGCGGGGTGATCGACGGTCGGCGGGCACGCTGGCCGGTCGGGAATCGGCTACCCTGTCGCGCATGGCCGGCGCAGCAGCGGGCGCACGAGCGTGGATCGGGACGCTCGTGTTCCTCCTGCTCGCGCCCGGCACGGTGGCCGGGGTCGTCCCCTGGCTCATCTCGGGCTGGCGGTGGCACGACTGGGGCGGCGCGGCCTGGGTCGTGGTGCCGCTCGCCGGGCTGGCGATCGGTGCGGGCGTCGCCTTCCTGCTGTATGCCTTCGCGCTGTTCGCCGTGCACCGTGGCACCCCGGCCCCGGTCGCCCCGACCGAGACGCTCGTCGTGACCGGCGTGTATCGCTACGTGCGCAATCCGATGTACCTGGCGGTGCTGGCGATCATCCTCGGCCAGGCACTGCTGTTCGGCAGCTGGTGGCTCGTGGGCTACGCGGCCGTCGTGCTCGCCGCCGTCGTGACGTTCGTGAAGGGATACGAGGAGCCGACGCTCGAGCGCACCTTCGGCGAGCAGTACGACGCGTACCGGCGCAATGTGCCCGGCTGGTGGCCGCGGCTCACGCCGTGGCGAGCCTGACCCTGGGCGGCACGCCGCGGGGCCTGCGCGCCATGCGGCCTTTCGTCAGGGACATGCGTGGTGCGATCGGTCGGCACCCGGCCGCGCCGGATTACGGGGACAGCCGACTGACGAGGTCCTTCCACCCCCGCGCGAGTCGCTCCTCGAAGGTCTCGTCGGGATGGTCGCCGGCCTCCGGCGCGGTGTAGAGCAGCAGCGGCACATCCAGAGCCGCGGTGAGTTGCATCGCGAGGATCTCGACGTCGGCGGCATCGACCCCCAGCTGGTCGAGCAGCATCCGGAGGTGCCTCTGAGTCATCAGGGCGGGCGGGCCGAACGGCACGGCTGTGCGTCCGTCCAGCGCTGCGCGCGCGATCTCGCGGTTCTCCGTCAGGAACCGGAGACGTTCCTGCCCGAACGCGATGAGTCGGTCCAGCGGCTCGGCCCCGGGCCCGAGCGGCGGAGGGCCGGCGAGCACACGCTTCTGAAAGGCTCGCTCGCCATCGCTCAACAGGGCCATGAAGATGCCCGATCGGGTGCCGAATCGCCGGAACACGGTGCCCTTCCCGAGCCCCGAGCGCTCAGCAAGCGCGTCCATCGTGATCTTGTCGGCGCCCAGTTCGGCCAGCATCTCCCGCGCTGTGGCGATCAGCACCGCGCGGTTCCGCGCCGCGTCGGCTCGCTCAGTGCTCATGGGCGCCTCCTGCAAGTGCGGTGAACTGCCGACTTGCACACCGAGCATAACCGGGGTAACGTTCCAGATGCAAGCGGGGTACAGTCCGCTTATGAAGCCGTGAGATGAAGGAGATCGCCGCCGCCCGGGCTGCGCGGCGGCGCGTGCGCGAGCACAGCCTCCCGTCGGAGAACGCGCGGGCGCACGAGGCCTACGGGCAGAACGGCCGCCTCAAGTGCTGAACCTGCTGATCGTTCCGATCACCCTCACGAACCCACGTATGCACGCAACACCAAGGAAAGGAGCAATCAGTGGAAATCGCTGTATGGATCGTCACGGGGCTGGTCGCCCTCCTGCTCGGCGGAGCCGGGGCGAGCAAGCTCGCCCGGTCGAAGGCGAGGATTCTCGAGAATCCCAATATGGGGTGGGCGAGAGACTTCAGTCAGCCGGCGATCAAGCTCATCGGACTCGCCGAAGTCGCCGGAGCTCTCGGCCTCGTGCTGCCGTGGGCGCTGAGCGTTCTGCCGGTGCTCACCCCCATCGCTGGATACGCCCTCGCGGCGCTCCTGGTCGGGGCCGCCGGTGTCCATATCCGCCGCCGTGAGTTCGCCGGACTGCCGTTCGTGCTGCTGCTGGTGGCAGCCCCGCTGTTCGTCGCGATCGCCCGCACGGTCGCACTCGCCTGAATCACGGGAGGTGTGAAGATGGAGTTCGGGACATTGAGCATCGGAGATGTCACCCGCGATCCGGTCAGCGGCGACCTCGTGTCCGAGCATGAGCGCATCCATGCGCTCACCCGCATCGCCGTGCATGCCGAAGAGGCCGGCTTCGACGTGTTCGCGATCGGCGAGCATCACAACCCGCCGTACATCTCCAGCTCCGACTCGACGCTGCTCGCCTACATCGCCGCGCGCACGACCCGCATCACGCTGTCGACCGGCACCACGCTCATCACCACCAACGATCCGGTGAAGATCGCCGAGGACTTCGCGACCCTGCAACACCTCTCGGACGGCCGGGTCGACCTGATGCTCGGGCGCGGCAACACCCCCATGGTGTACCCCTGGTTCGGATACGACGCCGAAGACAGCCTCGGCCTCACGTTCGAGCACTACGCGCTGCTTCGCCGGCTGTGGCGAGAGGAGAACCTCGACTGGTCGGGCCGCTACCGCACCCCGCTGAGGCAGTTCACCTCGGTGCCCCGGCCCCTCGACGGCGTCGCCCCGTTCGTCTGGCACGGATCCATCAGCAGCCCCGAGATCGCGGAGCAGGCGGCCCGGTACGGCGACGGGTTCTTCGTCAACAACAACTTCGCGCCGATGCAGCACTACGCCCGCTCGGTGGATCTCTACCGCCAGCGATTCGCCGCCCATGGACATGGCGGCCCCGGCGACGCGATCGTCGGCGCCGGAGGCGGGGTCTGGGTGCGTCCCAACTCCCAAGACGCACTCGACGAGTATCGCCCGTATTTCGACGCGCACCCGATCCACGCCCGATCGGGTCGCTCGCTCGAGGAAGAAGTCGCGCAGACCGGCCTCACCGTCGGCAGCCCGGCCCAGGTCGTCGAGAAGGTGCTGAGCTTCCCAGGCCACTTCGGTCCGCTGCGCCGTGTGCTGTTCGGCTTCGACTACGGCGGCATCCCCGAGTCGAAGATCCACGAGGTCATCGACCTCGTCGGCAGCGAGGTGCTGCCGGTGCTGCGACGAGAGCTCGACGGCGCCGCGTGAGAGACAAGGGTCGCTGCCCCGATACACTGACGAAGCCCTGGCGAGAAATCTCTTCTCGCCAGGGTTTCTACGTCGGGTTGACCGTGTGTGGTTTCAGGAGATCGTTGACGGATGCGTCGGGACATCGATTCCATCGGTGATGTGTCGGGACATGGTCCACAGGCTCGACGATGAGCGATGGCGCCAGCGAATCGGGACCCGGTCACGACTCGACACACCGGCGAAATCCTCGCCGAACACACCATCAACACCGACCGCATCGACCAACCCCAGAAACGACGAAACCCCCTCCCGAAGGAGGGGGAATCTGTCAACGAGGTCCTGACACATCACATGGTCGGGATGACAGGATTTGAACCTGCGACCCCCTGACCCCCAGTCAGGTGCGCTACCAAGCTGCGCCACATCCCGATGCCTCCGAGTGCTCGGAGGCAACTCGTCCATCATAGCGGCATCCGAGAGCTGACCTTGACCACGCTGAGGCCCGCGCTTCCCGCGCTCCTCGACAAGCGGAAGCGCACGTTCCCGCCCTTCACTCCTCCATAAGGTACGGCCGCACCGCTGCGAGCAGCCCTCGGGGGTCGTCGGTCCAGAACTGCACCGCACCGACGACCTGCGTGCCACCGCGCGGCGCCCGGCCGGGCAGCGTCACGGCGGTCGGACGCTCGAGCACGATCTCGACGTTCGTCGCATCCTGCATGCGCAGCACGAGCGTGCGCGTGGCATCCGAGCCGTCGTCGCCGCCCACGAACCGCGGCGACTTCGGCTCGTCGACGCGGTGGTCGACGGCGACCGAGGCGATCTCGTCCCAGCCGAGCGGCACATCGATCTCGAGCCCGCTGCGCACCCGGATCCCGGTCGGCCCGACGGCGTGCGGCCGCACGAGGAACGCCGCGAGGAACCCCACCATCCAGGTCAGCCCCCAGATGCCGAGCACGAGGAATCCGATGCGCACCGCCGGCCATCGGTGCACGATCAGGTCGATGAACGGGATCTCGACCGCCGACAGCACGATGAAGACGACGAGCACGGTCAGCACGGGGCGGTGGTACGAGAATCCGGAACCTCCGGTCTCGACCGCGGGCCGCCGTACCACCAGACGCGCGATGCTCTCGTAGATGCGCAGTTCCGGCACGATTCTGGAGATCTCCAGAATCCACGCGCGGTGTCGGATGCCGCGACTAGCGTGGCGGCATGGCCGACGCCGAGTTCCGCATCGTCCCCGCCCATACCGTGCCCTTCGCCGATGTCGAAGCCGTGTTCGGCACGCGAGGCGATCCGGCGACGTGCTGGTGCCAGTGGTTCAAGATCCCCGGCTCCGACTGGCGCGAGTCGGTTCCCGAGCTGCGCGCTCGGCTCGCCGACCAGGTGGCGGATGCCTCGACCGACCCCGGTCTCATCGCCTACGACGGCGACGCACCGGTCGGCTGGGTGGCGATCGAGCCCCGGTCACGGCTGCCCCGGCTGCGCACCAGCCGCATCGTCGCCGACGGCAGCGCCCATCCCGATCTCGGCGACGAGGGCGTGTGGGCCCTGACGTGCTTCGTCGTTCCCCGCGCACATCGTCGGCGGGGAATCGCCGGAGCGCTCGCGCGGGCTGCTGCCGAGCACGCCGAAGCTCACGGCGCCCGCATCGTCGAGGGGTACGCCGTCGATCCGTCCACGAAGTCGAGAGCGTCGGCAGCCGAGCTGTTCGTGGGCACGGTCTCGATGTTCATCGCCGCCGGATTCGACGAGGTCGCGCGCCCGACTCCGACTCGCGTCGTCATGCAGCGTCGACTGGGCGAGTAACGGGGCTTGAACCCGCGACCGCCCCGAGCGCGAGCCTACCTGCCGCGAATTGCCCTGGATCAGCTCGAAACGAGAGAGCGCGGCCTGCGCAGGGTTCAGGCCGAAGAGCGCGCCGAATGAGCCTGCAACACGCGCTGGGCCTGCACCGATCCGGCTTCCGCGAGCGCCTGCAGACTCTCCAACGCACCAGCCTGGCCATCGAGCAATCGGATCTCTGCGGCTCGAGCTGCATGCCATGGATTCCCACTCGATGCCCGGGCGTCGTGGAAGTCGAGCGCGGCCTCAACGAACTCCGACAGCCGTTCCCGAGAGAATCGGTCGCCCCGGAGAATGTTCTGAATCGTGTATGCACGTGAGCGGTCACCGTTGAGGTAGCCGATCAGAGCGAGTGCGAGTCGCACCGAGTCTTGACCGAACGTGGGCTGAACGTATCGAGCAACGGACACACCGTATCTCGTGTCCTTGTCGATCGCCCCGGCTCCGAGCAGGGCGAGGACTCGCTCGGGTCCCGCTAAGGACGTGCCTCGGGGCGCCGAGGCGCCGAAGCCCGACAGCGGCGGAATCGATTCGCCGTTCATTGCGCGGTCGAGTGCGTCCAGGATGCGAGCGCTGTACCTGAGCATGCCGACGTCATCGGGGCCGGACGCGAAGGTGAACTCCCCGAACACCGGGCCCTCAGGGGTGTCATAGCAGTCGACGCGGACGAACCTCGTCTGCAGGCTCAGCGAGAGGTGCGACGCCATCTGCAGAATCGCGCCCGCGTGCCGGGGATAGACATGCCCCTCCAGCAGCCACCGCGCAGGGTCCGTCGTGTAGTCCTTCCCGGGCTCGAGCGGGATGAAGGAGCCGTCGAACACCGCCACTCGAGGCGGGTAGACATTCCGGTCGATCTGTACGATGTGCGTGATCATGCCGCGGAACGCATAGACCTTGTAGTCGAGGGGAATCGGCTTCCCAACCAGGCCGGAGTCGAGACACTCCTCGGCGAGCCAGTACTCAGGTGCCATGCCGACGGCGCGGATGTCGGCGTCTGTCTTCTCTTCGAGACTGAAGAGATCGAGGTAGCGTCCGTCCGCGATCCGCTCGAGCACGTAGACGCCCATCGTAGAGTGCCGGTTCGGCTGCTTCACGACGAATCGGTTGCCCATCGCATTGCCAGCAGCCAACGCTTCCTCCGCCGTCGCGGTGCGTACCCGTCGCGGCGTCCGATAGTTGCGGTTGGACGCGTGCGTGTAGGCGGTCTCCTTGTCGTCGAGCGCCCAGGGGACAGGGTCGACGCTGACGTCGTTGCGCTGATTGAAGCGGGCCCGAATCAGCTCGAGATAGAAGCTCATGAGGGGAACCCTAGCCGGGTGAGCCTGATGGAGCCGACCGGCCTGAACCCGCGACCGCCCAGAGCTCGGCGAGCCCGGCTGACAGCCCCTCCAGTTGCGAGTGCGCAGCAGCGAAGGCGTCGGCCGCGATGCGCCCGTACTCCCCCGTGGGCTCGTCGGAGGCGCGAGCGGCCTCCTGGGCGTCCCGCACCTGCAGTGCGAACAGCACGGCGTCACGGTGGTCGCCCAGCGTATCCTGCACGGCTTTCGCCGCCTCGGCGAGTTCCGCGACACCCGACTCGTCGCCGAAGACCGGCACCGGCGACTCGGTGAATGCCTCGGCGACGTAGCGCAGCCGGCGCGCGGTTCGGCGCAGGCGGTGCAGCGACTCGAGGTCGCCGACGGCGCGCCGCTCGGCTCGGCGCACGCGTCGAAGCTCGTGGCGCAGCACGGCGGCGAGTCCGTCGGCGGCGGCACGCTCACCGCGAGCCGACATCGGCGGCGCATCGACGAACGCCCGCAGCGCGTCGTGCACCGGCCCGGCCGCGTCGACCGCTATCGTCAGGCGTTCGTGCGCGGCGCGGTACCTGGCCCGCTCCGAGACGATCAGCCGATCGACCACGGTCTCATCGGCGCCGACGCCCACGTGCTCCTCGGCGTGGCGGATACGCACCTCGAGGTCGCGCACGGCGCCGAGCTCGTCGCCGAGCCCTTCGAGCAGGTCGCGCACGCCGTCGGCGGCACCCGCCTCGAAGCACCGCTTGCCGGCACCGAGCACGCTGCGAGCGCGGCGCACGAGAATGCGCGCCTGGTGCACCGCGTCGGGCTCGTCAGCAGTTGCCGAGCGCAGCAGCCCCGGCAGTTCGTGGGCGTACCGCGTCAGCACCTCGACGATCGCGCGACCGGCGGTCGCGTCATCCGTTCCGTGCCGGTCAGCCCGTGACATCCGTGCCCTCCACCCTGATGCGCTTGATGCGCGCGGTCTCGCCGCGCACGATCTCGACCCGTCGGCGCGGCACGCCGAAGTGCGCCGCGACCGCCTCGATGACCCCGCGGTTCGCCGCGCCGTCGACCGCCCGCTCGCGCACGTGCACGATGAGCGACGCAGCGGGGTCATCGATTGCCGCCTCGACGAGCGGGCCGCGGCGACTGCCGGGCTTCACGCGCACGGTGACCTCCATGCTGCGAGGGTATCGCCCGAGTCGGGCCCGCCGACGACGGCCGGCGACGGCCGATTCCCATGAAGGCGGAATACCCGCCCCGCATCACCGACTTGGGTTCAGTATGGCCTCACCCGCAACAGCCTCCGCCGTCGGATTCCGTTCCGAGCGTGGGCCGATCCTCATCGCCCTCATGCTCTCGACGGGGCTCATCGCGATCGACGCGACGATCCTGGCCACGGCGGTGCCGAGTGTGGTGAAGGACCTGGGGTCGTTCGAGCAGTTCCCATGGCTGTTCTCGGTGTACCTGCTCGCGCAGTCGGTGTCGGTGCCGATCTACTCGAAGCTCGCCGACACCATCGGGCGCAAGCCGGTGATCCTGATCGGAGTCGGGCTGTTCCTGCTCGGTTCCATCCTGTGCGGCTTCGCATGGAGCATGCCGGCGCTGATCGCGTTCCGCGCGGTGCAGG